>CAZDYP010000031.1:5403-35147 GCA_964509505.1 uncultured Anaerolineae bacterium | reverse complement strand
GCGCAGCCCGTAAGCGCTCCCGCGCTCGCCTCGGTGACCATCCACGAAACCATGGAACCCGTAGTGATTGCCGAAGAAGAAATTAGCGCAGAAGAAGAGCGAGAGACGAGCCCCGCCTCCTCCAACGAATTAGTTTTCCCTTCTGAGCCAGCGCTGTCACAAGAAGCTATTGCCTCTGCCATCGCCACCTCAGCCACGCCCAGCGTCTTGGTCGTGGACTCCGACGAAGCCTTCGGTCAGATGATGAAGATGATGCTTGAAATGAACAATGCTTACAGCGGCTCGTATGTGACTACGGGCACCAGCGCTCTAAGCGTCGTTCAACAGCACGCGCCCGATCTCGTCATCATAGATTTGAGTCTCCCAGACATCAGCGGTCCCGACCTTGTGACCCAGATTCATCAATGCGCTCCCCATACTCGCATCATGTTGATTCCGTTGGGTGAGGAATTGCCGCCTGAACTGTATGAGTTGCCCATTCAAGGCATCCTCACTAAACCGGTGTTCATTGGCGACTTGGGTGTGAAGATCGCCAAAGTCTTAGGCACCGCTATGAAGCCGTTGGTAGATTTGCCGCCGCCGCCTTCCAGCAAAAGCGATGAAGCGCGTCGCCCACGTGTGCGGATGGCAACGCCGACTGCGCGCCGTGGCACGACGATGCTCACACCGCCTGCGCCAATGCCGCCACTCGCGCTTGAAGAAGAACGTGACATGCCTGCGCCAAGTGTGGCAGCGCCACTAAAAGCCACACCTCCTCTCCCGCCGCCTGCACCCGTGGTAACTCCTCCACCAGCTCCCGCACCCATTACAGCTGTTGCCCCAGCTGCTGCGCCCGCGCCTCCTTCGCTGGCCGCTGTGCCGCGCATTCTCGTCGTGGATCCCGACGAAGCCTTTGGACAGATGATGAAGATGATGTTGGAAATGAACGGCGCGTATGCGGGCGAAGCCGTGACTTCGGGGGCGGCGGCTGTGACGTTTGTGCAACAACAGCAACCCGCGTTGGTCATCATTGATTTGAACGTCAGCGACATCGCCATCCCGCAATTGATTACGCAGTTGCGGCAGCTGGCGCCGACGTTGCGGCTGATGCTCATTCCACTAGGCGACGAACTGCCGCCCGAGCTGCAAGCCTTGCCGATTCAAGGCGTCTTGACCAAGCCTGTGTTCATCGGAGACTTGGGTGAACTGATTGCTAACGCCTTAGGCGCCGAAGTCAAGCAGCTCGTGGAACTACCGCCGCCACCCTCCGCCAAAGCCGACGAACCACGCCGCCCGCGCGTGCGGATGGCTTCCTCTTCACGCCGCGGAACGACGATGCTCACACCACCACCGACGATGCGCGAGTCGCCGCAACCAACACCTCCATCGCTGGTGCCTGTGCGTGAGGAAGAGCCCGAAGACGTTGCGCCGCCACCGCCGCTGCCTGCACCCATGCCTGAACCGGCGCTCACCGCTGCGCCCGCGCCTCCTTCGCTGGCCGCTGTGCCGCGCATTCTCGTCGTGGATCCCGACGAAGCCTTTGGACAGATGATGAAGATGATGTTGGAAATGAACGGCGCGTATGCGGGCGAAGCCGTGACTTCGGGGGCGGCGGCTGTGACGTTTGTGCAACAACAGCAACCCGCGTTGGTCATCATTGATTTGAACGTCAGCGACATCGCCATCCCGCAATTGATTACGCAGTTGCGGCAGCTGGCGCCGACGTTGCGGCTGATGCTCATTCCACTAGGCGACGAACTGCCGCCCGAGCTGCAAGCCTTGCCGATTCAAGGCGTCTTGACCAAGCCTGTGTTCATCGGAGACTTGGGTGAACTGATTGCTAACGCCTTAGGCGCCGAAGTCAAGCAGCTCGTGGAACTACCGCCGCCACCCTCCGCCAAAGCCGACGAACCACGCCGCCCGCGCGTGCGGATGGCGCGACGCGCTGACACTACGCCCTCCACTGCAGCATTGCCCACCACCGCGCCTCCGTCTGCGCGTCCCGTTCCGCAAACAGGCTTGTTGCGTCCACCGCCGACATTGGCGCGCGAGGCAGAACCTGAACCAGCGGGTGAACCAGCGCGCGAAGAGCTCGCGCCTAGACCCGCCGAAGTGATTCCGCCAGCGCCCGCTGCAAAAGGTGTGCCGCACATTCTCGTCGTAGATCCCGACGAAGCGTTTGGGCAAATGATGAAGATGATGTTGGAGATGAATGGCGACTATGCCGCTTCATTCGTCACCAATGGCAAAAGCGCGTTGAAGTTTTCGCCCCAAGACCCGCCAGAACTGGTGATCGTTGATCTCAACATCAAAGACCTTGCCATTTCGGCGCTCGTCTATGAAGTGCGTCGGCGTATGCCCAGAACCCACATCATGCTCGTCCCTATTGGCGCTGAACTGCCACCCGATATGCGAAGCCTGCCGATTGATGGCATCCTCACCAAACCTGTATTCATTGGCGACTTGGGCGAAATTATTGCAAAGGTATTGGGCACCGCAATCAAACCACTCGTCGAACTACCTCCTTCGATTTTCCCAGAGGAACAACCGACGACGCTCGCTGCTAAAGAAGAACCGCTAGCGCCACCACCAGCCGTCGAAGCCAAACCCAGCGCGCCTGAACCGCCAGCGCCGCCGCCGCCAGTCGAGCCGCCGCCATCACCTGTGCCACGCGCGCGCGCCACGCCGCCGCCGTCACGCCTCCCAGACAGACCACAGACCATCGAGCAGGTGTTGAACAATCTTTCAAGTGAGCTGCGCGCCGAAGCCGTGTTCTTGTTACGCAAAGGCGATTTGATTGCGCAACTCAGCAACATCCAAACACATCGCACCGATACCTTTATCGGCTTGATCGCGCGCTGGTTGAAGATTGCCGACGAGCTGGCTGATTTCGTCAACGAAGCCTATGGGCATTTTAATCAGTTGCACTTTGAAGGCGAACGCTATCATCTCTATGCCTTTGATTTAAGTGATGGCATCGTCTTGGGTGTGATGACGCGCTCCAGTGTCTCGCCTGGCACGATTCGTCTGAATGCCAGAGATGCGGGCGCACATTTGACGCGGTTGCTCAAATAAAAAGCGCTCAGACTTTTTGCGAAGCCTGACCGCTGCCTGCCTCCAATATGAATCCCCCCATGCTTAATTGGTTGGGGGGATTTTTGTCAAACCCGAAGCTCCCATGTCCCCATTCCTCTCCTTTCTCACCATCTTCATCTCGTCCGCCTGCGTCATGGTCATCGAGCTCGTTGCGGGACGGTTGGTCGCGCCCGTGTTGGGCGTGTCGCTCTACACATGGACGACGGTGATTGGCGTCATCCTCGCGGGCATCGGCTTGGGCAACTACCTCGGCGGGCGCATCGCCGACCGTTACCCGCAACGGCGCACGCTCGTGGGGCTGTTGCTCTTGAGCGCCTTCGTCTCGTCGAGCATCTTGCTCACGGTGCGTGCGCTTGGTTATTTTTACTTCATGCCCTCGTCGTTGCCCATCGTGTTGCGCTTCTGCGCGGCGATTGGCTTGGTCTTCTTCTTGCCGACGTGCATACTCGGCACGATTACGCCTGTCGTCATCAAACTCTCGCTCAAAAATTTCGCGCAGGCAGGCGGCACAATTGGCACGCTCTACGCGGTCTCGCTCGTTGGCAGTATTGTCGGCACGTTTGCGACAGGCTTCTACTTCATCGCGCTCTTTGGCACGCGCACCCTCATCGCCTTGGTCGCAGGCACACTCTTGTTATTGGCGTTGCTCGTCGCGGGACGCAGTTTCGGCAAACGGGAGACAGCATTGCTGGTGTTGTGCGCGTTGCTCGGCGCGAGCGCCATCGCCACGAAAAGTTTCGACTCCCCATGTCTGCGCGAGTCGAATTACTTCTGCATTCGCCTGGCCATCGAAGAAGGCGACAAGCCGATCAAGGTGATGTATCTTGACCGTTTGCTGCATTCGTATTGGTCGCTCGCCGACCCACTCGATTTGGTGTATGGGTATGAGAATGCGTACGCGGTGGTGACGGAATACCTTGCGCGCGAACAGCCGGCGTTTGAGTCGTTCTTTATCGGCGGCGGCGGCTACGTCTTTCCCTACTACGTCACGCAAAAGTATCCGCAAGCGCGCGTGACCGTCGCCGAAATTGATCCGATGGTGACGGAGGTGGCGCGGCGAGAGTTCGCATTGAAGGACAACCCGCCCCTCACCATTTACGACGAGGACGCGCGCTTTTATCTGGCGAACTTGCCCGCGTCGCAAACATTCGATTTGATCGTCGGCGATGCGTTCAACGACTTTTCCGTGCCGTATCATCTGACGACACGCGAGTTTGACGAGCTAGTGAAGTCGCACTTGAAACCCAATGGCATCTATATGGTGAACATCATTGACCTGCCGGCTTACGGCCACTTCTTCCGCGCCTACGTGAACACGCTGCGCGAGGTGTTCACGACCGTCATCGTCTTGGGCGACATTACCAAAGTCGAACCCGACACGCGCAAGACCTTCGTCATCATCGCCACCACCGGCCCCTTGACCATGAGCGACCTGACGCCCATCGCCACGACGAATCCCGACTGGGCGAGCGCCTCGGTCGAGATGAAGCCATTTCGCCTTAATAGCTACTTGCGTCAAGAGCCGACGATCATCTTGACAGACGACTACGTGCCGACCGATAATTTGCTCGCGCCGGTGTTTGGTGGAAGCCAATAACACCGCAGAGACACAGAGAACATTAAGAAGCAATCTTGGTGTCCTCTGTGGTATGAAAAGTTTTCCTATGACTGATTCTAAAACGATTGCTCAACAATTTCTTGATACGCTCGTCGCCAATGATGCGGCGAGCTACGAAAAAATTTTGCATCCAGCGGTTGGCTTGCGGCTGTGGGGCTGGCGCGGCAGCGAATCGCATCGCCCGCGGGCGCGGGTGATGCAGCGGTTGATGAACGAATGGGCGGCGTGGCCTGATGCCACATTGGCAACGCACACCAGCATAGCGGAAGGCAACCGTGTCGCCGTCGAGTTTCGCATTCAAGCCACGGAACATGGGCAATACGTCGAGCACAATCGCTCGGCCGTGTTGCAAATCAAAGACGAGCAGGTTCACGTGATTGATTTATATTGCGCGGAGCCGATACCGAGCCTACGCCGCAAAAACTGGATTGCGCCCGCCGACATCGGCGAAACAGAATTGCATCAACTCTTTGCCGCCTATCATCACCTGAACGATTGGCGCGAACGCATCTCGGCTAGTCACAGTGGCTTTCGCAGTGTGCGCTACGTGCAAACAGGTTCGGGGCTCGCGCATCCAGCCAGCAACGAAGTCGAGGGCGTGCGCTGGACGGCGGAGGAAGCCGATGCGCGCATCGCCGAGCTGATCGAGTGGCATCGCCAACGCAATATCGGCTTCGTGTGGTTCATCACGCCGTATGATACCCCATCCGATTTGCGCGAGCGATTGGAGCGACACGGCTTCATGCGCGCAGGCGACCAAGCCGTGATGGCGCGTGTGGGCTTGGACGACCTTGACGACATTCCCATCAATCCACAGGTGACCGTCGAGGTGGTAGATGGGACGAACGACGACGTCATGGAAGCGAGTTTGCAAATCACGGGGCGTTGCTTCAACCTGACAAAAGAACAGATTGACCATTGGCGTCCCAGCCTGTTCGAGCGTCGCAAAGACCCTGCTATCAATACATGGGATGTGAATTATCTGGCGCGTTGGCTTGGCAAACCCGTCGCGACTGCGCGCGTCGTGTATCGTGCGGGTGTCGCGTATCTGGGCGGCGCGGCGACGCTGCCCGAGTATCGCAATCAGAAAGTCTATTCGACGTTGTTGCGTCGTCGCCTCGCAGATGCGCGCGCACGCGGTTATCACATCTCGTTCATCCACGCCGAGCCGATGTCGCGCCGCGTCGTCGCACGCTATGGCTTCAAAGAGTACGCACGTTTCCACTTGTATGGCTGGATGCCGGAGATGGATGCCGAGGTCATCAAGGCGATTGTGCCGGATGAATAAGAACTTGAGGTAGCGCAAGTTTTTAACTGGCCTGCTCTTGCGAATACGAAATGAGCAAGTTGCCAACTTGCTCTACACCCAATTGAAGGATCGAAAACCATGAAAATTGAAACACTCGCCGTCCATGCAGGTCGGCAGGTTGACCCCACGACGGGCGCGGTCATTCCGCCGATTCATTTGTCCACGACGTTCGAGCGCGCCCCCGACGGCAGCTTTCCGCATGGCCACATCTACACGCGCAACAGCAATCCCAATCGCGCGATGCTCGAAGCATGTTTAGCGCAGCTCGAAGGCGGTGTGGGCGCGGTGGCATTTTCGTCGGGCACCGCGGCGGTGGCTGGTATTCTGCATTCGCTGTCGCCCAGCGCGCACGTCGTCGCGCCGCACGACATCTATCGCGGCATTCGTCGCTTGCTCGAGGAGTTCATGCAGCCGTGGGGCTTGCAAGTCACTTTTGTTGACATGACCGATGCAACGCAAGTCGAGCAAGCGATACGACCCAATACAAAATTGATTTGGGTCGAGACGCCCTCGAACCCGTTGCTGAAAATCGTGAACCTCGCGCGCATGGCAGCGCTCGCGCACGCGCATGGCGCGCAGTGCGCGTGCGACAACACCTTTGCGACGCCCATCGCGCAAAACCCGTTGCCGCTCGGCGCCGACCTCGTGATGCATGCGACGACGAAATACATCGGCGGACACAGCGACGTGCTGGGCGGCGTGGTCGTCGGCAAACAAAACGACGCGCTCTTCCAACGCATTCGCGCCGTGCAAATCTATGAGGGCGCGGCGCCATCGCCGTTCGATTGTTGGCTGTTGTTGCGCGGCATCCAGACGCTGCCGTATCGGATGCGCGCTCATTCCGAGAACGCTATGCGTGTCGCTACATTTTTAGCGCAGCACCCACGCGTCGAGGTGGCACATTACCCGGGGCTCAAAACCCATGTGGGACACGAGCTCGCGGCGGAACAGATGCGATTGTTCGGTGGGATGGTCTCGTTCCAAGTGCGAGGCGGACGCGACGAGGCGATGGCAGTCGCGGCAAAGTTGAAAATCTTCACGCGCGCGACGAGTCTTGGGGGGACAGAGAGTTTGGTCGAGCATCGCGCGTCTATCGAAGGCGCAGGCACACGCACGCCCGAAAATCTGTTGCGGCTATCTATCGGGTTGGAGCATCCTGAGGATTTGGTGGAGGACTTGGCTCAAGCGCTCAACTGATTTCTCCCCTTATCTCTCTTTCAATAAAACGGGAGATAAGGGGAAATGAGGAGGAAATGTTCACTTGAGGCGGTGCGCCATGAAAATAGCGATGTCTTCGCTGTGGAAGTGTTGGTCGTTGAAGCCACAAAACCGATAGCCTAATTTTTCGAGGAGTTGTAGCGCGGGATAGTTGCGTGAGTTGATTTCAGCGAGCAGCACACGCAACTCGGCTTGTTGCGCCCACAAGCGCGCGGCGTTGAGCAACGCCTTGCCGATGCCATGCCGACGATAATCTCGCCCAACAACCACGTTGTTGATCCAGCCCGTGCTCTGGCGGCGTTGCGTAATCATATCAAGATAACCAAAGATCACCCCCTCGTGTTCAGCGACGAGAAAACATTCCTGACGATCCCAATCGGCGCGCAACCATTGTTCGTCTGCTTCCTGCTGAATGGTCACAGGGCGCGGCAATCGCACGAAACTGAATGTCACATCCACGCGCTGTGCGCTGGCATGCAAGTGCATTTGCCAGACGTGCGTTGTCTCATACGAGACGTCTAGGGCGAGGCAACTCGCTAAATCATCGAGGTCCGCTAAACGAATTTGCATAGGCCGTGCTCTCCGAAAAATTTACGGTGGGCGCATACGATACAAGCATCGGCGCGAATCTACAAATCACTGAGGCGTTCTACAGCAAAACCAGTAGAGCCAAAAATTTTTGACAGACACCAAGCGTGTGTTATACTGTGAGCAACGTGGAGGGATGGCAGAGTGGACGAATGCGGCGGTCTTGAAAACCGTTATGGCACCCAGTGTCATCGGGGGTTCGAATCCCTCTCCCTCCGCAGGTTAGTCGTTAGTCGTTAGTCACTAGTCGTTAGTGCTAGCAACTAGCGACTAATGACTAGCGACTAATAGGGGGAGGTGGCCGAGTGGTCGAAGGCGCCCGCCTGCTAAGTGGGTATAGGCGTGTATAACGTCTATCGCGGGTTCAAATCCCGCCCTCTCCGCTCTATCGAGAAGGCAGAAAGCTGAAGGCAGTAGCAAACCGCTGCAGCTTTCTGCCTTCTGCTTTCTGTCTTCTGCCTTTGACTATGAGACTCTTGGCTCTCTCCGATATTCACGGCAACAGGCAATGCGTGCGACGCATCCTCGCCCACGCTGCCCAACAACCCACCCTGCCCGATGCCATCGTCATCGCTGGCGACCTCACCAACTGGGGCAGTCCCGATGAAGCCATCGCCATCATCGAGCTGTGTGAGGCGTTTGTGCCGCGCGTGTTGACCGTCGCAGGCAACTGCGATGATGAGCTCATCGAAAAATACATCGTGAAGCATGGAAACTCGTTGACAGGCGCAGGACGCGAGCTAGGCGGCGTTGGCTTCTTCGGCGTCTCATGTGGCACACCCCACTTGGGCAACACCTGGGAAGTGACTGAAGAGGTGATGGACGGTTGGCTGCGGAGCGGTCATCAAGCCATCGCGGATGCGCCGCGCAAAGTCCTCGTCACGCATTCGCCGCCTTATGGCATGGTGGATTGGGCCCAGACGAAGAAGCACGGCGGCAGCCATGCGGTGCGCGCCGCGCTCGACCAATATCATATTCAGCTCGTCGTCTGCGGGCACATCCACGAGGCGCGCGGCCTTGAGCGCTATAACCACACCACGGTTATCAATTGCGGCGCGGCCTGGATGGGCTTCTATGCGACGATTGAGTTGAATGAGACGACGGATGTAGTGATGTGGTACTTGCGCGATGACGGCGAGGTTACCAAGCAGGAATTTCGAGAGGATCGGTGAAGGACTGAAGGAATGAAAGGGTGAACCGGTTGTTCACCCTTTCATTGTTTGCGCCGTTGATTGAACACTTCATACAACATCACGCTCGTCGCCACTGCAAGATTGAGCGAGTCGCTGCGTCCAACCATCGGAATCGAAACCACCACATCACAAATGGCTTGTTGCTCAAGCGAGAGTCCTTGTCGCTCGCTGCCCATCAGAATCACGAGCGGCGATTGATAGGTGATGCCTTGATAATCGTGTGTCGCTTTGTCCGATGTGCCGATGACGGTGTAATGATGTTGCTGTTTCCAGGCAACGAACTCCGCAAAGCTGGCGCGCACTAATCGCTGGCTGAAAATCGCCCCCATGGAAGCGCGCACAGCTTCAGGGGCGTATGGATCAGCCGCGCTTCCCAGCAAAATTAGCCCGGCCCCACCCACCGCATCACTCGTGCGAAGAATCGCGCCGAGGTTGCCGGCGTCTTGCGCCGCATCAAGCGCGACCCAACACAGTTCCGACGATAAGCGCACCTCGTCTAATTTTTCCCAGCGCTGACACGCGACGGCCCCTAAGCCTTGTGGACCTTCTTTCACCGACAACCCCTCAAAAACCGCGCGCGTCACTTCCAAACATTCCACGCCCTGTTGACGTTGGTGCGCGACCAACCCTTGCGCGAACTCGCTCTTCAACCAATCAGGCACAACGACCAACGTCTCAATCGTCGCGCCACTTTGCGCCGCCTCGCCGACGATGCGAATGCCCTCGACAAAAAACAAGCCCGTGCGCTCGCGCGCTTTGCGCTGGCGCAAGGCGCGTATGGCTTTGATGCGTGGGTTGCTGGTGCTGGAAATCAGCTTCACCGCGTCACCCCTTGTCGCCGCAACACAATCTGCGCCGCCTCCCAACACTCTTCGATACTAATCGCCTCCATCGCGTGATGCGGACAGCAATCGGGGCGGGCGCGTCCTTGCACGAAACATGGGTTGCAACCCACCTCGTGCCAGAGCGCCAAGCTCTTTGCATTATAGGGGCCGTACACACGTGGGTCGCTCGGTCCATATAGCGCAACGACGGGTGTGCCGACGGCATTCGCCAAATGCAACACGCCTGAATCGTTGCCAATCATCAACACACATCGCTCATAGAGTGCGCCGAGTTGTCCGATGGTCAATTGTCCCGTAAGGTCAATCAGACCTGACAGGTCTTGCGTCTGATGTTTCATCGCCGCGCGCACTGCCTGCGTAATTGGCGTATCGTCACGCGCGCCTATCAGCACGACCGTCGCGCCGTATGTTTCTATCAAGCGCGCAGCGATCGCGGCGAACCGTTCCACAGGCCAACGCTTCGCCGTGAGTATCATGCCGGGGTTGTTGCCGCCGCCAGGGTGAATCGCAATAAGCAATTGGTTATTAGTAATTGTGGTCAGCAAGCGCGCGACCTGTTCACGGTCTTCGGCGGTTGGAAAAAATTGCGTCGGCGCAAATTCAAATTTGGTGCGTGGTGTTTGCGCGCTGCGTGCGAGGGCGCGCGGCACGTCAAGATAAAGTTCAGGCTCATAGCGAAGGGGTGGCACAGGCACACGCACGTTATGCGCGAAGCCACGCCCGCGACTGTCCAAGCCTGCGCGATAGGGAATGCCCGCGAGCCATGCGACCATCCCCACGCGCGGTGAGCGGTCTAAGGTGAGACACACATCATAGCGATGCGCGCGCAAGCGCTGCGCAAGTTGCCACACCTCGCGCCAACCATAAACGCCTTGTCCCACTCGTCCGGTGTCAACGATGCGCTGCACATGCGGATGGTTTGCCACGACGACACGCGACCACGAACCCACAGCAAAATCAATGGCCGCTTCAGGAAACGCGCGACGCAAGACGGTAATGACAGGCGTCGCCATGATGACATCGCCCAGACAACACGGCTTGAGGATGAGGATGTGCTTGGGGGTAAACAGCCTGGGTAATTGCGTGGTGGGAAAAAGATGCGAGAGGGTGGTAGTGATGAAGGAGATAAAAGAAAGGCGTAACATCTTGAGCTAGGTAAACAGGGAAACGAGTAAACGGGCGATGAGTAAACGAGTGGCCGCATTTCCTCCTCTCTTCGTTTTCCCGTTCCCTCAGGCGGCGTTAGAAAACGCTGCCTCTTCAATAGGTGTGTCGCGCACGAGTTCTGAACATGAGCGTTTCATTTTGTCAGCCCTTCACCCTTTCAGCCGTTCATGCTTTGCGTTTGCGTTTGAGCGAGGGCGCACGCGGCGTCGGGCGAATCGCGCGCGGGCGCGACTCGCGCTTGCCCTCACGCGCCCAGCGTTGCAAGATAGCTTCGACGTAACGCCAGTTGCGCTTGCCCTCACGCACGGCAATAGCGAACGCTTCGGCAATCCATTGGGAATGATACGTTTGTGCGGTTGCTTGCAGTTGCTCGGCGATGAGCGGCGTCAACATGCCGATGTGTTGTTCGTACAGCGTGAAGATGTTGGACGGTTGCGCTTTTTCGATGAGCGCTGGCATGACCGTTGCGCCTCGTTGCAATTGAATTTTGCCCGCGCGCACTCGCTCAATTTCACGTCTGCCTGATTCAGTGTTGAGGAAATACCAACACTCGCTCGCGCCTGTCTGCGGGGTTGTCTGCAATTCCAACAGGGTATGACGCTGCGCCGCGCGACGCAACGCCTCATCTAATGCGCGCTCCTCGAATGCTTGCCATGCTCGCACATCGGCGCGCAACTCGGTCAAACTCAAGCACAATGGCGACGCCTTGTGCGCCAAACGCCACCACACATGCAGCGTAACCTTCAGCTCTGCGAGATCGTCAATTTGCGCGAGCAGCTCGCTGAAGAACAGGTCGGGCAAGGGTGTGACGCGGAGCTTGCCGTCGGGAAAACCAGTGAACATTGTAGCTTGCCGATGGCAACTGGCTGATGGCTGATGGCTGATGGCAGACTAGGTTTGCCATGCGCTATCTGCTATCCGCCATAGGCTAAAAGGCGAGGTCGCCTTCGCTTTCCTTGTAATACTCCAAATCTGCGAAGCGCGACTGCGCGCGATTGAAATAGAGCTCAACGGAACCCGTCGGACCATTACGATGCTTGGCGACGATGATTTCCATGATGTTGGGGCGCTCGGTCGCCTTGTCGTAAGCGTCTTCGCGGAAGAGGAACATGACGACATCCGCATCCTGCTCAATCGAGCCCGATTCGCGCAAATCGGATAACTGCGGCCGCTTATCCGGTCTCGATTCGACCGCGCGCGACAATTGGGAGAGCGCAATCACTGGCACTTTGAGTTCACGCGCCAGCGCCTTGAGCGAGCGGGAAATCTGCGCGATTTCCTGCACGCGATTCTCGACGCGCCCTGTGCTACGCATCAATTGTAGATAGTCAATGATGATCATGTCCAAGCCGCGCTCGGCGTACAAGCGGCGCGACTTGCTGCGAATTTCGTTCGGTGAGGCGGCGGGCGTGTCGTCAATGTAAATCGGCGCTTCGGACAAGCGTCCAATCGCTTCGGTCATCCGATCATATTCATCATCGTTGAGCTGACCGAGCCGCAGCTTCTGCCCATCAATGCCTGTCAGGTTGGCGATGAGACGCTGTACGATTTGCTCGCCCGCCATTTCGAGCGAGAAGATGGCGACGGTTTTGCGTGGCTGATGCGTGGCGGCGTGTTGCGCGAGGTTCAACGCATAGGAGGTTTTGCCGATCGAGGGCCTCGCAGCGATGATGATGAGGTCGCTTTTCTGCAAGCCGCCCAACAACATGTCGAGCGCGCTGAAACCCGTCGGCACGCCGATGAACTCGCCTTTGTGCGCCTGCATGTAGTCCACGTTCTCGTGAACTTGATGCAGGAACTCGCTAATCGGCACGAGGTCGCGTTGTAGTTTGCGTTGTGAGACAGCGAAGATCGCTTGCTCGGATTGATCAATGATGTCGTCCAGCTCGCCTTCGTCGCCGTACGCCAAGCCCGCGATTTCGCCCGCTGCGCCAATGAGTCGGCGCAGCGTGGCAGTGCGCTCGACGATGCGCGCATAGTGCTCGACATGCGCGGCTGTCGGCACCGTGTTGATCAACGACGTGATGTAGCCAGAGCCGCCAATCTCGTCGAGCTTGCGTTGGCGTTCCAGCTCATCCACGAGCGAGACGTAATCAATCGCTTGGCGCCGCTCGGCGAGTATGGTGGCTGCTTCCCAAATCCAGCGATGGCGCTCGCCGAAAAAGTCTTCACTTTTCAGCAGCGACATCACCCGATGAATCGCATCTGAGTCAATGAGGATCGCACCCAGCACGGCTTGTTCGGCTTCGAGGTTGTGGGGCGGACGGCGGTCGAGGTTGGACATGGGAAGTAATTAGTAAGCAGGATGCAGGATGCAGGATGCAGGATGCAGTGAATGCTTGTCACTGCACACTAAACACTACAAACGAAGAACGGGGACTTGGAGGCGCGCCAAATCCCCGTCAACATATAGCATGAGCAAACTTAGCTGGTTTTTTTGCCAAGGTCATCGAGATCGAGCGTGTCAATGAAATCGCTGAACGCGGAGAGTTTTTCCTCTTCCTCTTCCGTCATGCGACCTGAAATATCTTCTTCGGGCACGATGCTCACCTTGTCCATCACGTCGTTGGCGACATAAATTTTGGCATTCGCGCGCACGGCCAAGGCAATCGCATCGCTAGGGCGTGAATCCACTTCGAGCTGACGCCCATTGACGCTCAACACCAAGTTCGCATAGAAGGTTTCGTTACGGAGGTCGGTGACGACGACGTGCTTCAGTTCTGCGCCCATTGTCTGGATGACTTTCTTCAATAAGTCATGGGTGAGTGGGCGAGGGACTTCATGCCCCTGTAATTGATAGGTGATGGCGTCCGCCTCGAACGGCCCAATCCAAATAGGCAAATAACGCTCGCCAAAACGCTCTTTCAGCACCACCAAGCGATATTGCGAAACTAAACTGACCTTCACACTGTCAATGACAACCTCAATCATACGAGCCTCCCGCTTGCATGCACCATCTGAAAATAGTCGTCGGTTATGCGCCATTCATTGCCGCGATTATACCACACCGCTTAGGGCGCTTCAATTATGCCGAAAAAAACGCGCATGGTATAATCGGCGCACTTTTACACACGAGGTTTGCTCACGTCATGTCCGTCAATCTTGAATTGTTGTTGTCTATTGTCCTCGCTTGCTTTAGCGCGTACCTGGTCGCGTTCACCGTCAGCTTGGTCATCTGGACATTCCGCGACATGCGTTCGCGTTCGCGCGACATTTTCGCGCAACTGCTGGCGACGCTGATGGTTGCCGTGTTCAACTTGCCCGGCTTGTTCCTCTACTACATTCTGCGCCCCAAAGAGACGCTGGCAGACGTGTACGAGCGCGAGCTAGCCGAAGAAGCGTTGTTGCAGGACATTGAGGAAAAGCAAGCGTGTCCTACTTGTCATCACGCTGTTTACCCTGAGTATCAAATCTGTCCGCATTGCCACACCAAGTTGAAGAAGGAATGCCCCCATTGTCATCAGCTCATGCACCTCAAGTGGACGGTCTGTCCCTATTGCGCGAAAGTGCCCAATGATCTAGCGCCGCCAAGCAACCCCACGCTCGCCGTGCCCGCGGCAGAACGCATCAAGCTCTAAGCACGAAACCCGTTTTCTCGAAGAAAACGGGTTTCGCGTTAAGCGCCATCCATGACAGGCACGAAGTGTCCATCGCCCGGCACGCCGACGATGACGCCGCGCTCCATAATGACCTTCCCTCTCACCAACGTCATCACGGGCGCGCCGACATAATCCATCCCCTCGAAGAGCTTCGCCGTTTCTCTGCCTTTGGTCTCCATCTTCGCCGCTTCGATTTTGCCGCGCTGGTCAATGTCCACCAACACGATGTCCGCATCCGAACCGACTTGTAACACGCCCTTGCGCGGATAGAGTCCGTACAATTTGGCGACCTGTTCGGAACACAAGCGCGTTACATCTTCGAGCGACAACTGTTCCTCATGCACCGCCGTCAACAGCAACGGCAGCGTCGTCTCCAAGCCCGGATGACCGGCCGGCGCGGCGAAGATGTCGTCCCACGTTTTCTCTTTCAGTTCTTTCGAGTGCGGCGCGTGATCGCTGCCAATCGTTTCGATCATTCCCTCTTTCAAACATTCCCACAACAACAAGCGTTCCTTCTCGCTGCGAATTGGCGGATTGATTTTGCCATAGGGGCCGACGACGCGCAGTCGCTCGTTGTTCAAGAACAAATACTGCGGGCACGTTTCGGCGGTGATGTGCGTATAGCCTTCCTCGCGCACGCTGCCGATGAACTTCACGACTGAGCCGCCGCTGCAATGCGGGAAGTTCAAGCGCACACCCGCGCGCAACGCCACGTCCACCGCGCGTCGCACAGCGATGAGCTCGGCTTGAATTGGGCGCGACGGCTCATGCATCAACGACGTGCGCGGACGAATAGTCGAGAGCCGCGCCATCGCCGCGTCCACCGTCGGCTTGTGTTCAGCATGGACATTTAGCACTTTGCCCGTGTCGGCGATGAGCCTAAAGACGACTTCCATTTCTTCTTCGCCGAGCGTGGTGATGCCGTCGAACTCGTCTTTGCGATCAGGGTAGGGCCACAAGAACGTCTTAAACGCGCACACGCCGACGCCCACCAAGGCGAACACGTTGCCACGCTTGGGCGGCAAGCGTTGGCTATTGGGCGCATCGAAAAAGCCGACGCCGCCATACAACCCAAAATCCACGTGGGCTTTAGATGCGGCGAGGTCACGCTTGTAGTAAAATTTGTCGAGGTCGGTCACGGGCGGAACGCAATTCGGATGCTCCAACACGCACGTCACGCCGCCCGCCGCCGCCGCGCGCGTGCCATGATACCAGTCCTCGCGCTCAGTGTGGCCAGGTTCGCGCATGTGCACGTGCGGGTCAATGAGCCCCGCCATCACGTACAAGCCCTGTGCGTCAATCGTGCGCGTGGCGGGCGGCAGCTCTTGCTCATCGCCAATACAGGCAATGCGCCCATCCTTGACGCCAATCGCTGCGCGATACAGGCTAGACGAAGTGACTATGGTGCCATAGTCAATGCGAAGATCGAGAGACATAGGAGGACATGAAAGCTGAATCTTGATACGCGCTCGGTCACGAGCCGAACCATACACGCAGCGGAGCGACAGCAACCCGCCTCGTTATGAGTGTAACATGCGTGTTATGGACTGTCAACACAATTCGCGTGATGATTAGCCAACGCTGCGCGAGGGAAGCGCCGCTATTGGGCGCATTGACACTCCTTCCAACAATCGTTACAATCCGCCCAATTTGTTGGGCGGGCAAATTGGCAGTCTGCCCCTGTTCGATAGAGGAATGCAATTATGTCCACTTCCTACTTTGATCCGCGCGCCGAAACTGCGTCGCGCGAAGAATTGCGACAAAACCAACTACACAAGCTACGCCAACTGCTAGCTGTCGTGCTGAACTCGAATCCATTTTATCAGCGCAAATTACGAGAGGCTGGCGTGAGAGCTGCTGACGACGTGCAATCATGGGACGACATGCGACAATTACCTTTCACAACGAAGAGCGAGCTGGCTGCGGATCAGGCCGCGCATCCCTTGTTCGGCACGAATTTGAGCTATCCGTTGGCGCACTACGTTAAGTATCACCAAACTTCAGGCACGACGGGCAAGCCGTTGCGTTGGCTCGATACTCAGGAATCGTGGCAATGGTGGACGCGCTGTTGGAGCGCCGTATATAAAGCGGCAGGCGTGAGCGAAGAGGATCGCGTGTTCTTCGCGTTTGGCTTTGGGCCCTTTGTAGGTTTTTGGTCCGCCTACGACGCGTTACGCGCCGTCGGCGCGTTGTCCATTCCTGGCGGCAGCATGTCGTCGGAACAGCGGCTCCATGCCATTATCGAAAACTCGGCCACTGTGCTTGTCTGCACACCTACCTATGCGCTGCATCTCGCGGAAGTTGCCGCACACAGTGGCATAGACATCGCACATAGTCAGGTGCGCGTGACCATTCACGCCGGCGAACCCGGCGCCTCCATCCCAAGCACACGGCAACGCATTGAGGAAGCGTGGGGCGCGCAATGCTTCGACCACACCGGCGCAACCGAAGTAGGTGCGACAGGCTTCTCGTGTGTCGCGCGCAACGGCGTGCATCTCAATGAGAGCGAATTTATTTTTGAAGTGCTTGATCCACTCACGCAGCAGCCTGCCGAAGAGGGCGAATTGGTCGTGACAAATCTAGGGCGACTTGGTTCGCCCGTGATTCGTTATCGCTTGGGGGACTGTGCGCGGCTCGACACGACGACCTGCGCCTGTGGGCGCACCTACGCGCGCATGGTAGGCGGCATCATCGGACGCGCCGACGACATGGTGACAGTGCGCGGCGTCAACGTCTATCCCTCTGCTATCGAGGCCATTGTGCGGCAATTTACAGCCATCACTGAGTTCCGCGTCGAGCTCACACAACACGCCGCCATGGACGAGCTGGGTTTGCAAATCGAGGTGAGCGACGCCGATGGCGACCAAGTCGCGCGCGCTTTGACCCAACAAGTGCAGCGCCAACTGTCGTTACGCCCAACCGTGACCGTCATGCCTGCCGGCGCATTACCGCGCTTCGAGCTGAAAGCGCGGCGATTTATAGATCGGCGTGAAAAATAAATTCCGACGGTGGGACAGGAGTTCGACCTCTGTTCCGTCCCCATGCCAGAGTACAACTCCTGCGCGAATCAAAGGAGGCGCTCAATGAGCATGACTGAAACGCTGCTACCAAGCGCGCAATTTCTGGTGGATCCAGCTGGCAACAAAAAGGCTGTGGTCTTGGATGTGGCTATCTGGCAAGAGTTGTTGGACTGGTTAGAAGATTTGGCGGTCTCTAACTTTTAATCTCTCCTGCTCATGCGTCCCTCTCGTGATCTCTTGATTGTGCTTGCGCTCTTCGCTGTGCTCATCGGCTTGACCGTGTGGAGCGCACTGCGTCGCAACGCGCTCGAAGAAGCGCAAAATACGTTCATACCGTACTCAACACACACGGCTTCACGCTATGGCGCGCTCGCTTTGCGCCAATGGCTAGAGGCGCTGGGCTATCGCGTGCAACCCATCGAGAACGAAGCATTCGCCGTGCCTGACGAGGCGCGCGTGTTGTTCGTCCTCACGACGCGCGACGATTTTGAAGAATACGAGGCGCGAGCCGTCCTACGTTGGGTCGAGCAAGGACGCACCCTCATCGTCGCTGACGAATTTTTCTTGCGAGACGAAGCGGATCCGTTGATGCGCGCACTGAAGGCAAAAACGAAGCGACTGGAGGCGCATGTCATCACCACCACCCTCGAACAACCATTGTGGGGCGCGACGACGGCGCAATTGGTCGTCGTCAATACGCGCTCGGCGCTTGCGCTGGAACGCGCCGACTTCGTGCAGCATCTCAGCGCGAATGGCGCTCCCATCCTCGTATCATGGACGCATGGCAGAGGCAAAGTCTTCCTCACCTCCGCGCCGTATCTATTCACCAATGACAGCCTCAAACGCGAACACAATGCGCCGTTGGTGCGCGCGCTGCTGGGGCATGTGCCTGTCGGCAGCCTCATCGCATTTGACGAATATCATCTCGGTTACAACGGCAAAAGTACAGGACGCACTTCGATTCAAGCGTTGCTTTACAACACGCCCTGGGGTTGGGCGATTTTGTTTTCATTCGTCGCCATCTTCGCGTATCTCGTCGTGAATGGGCAACGCTTCGGGCGTGTCGCGCCGTTGCCGCAAGAGCTCGCGCGACGCAGCCCCGCCGAATACGTGATGTCGGTGGCGCAATTGTTTCGACGCGCGGGCAAACGGCGCATCGTCATGCAGCATTATCATCAGCAACTGAAGCGCAGCCTTGGCAAGCCTTATCGCATCAACGCCCAATTGCCCGACGACGAATTCTTGCGCGAGCTCGCGCGTTATCGTGACGACCTCGACCAAACTGCATTGCTCAACACCTTGCGCGCGCTTGACCATCCCAATGTGAATGAACGCACGCTCGTCAAATTAGCAAACGAATCTATCAAACTACGCAACCGTCAAAGCAATGGAAGCTAGGGGAAATACGGGGGGGATTAGGGGAAATAAATTGAGGCTCGCGCGCTGACCAATTTTCCCTCTAAGCTTCCGGTATTTCCCCTGATTTCCAATATGTCCGCATTCATCGAAGGAGTCGTTGTGTCCAATTCTCTCACCGTCAAAACAGCTTACGATACCATGCGCGCAGAAGCAAGCAAAGTGTTAGTGGGGCAACAAGAGGTTTTAGAACAAATCCTCATCGCATTGCTTGCGCGTGGGCATGTCTTATTAGAGGGTGTGCCCGGCACCGCGAAGACGCTCGCAGCGAAAACCATCGCGCACTTGATTCGCGCCGAGTTTCGCCGTGTGCAGTTCACGCCTGACCTGATGCCGTCGGACATCGTCGGCACACAAGTCTTCGATGTGAACACAAGCAAGTTCTATTTGAAGAAGGGACCTATCTTCACCAACATCTTGCTCGCCGACGAAATCAATCGTGCGCCTGCGAAGACGCAATCGGCGTTGCTTGAAGCGATGGAGGAGCGACAAGTCACCATTGAAGGTGAGCGTTACGAATTGCCCGAACCGTTCATGGTGTTGGCGACACAGAACCCCGTCGAGTACGAAGGCACATACCCATTGCCCGAAGCGCAGCTCGACCGCTTCCTGTTCAAGATTTTGGTGAGCTATGCGCCGCCTGAAGTCGAAGCCGAAGTGTTGCGGCGCTATCATCACGGCTTCGACGCGCACAACCTCGCGCAGACAGGACTCACGCCCTTGATGACGCCGCACGATTTGCTGGCGTTGCGCCGTGACATCAACGCCATCACCGTCGAAGAAGGCATCTTGAAATACATCACGACGATTGCGAATGCGTCGCGCACGGCGACTGACCTCGCGCTTGGCGGCAGCCCGCGCGCTTCGATTGCGATGTTGCTGGCGGCGAAAGCGTGGGCGGCGATGCAAGGACGCGGTTACGTGGTGCCTGATGACGTGAAGGCGCTCGTGTTGCCCATCTTCCGCCATCGTGTCTTGCTCAAGCCCGAAGCGGAAATCGAAGGTTTCAATGCGGATGGCGTCATGAAGCGGATTTTGAGCAAGGTGGATGTGCCACGTTGATTTTTGATTTCAGATTTTTGATTTTAGATTGGGAACAACAGATGCACGCTCATTCACAATCAATTTGAGGACAGAAGGAGGAGAAAATGACACCTGATGAATTGAAGAAGCGGACAAAGGAATTGGCGCTACGGACTATGGAGCTATGGGATTCATTGCCCAATACGTGTGCGGGGAATGGCGTAGCTAACCAACTGCTTCGCTCATCAACCTCAGTGGGCGCGAATTATCGCGCGATGTGTCGTGCTCGCTCTGACGCGGACTTCGTTGCAAAAACGGGCGTGACGTTGGAGGAAGCAGATGAATCTGTTTATTGGATGGAGCTTATTGTCGAAAGTGGTATGAAACCTGAACAGCAAGTTGCTGCACTGATGAAAGAAGGCAACGAGCTCACCGCTATCTTCAATGCTTCAGTGCACACTGTTCGTCAAAAGCTCAACAAAGCGCGCAAGCCCAATCAAAAATCTAAAATCTAAAATCAAAAATATTCCTTATGACACACCCTCTTTCAGGTAAAGTAGCAATCGTCGGCGTTGCCGAATCAGATGAGATTGGTATTGTGCCGCACAAGTCTGCGCTGCAGTTGCACGCGGAAGCAGGATTGAATGCGTTGCGTGAAGCAGGCTTGACGCCGCGCGATGTGGACGGCATTTTCACGGCGGGCGTGTCGCCGCTCGAAACGGCGGAGTATCTTGGTATTGATGCGACCTACATGGATGGCACAATGGTGGGCGGCGCATCGTTTGTAATTCACGTCGGTCATGCGGTGGCGGCGCTGGTTGGTGGTTTGTGCAATGTCGCGCTCATCACGCACGGCGAAAGCGGACGCTCGCGTGTGGGCGCGCCTGCGCGCGCCTTCTCGCCGCAAAGCCTCGTTGGACAATTTGAAGCGCCCTTCGGCATCCCCGCGATGATCGGCACGTATGCGTTGGCTTGCTCGCGGCATATAGCCATCTATGGCACGACCAAAGCGCAGCTCGCCGAGATTGCCGTCGCCACGCGCAAGTGGGCGGCGTTCAATCCGAAGGCGCTGTATCGTGACCCCATCACGATTGACGACGTGCTGAACAGTCGCATCGTGTCGTGGCCCTTTAACTTGTTGGATTGTTGTTTGGTGACAGATGCGGGCGGCGCGATTGTGCTGACGACGTACGAGCGCGCGCGCGATTTGCCGACACATCCCGTGCGTGTATTGGGCTTTGGCGAGCGCACCGAACATTTCATGCTCAGTCAGATGGACGATTTCACATCGGGGGCGGCGCGTGTGTCGGGGCAGCGCGCGTTTGCGATGGCGGGCGTAACGCGCAACGACATTGACCTTGCGCTGATTTATGATGCGTTCACGTATATGTGTCTGATGAGCCTCGAAGATCTCGGCTTCTGCGACAAGGGCGAGGGCGGCGCGTTTGTGTCCAATCAGCGCACCGCACCGGGGGGAGACTTTCCCATGAACACCAACGGCGGCGGTTTGTCCTACACCCATTCGGGGATGTATGGTGTGTTCACGCTCATCGAAGCGGTGCGACAGCTGCGACACGATTACCAAGCGCAAGGACAACGCCAAGTTGCCAACGCGCGCATCGCCCTCGCGCATGGCACGGGTATGGCGCTCGCGTCGGCGGGGACGGTGATTTTGGCGAGGGATTGAAGGCTAAAGACTAAAGATTGAAGATTGCAAGTGGCAAGTAGCAAGTGGCAGGCGGCCAATCGCCAATCGCCATTCGCCATTCGCAAATCGAAATTGATGGTGATGAATTTACTAGCAGAAGGCGCGCGGGTGTTCGGTCTTGAACTTTCGGATGAGCAACTGCGCGCGTTTGAAATCTATCAAACTGAATTGCTGACATGGAACGCCAAGTTCAACCTCACCAGCATTACCACGCCTGATGAGATTGTCAGCAAACATTTCCTCGACTCGCTCTCCTTTTTTGCGTTAGTTCAAAGTTCAAGGTTCGACATTCAAGGTTCAAAGTTCAAGGTTCAAAGTTCCGAGTCCAACCTCCAACCTCCAACCTCCAATTACCAATTACTCGATATAGGAGCAGGCGCAGGCTTCCCCTCCCTCCCCCTTAAAATCGTGTGTCCTGAGTGGCAGGTCACGTTGCTGGAAGCGACGCGGAAGAAGTGTGAGTTTCTCGAACACATCGTCGGCAAACTTGGACTGCAAAAGGTGCGCGTCGTGTGGGGACGCGCGGAGATGTTGGGGCGTGATGCCAACGAGCGCGAGCAATACGATGTGGTCGTGGCGCGTGCGGTGGCGGAGCTCAATGTATTGGTTGAATACATGCTGCCGTTTGCGCGCATCGGCGGCTATTGCGTCGCATGGAAGGGTGACATGATTGTGGGCGAGGTGAATGTGGCGAAGAACGGCATCGCCAAACTGGGGGGTGCGCTCAACGCTGTCAAACAGGTGCATGTGCCAGATATCGAACAGAAGCGTCATCTGGTCATCATTGAAAAAATCTCACGCACCGACGACGCCTATCCCCGACGCGAAGGTGTGCCGATGAAGAAACCTTTGAAGTAATTGGGGCTCTACCGATTTTAGTGTGGAATGCTCGCGCGGGATGGACAACATCCGCGCTTTACCGATTTTGAAAATCAAAATTCATTGGCAGTGGAATGGAAGAAACGGAGAAGGGCACACTTCCGTTACCCTCGTATCTTCCGTTCTCGTCCGTTGACTGTGACCTTCATCCCTTGTCCCCTGTCTCCTGACCTCCGGCCCCCACCCTTGGCATCACCCGCAACGCGCGAATTGGCGACGCGATGAGCCACAGCGACGCGAGGAACGCGCCGCAACCTGCAAGGGCAAGCGTCGCGCCGATGCCAATGCGTTCGCCTAACACGCCGCCGATGATTGCGCCGAGCGGGGCCACGCCTGCCGTCAACAGTTGCAGCGCCGCGTTCACACGCCCCAGCAGCGCGTCGGGCGTGATGGTCTGGCGCAGACTCGCATCGTTGATGAAGTAAATCGTGCGCGCTGCGTCGCCAAACAGTTGCGAGATCATCAGACACATCAACGCAAACATCGGCGAATCGGGCGCGGCGCTGGCTAATGGGATGAACCAAACGCCCACCCCCATGCCCCACACCATGCCGATGCACGTCGCGCCCAAGCCCAAACGACGCACGAGGCGCGCGGCGAGCAACGCGCCAATGAGCGAGCCGAGTCCCCCCATTGTGATGGTCAAGCCCAGCCACGCCGCGCCGAAGCCCAGCTCGCGCACTACGTAGAGCGCGTAGAGCGCGCCGATGAAGTTGCCAAAAAAACTGAGTATGGCTGCGCTGCCTGCTAACGCGCGCAGATACCTATTGCCCGATGCCATCCGCACGCCCTCTATGATCTCACGTCCCAGATGGGATTGGGTGGTGAGAGAGGGCGGCGCTGGTTCGGTCTTGCGAATCAGCCACACGCTCGCCGCCGACACGAGGAACGAGAGTGCGTCGAAGCAGATGGCAATGGGCGCGGTGATGGTTTGAATCAAGACGCCTGCGAGACCCGGCCCCAACAATTCGGCGGTGGAGGCGCTGAGACCAAGTTTGCTGTTGCCCTCGACGATTTGCTCACGCTCGACCAAGCTCGGCAGATAGGCTTGCGCGGCGACATCGAAAAAGAGTGTGAACACCCCATTGAGCGCGACGACGACGAACAACAACTCCAAGCGCAGTTGCCCAAGCAGCGCCGCCAACGGAATCGTCGTGAGCCACAACGCGCGCGTCACATCCGCGCCGATCATCACAGGCCGGCGACGCAGGCGGTCCACCCACACGCCTGCGAGCAAGCTCAAGAGCAATACAGGCGCAGCGGCGACCGCCGACAACAAGCCCATTTGCGTCGGCGTCGCGCCCAGCATATAGACGGCGGCGAATGGCAAGCCGTCGCGCGTGATGCGTGTGCCGAATTCCGAGATGGCTTGCCCAAGCCATAGCTTCAGAAAGTCGGGGTGGTGGAGGAGGGAGCGGGAGGGTGGCATGATGAGTAATTGGTAATTGGTAATCGAAGACCTCACAGGTTTTGAAAACCTGTGAGGTCTGTCGTTAGCGCACCATCACCATCCCCGCCTCGATGCGCCCGACCTCCGCGCCATTCTCTGCACGATAGACAATGAGCAGCACGCGATAGGTTTGCGCGGGTGTGTCGCGCGGCAGCGTCACATCATAAACATCGTGAATCGCCGCGCCTGCGCGCCACGTGCGTGTGTGATAAGCGTTATGCACGGGCCAATCGTCTTGCGCGGCGACGACACGGTCTCCAGCCAACACACGCGCGGAAATTTTCAAGTCGTCTGCGATGGGCATCGTCGGCTCCCAGGTGATGTTCACGCGCACGCGATGTGGTTGTGCCAATGTCACATTCTCCACGCGATACTTGATGTTGCCCACGCGCGGCGCGTCGGCGGGCAAGTCAGATAGCGGCGGCGCTTGCCACACGCGCACCAACGGTCCCATCGCACTGAGCGCGTACTTTTCCGATAAGCCCGCGAGCATTCGTGTTGTGAACACTGCATAAGAAGCAACCTGAGCTGACGGTGTAGCATTCTGAGCTTGTCGAAGAATGCGGTCAATCGTCTGCAAACGCTCATCATCTTTGTCCGCTGCAATTGTGATGAGTGTTGGCTGTAAGTTCTCGGTGGTTTGAAAATAGCGCACCAGCGTCATCTCGCCCAAGATACCGATGAGCGTCGAGTTCGGCGGAAACGGTTGCGCCATCATGTCGCGCCCATAATCACGCACGTCGGTCTTGTTGCTCAAATCATTTTGCGCGAATGATGTTTGGAAGATAGAAACAAAATTCCAAAGTAAAATCACAAACAGTATCACTCGTCGCCTGTCGCTCGTCACTCGCTGCTGGTCACTCGTCGCTGGTCGCTCGTCTGCTGCCCGTCTCCCGTCTCCCGTCTCCCGTCCCCCGTCCATTGATGAGCGCGCAACCCTCCACACCCCATCCCACCCACAGCCCAACGCAATCGCCATGCACATAAACGCAGGCAGCGCAAACACCTGCACATCAGGCACTTTGTAGCTGAGGACGAAGACGAGGTGGGTGAGGAAGGCGACGAGGAGAAAAACGGCGAATGGCAAATTGCGAATAGCGAATAGCGAATGGCGAGTTGCAAGCAAAGCAACTATGCCAATAATGCTCAACAAGAGACCTAGCCAGCCGAATTGATTGGCGAATAAGTTCCAGAAGAACGCGGCGTCGTAATGCACCTCGAAGGGATTGGCGGTGATGAAGTTGCCGTAATCGCTCGCCATCACCCAACGCCAGAAACCTGTGAAGGTGTTTTGATACGCGCCGTCGAGCGAGCCAATGTGACCACGCAAAGGGAGGTAGAGGTAGAGCGAAAGTGGAAAGAGGAAAGAGAGCGCAAGTGGCAAGTGGCGAGTGATCGTGTAGTATGGCAAATGGCGAATAGCGGATAGCGGATAGCGAATGGCGGATAGCCAATCGCGAGTGGCGAATGACGAGCGGTGAGTAAGCCATTCTAGCAACACATAAACACACAATGCAGGGACGAGCAGGAGGATGGTGCGATGATGCGCCAAGCCAAGCCCTAACAAAAAAGCCATGAGCGTCCACCCGCTACTTGCCACGCGACGCGTCCACCTGCTACTTGCCACGTGCCATGCTGCGCGCTCACTTGACGCTTGGCACATGACACTTGACACCCACAGAATCATTCCTACCACCAGCGCGTGCAACGCATACACTTCGGTCATAACCGCTTGCGACCAGAAGACAGGCGAAATGGCGAGCGCAAACGCAGCGACGCACGCGGCGACGATGGAATCGGTGAGGCGCACCGTCGTGAGATACACGAAGGTCACAGCTAACGACGCGCACAACGCCGAGAGCAGGTTCGCGCGATAGGCAACATCGCCGACGGGCAACCACGAAGTCAGATGCAGCAGCAGCGTATAGAGCGGATAGCCTGTGGGATGCGCGATGGCTAGCTTGTAGCCAACCAGTTGAAATTCGAGTGAGTCGTCGAAGAGCGCGACCACCGAGGGTGCGAGCGTGCGGAGATATAACGCAAAGGTCAGCAGAAAAACCAGAAAGGGCGCACTGTGCGAAAACCTCACAGGTTTTGCAAACCTGTGAGGTCTGGTAGGGTAGAGATTCATCGCGCCGATGATACTTGTAGGCGGCAAAAGTTCAAAGTTCAAGGTTCAAAGTTCAAGGTTGGAAGAGAATCCCGAAGGACCTTGAACATAGAACCTTGAACCTTGAACATTGAACATAGAACTTTCTTACAGTAAAATAGCCGCGCTTCAAGAACTCGCGCGAGGTTCGTCATGTCCAATCTTCCAGTCGCACCCCAGACGCCCAGCTACGGCTTCCTCATTGACAACCGCAAGTGCATTGGCTGTCATGCCTGCACGACTGCGTGCAAATCCGAAAATGAAGTGCCCCTTGGCGTCAATCGCACCTGGGTCAAGTACGTCGAGAAAGGTGTCTTCCCTCACACACGGCGCTATTTTCAGGTCACCCGTTGTAACCATTGCGCCAATCCGCCGTGCGTCGCCATTTGTCCGACGGCGGCGATGTTTCAGCGCGCTGATGGCATCGTGGATTTCAATGGCAACGTCTGTATCGGTTGCAAAGCGTGTATGCAGGCGTGTCCTTACGACGCGATTTATATTGACCCCAACTCGCACACCGCCGCGAAGTGTCACTATTGCGCGCATCGCACCGAAGTTGGACTCGAACCCGCGTGCGTCATCGTCTGTCCCGTTCATGCCATTGTCGCAGGCGACTTGAACGATGCCAACAGCGAAATCGCGCGCGCCATCTCCACGCAACAAGTGCGCGTGCGTAAACCCGAACAAGCGACGAAGCCGAAGTTGTTTTACATTGACGCGGAAGAAGCGGCTATCGTGCCGACGCTCGCGCAAAGCGATGGCCTGTTGTGGGCGACGTTGCCATCAGTAGAGAAGAGTGATTGGCGCGGCCCCATTCAAGCGAGCGACGTGAAGATGGCGGGCGCACTCATGCAATCGGCGACAGGCGCGCGTGAAACCTACAACGTGCCGCACCGCGTGCCGTGGCATTGGCAAGTGCCAGCGTATTTGGTGACGAAGGCGATTGGGGCGGGGATATTTATCCTTATTACGTTGTCATTGTTGTTTCGTTTCGAGCCTCCACAACCTACACTCAGCACTACACTGCCCCTACTCCTCTCGCTTATTTTCACTGGCATCACCACAGGTCTCCTCATTTGGGACTTAGACCAACCCACGCGCTTTTATTACATGCTGATACGCCCGCAATGGCGTTCGTGGTTGACGCGCGGCGCGTTCATTCTGATTGCATTTTCCCTCGTTGCGGGCTTGCTGTTGCTCACGCACCTCATGGCGTTTGAAGAAACCGTGCAGCTATGCGCCGCGCTGGGCATCCCATTGGCGATACTCGTCGCCGTTTACACGGCGTTCCTGTTCGCGCAAGCTGAAGGACGCGACTTGTGGCAAAGTCCACTGCTGTCGTTCCATTTGTGCGTGCAAGCACTGATGGCAGGCGCAGCGTGTCTATTCATTGTTGATTTGTTCGTGCCATCACCCTACGTGTTAGTGAGCGCGCCCGTTGCCACAACACTCCAGAGCGTTGCGCTTGATCCGCCCAACAGAGCTTTACTGTGGTTTATTGGCAGCGCCGTCATCAACCTATTGCTGACGCTTGGCGGCGAGTTTGCCGTGCCACACGCCAGCCAAGTCGCCGCGACCGCCGCGCACATGATTACGAAGGGACGCTACAAAACTTGGTATTGGACAAGCGTGCTGGGGGGCTTGGTTGTGCCGCTGATCATTGCAGTATTGTTCAAGGATTCTTCGTTGGCGTTAGCGTTGGCAGGACTATTGTCACTCATCGGCTTGTTCATGTACGAATGGGCATTCGTGATGGCACCACAGCAGGTGCCGAACAATTGAGTAAACAGCTCATCTTACGCAAGGGCATCACTGCGAGCGATTTTTGCGAAGCAGTTTCCCGCCGAAAATGGGAGATTGCTTCGTTTCACTCGCAATGACTGCGTAAGGTGAGTAAACAGTAATCAGTAGCCAGTAACTAGATTGGACTTATCTGGCTACTGGCTACTGGCTACTCGCTACTGATTACTGATGACTCATCTCAAACTAGGCACTATCACCCTCATGGGTTCGGGCGAATTAGCCGACTCAATGGCGAAGACGCATCGCGCGTTGCTCGCGCACGCGCCGTCGCCTGCGAATGCCGTGTTCGTGGACACGCCTGCGGGGTTCGAGCTGAACATTGACGATATTTCCGCCAAAGCCATCGCCTATTTCCAACAGAAGCTCGACACAGCCTTGGCGGTCGCCTCGTTCAAGTCGAAAACACGCGCGACGACGCTGGAAGTAGCGCAAGCGTTGCGCCCATTGTATCGCGCGCATTACATCTTCGCGGGGCCGGGCAGTCCGAGTTATGCGGTTCGCCACTGGCGCGATACGGCGGTGTGGCGCATGATGACGGCGCGCTGGCTGGATGGCGCGCAATTGGTGTTTGCGAGCGCCGCGTCCATTGCGATTGGCGCGTATGCGTTGCCTGTCTATGAAGTCTATAAAGCGGGCGCAGATCCACACTGGTTAGACGGGTTGAATCTGTTGGAGTGCATTGGTCTCAAGGTCGCCGTCGTGCCGCATTGGAACAACGCCGAAGGCAACAACTACGACACACGCTATTGCTATATGGGCGAGCCCCGTCTGCGTGAGCTCGAGGCACAGCTGCCCTTGGATGTGGCGCTGCTCGGCATTGACGAATACACGGCTTGCATCTTGGACGCCCAAGCGCAACAAGCCGAGGTCATCGGCGCGGGCAACCTCACCGTGCGCCATCAAGGACGCGAAATGACGTACACGACGGGTTCGCGCATTTCATTCGAGCAATTGCGCGCGCTACAAAGTTCGGCGTCCGAGGCAACGCCTATGCCATCACCCACTGCCTCACGTAACCTGCCCGCCCCTATCGCCGCGCCCCAATTGTTCAGCGCCACGCTCTATCTCGCGCAGCTCACACGCGCGATTGAGGAAATCAGCGACGCCGCCGAGCAACAAGCGCTCATCGCGCACGCGCACGAAACCTTGCACACGCTCGCACCCGACGCGCACAACCACACCACGACGCCAGCTGCCGACATCACGCCGTACATCGAGCTGCTCATCGCCACACGCGCCCAGCTGCGCGCCGCCAAACAGTTCGCGCTCGCCGACGAAATCCGCAAGCAACTCAGCGCGCAACAGATCGTCCTTGAAGATACACCGACAGGCACGGTCTGGAAAAAAGTTTGATGAATGATGCCTCGCTGTACTCACTCCTCGCGTCACTTTGGTTGCACGAACTTGACGACGCGACCTTCGCGCACACGCGCGCCATCCCCGCCTTAGCCTCTACACTGGAGACCGCCGACCTCACGACACTCGCTGCCGCGTATGCTGATTTGTTTTTGTTGAATGTCTATCCGTATGGCACGGCGTTCACGGATGAAGACGGCGAATTGAACACGGCAGAGGCGCTGCGTGTCGCCGCATTGTTTGCAGCACATGGTTATGCGCCACATGAGTTGAGCGAAGTCGGCGCGCCCGATCACGTCGGCTTGTGTTTGGGGTTCTTGGCGCATTT
>CAZDYP010000031.1:0-5303 GCA_964509505.1 uncultured Anaerolineae bacterium | reverse complement strand
GCGAAGTCGGCGCGCCCGATCACGTCGGCTTGTGTTTGGGGTTCTTGGCGCATTTAGACGGCGCTCGCCATGGCAGTGGGCAAGTTTCTGTCACTCCGCATGGAGCGCGGCGCTCTAATGCTCTCGCAATGACAACCCGTGTAAATCCTGAAACTATACGGGGCAACTTCCTCGTTCAACTCGCGCACTGGCTACCTGTCTGCTGCCTCGCCGCCGAGCGTGACCCAACGGCGCATCCCTTTTATCGCGCGCTGGCGCAACTCACGCGCGAGACGTTGTTAGCGGATGGCGAATGGCGAATGGCGAATGGCGAATGGCGAATTAAGCATGACCAACCATCCGCCATCCGCTATTCGCCCGACGACGAAGTAAGCCTCCGCGAGCTTGTGCGTTTTTTTCTTACGCCTGCGCGTTGTGGGATGTTTTTGTCGCGGGCGCGCTTGGGGCAGATCGCGCGCACGTTAAACATGCGCTTGTCATTTGGTTCGCGCTTTGAAGTCGCAGAGTGGCTCTTCGTCAGCGCGGGACAAGGTGAAGCGTTGCAAGCGTTGTTGACTGTGTTGCGTGTAGAGGCGGAAGCATGGGCGAATGAGTATCGCGCGTGGGCGCAAGCCTATCCGCAATGGCAACCTATGGCGCTGCGATGGTTGGAACGCATCGCGCAGACACAACACACATTAGATGAAATGGAACGAGTGATACGTATGGAACGTGAGACGTGAGACGTGAAACATGAAGCGTGGAAGCGTGTAAGTTGGGTTGCGTGTTGCGTGTTTCGGAAGGATGAATTATAACGAAACGCGCAACACGCAATTATTTTGTGAGGAGGCAACATGTCTAACAATCCCAATGCGCCTAGTGCAGCTGGCGCCGACGATACCGTGTGGACCTATCGTGGCTATCGCATGCGAGCGTCGGAGTTCAACACGGCTTGGGTGCATTTCTATCGTGCGGAGGTGCAGCGCGCGAATACGTGGCGCAATCGTTTGGACACGACGACGAACTGGGCGATTGTGCTGGCAGGCACGGCGATTACGTTCACACTCAGCGACTCCGCGCATCACCACGCGCTGCTGCTGCTCACCATCGCGCTTACGTTCATCTTCTTGTTCGTCGAGGCGCGGCGCTATCGCTACTTTGAATTGTGGAGCTATCGCATTCGCCTCATCGAAACGGATTACTACGCGGCGATGTTGGTGCCGCCCTTTCGCCCGTCGCCTGATTGGGCAGAGACGTTGGCTGATTCGCTCTTGCGCCCACGCTTTCCCATCAGCATTTGGGAAGCGGTGGGACGGCGCTTTCGTCGCAACTATTTTGCGATTTTCGCAGCATTGATCGTCGTGTGGCTCTTCAAATTGTATATTTTTCCGACGCCCGCGCTCAATTGGTCAGAGGTGGCCGCGCGCGCGAGCATTGGCTTCTTCGCTGGCGAACGGGTGTTGCTGCTCATGAGCGCGTTTGTGCTGGCGATGTTGGCGTTAGGCTTAGGCACGACCTTGCTGCAAGAGACGACGGGCGAGGTGCTGCCGCGCAACACGCTTCTGGAACGCCTGATTCGACGCGCCTCGCGCCGCGCGGATGGTACCGTGCGCCCTTGGCAGGCGTGGCAGCGCCCTAGCGCCCGGCGCGAAGAATATCTGACCATGATCATCACGGACCAAGATGAAGCCATCGCCGAGCGTATCTTGAAAGAGCTGCAGCGCGGCGTGACGCGGTTGCGCGGCGAAGGGATGTACACGCATCAAACGCGCGCGGTGTTGTTGTGCGCGCTGACGACGACGGAGATCGAACCACTCAAGCGCGTCGTGCGCGTCGTTGACCCAAAGAGCTTCGTCGTCGTGATGCCTGCGGCGGAAGTGGCGGGGTTGGGGTTTGTGCCGTTGGACGACGCAGCATAAAAAAACCTCACAGGTTTATCACACCCTGTGAGGTTTGGTGGTTTGCAGTGAGTGGAATGATTATTTCAGTGTCTTGAGGTATGCCAGCAAGTCATCCATCGTTTTGCCTTGGATGTCGGGGTAAGGCGGCATAGGCACTTTGCCCGCAGGCACAGCGTATGTAGCGGCGGAGCCTTTGTTGATCCATTCTTTGAGGTTGTCTTCGGTCACGTCTTTGCCGTTGGGCAATTTTTTGCCGCTTGCGAATAAGCCCGCTAGACCAGGCCCTACTTTCACTTCGGTGGTAACGCTGTGACAGGTGGCGCAAGGACCCACATTGAAAAATTGTTTGCCAGCTGCTTCGGGGTTGGGCGGCGGCGGCAATTTGGCTAATTGGTTCTTATCAAAATCAGCGGTAGGGAACCATGTCTTATTGGTATGTGAGGTATAATCGAAATATTGGCCCCAATGCGTCCCATCCAGAATGAAGGCGCGCAACATTTTGATATCTTCGATATCGAGCGGGCCGCCTTCTTCTTTCAACCAAGGGGGCATTTGGGTGCCGCGTCGCCCGCGTGAAATCGTCTTGACGATGAAGGGGTCTTTGCTATCGCGCGCTTTCATGTCAGCCGTTTTGCTGAGTGGCAACCCAACATATTTCGGATCTTCGTTAATGCCACCTCCCTGCATACCGTGACACCCTTTGCAAAACTCAGCATACAGAAAAGAGCCTTTTTTGATGTATTCGTCGTGGATTTTTTCGGTCTCGTAGCTTTGCCGAAAGCTAAGGTCGAAGGCCACATAGACAGGCGCAATAATAATGAGGGCGATCAGCGACCACAGCGTAAACTGATTGTAGTTCGCGGTTTGTTTTTGCATAATGAGGGCGTACTCCTCAGAAAATGAACCCTGCGTCACACGGCAAGGGCTAAGTCTTTTTGATGGGGAAGCACTGGTCGGGGCTATAAACCGACCGCTGCAGCACCTTGCCCGTGTCCACGATCAAGTTGCCCGCCTCTTCCGTGATCTTGAAATAGTCCAAAGGGCGCGGCGCGGGCCCGCCCAGCACTTCGCCTTTGCGGTTATAGAGCGAGCCATGACAAGGGCAATGGAATTGATCTTCCGGGTCATTCCACGGCACGACGCAGCCTAAATGCACACATTTGCGATAGAGCGCTATGATGCCGTCGTCTGTGCGGGCCAGATAGAAGCGACCTTTGTTCTTTTGCGATTCATCGGGTTTGGCTTTGGTATCCTTCAAACTGGCTAACACCTCGGCGAGTGTGCCAATGTTGACCTTGCCACCAAATGCGCCCTCTTCCAAACGTGGATACATAAATGAGCCAATCGCGCCCAGCGCCTCGCCGGCCGCGACGAGTCCTGCCACCGTCCAACCGATTGCCACGAATTGGCGACGAGTCAAACCCAGTTTTTCTTCTATTGAAGCTTGTGCGACTTGCGCAGCTTCAGCCATACAACCTCCTCTTAACTCATGTTACGCAGTGTCAGTGCAAGGAGCGCTGCCTTCGCCAAGCCCAGGACATGGTTTGCAACCAGAACGCTCCTGTGCGACGGGTGAGATTTCTCGCCAACTGCATCCTGAGCGCAGTCGAAAGAAACGCTTGAAATGACAAGCCGCGCGTAACGCGGGCTTTTAACTCTAAACCATCAGATGCTCGTCTGTCGCATCTGATGAAACATCAATTCAAGAAATGCTGGAGGGTGTTACCCAACCAGAGCAAATCGTCCATAGGATTGTAGCCTTCGTGATGACCCCAGGGCCAGCCCAACAACTGGCTCGGACCGCGGAACAGTGCGCCGATAACGGTCGTGAAGAGCCACGTAAACACAAAGCCGGTGAACAGCGCGTTCATGATTTCTTCCACGCCGCCGTTCCAACGATAGCGCACAATCAGACAAAGCACAACGGCTAACACGACGATCAAACCGCCGGGCAGAATCCAGCCAGTCAGCCAATCATCATAAATGAAGATGCTCAATGGTTCTGGCACTTGCACTAGCCAGGTGGGCCAGCCTTGGGTTGCCACCAGATACTTCAAAACCGAGGTGAACGCGCCGCCTGAACGTGGCACACAATCCTTGCATTCGCCTACGATGAAGCCCTTGGGGTCAAGTGTGAAATAGGCGTCGAACAAGACCAACGCTATGCCTGCGAGGATGGTGTAAATCATCGAGAAGAGCGTCACTTCCAAGCCTTTGCGCGTCATAAACCAATGTCCCACGTTGTCCGTCTTGCGGTCAATGTAGGGAATCGCCATCAATAGCACCGCCACGAGGGTCGGCACAATGACGCCTGCGAGGGAAGGGTTCATGTGGAGGAGCAGCTCCTGCAAATTCATGAAATACCAAGGGGCTTTCGAAGGATTGGGTGTGCGGTCAGGGTTCGCCAATTCTTTCAATGGCGCGTTGACTAACACCGAGCAAATGGTCATTACCACCACTGTGCCAAACGCGACGGCGATAGATGGCACGACCAAATATGGGAACGACATTACTTGGTCGTCTGGGCGGAGCTCGACACGCTCCAAAGTTTTTTCATGCCCCGCAATCAGCAGGGGGCGCAACGGCCCCTCATACGCTTGGGCATCTGGGGCTTGCGCTTCAGCGCTCATCGGTCAATCTCCTAGTCGTTAGTCGGGAGTCATTAGTCGTTAGTTGCTAGTCGTTAGTCGTTAGTCGCTAGTCGCTAATGCCGAGCGACTAGCAACTAGAACTATTCTTCTGCTGGCTTGCCATAAGGACCAGACAGCCCACCATCTTTACGAATGCGCCAGAAGTGAATCGTCAATAGCACGGCGAGCAACAACGGCATCACGACGACGTGCAAGGTATAGAACCGCACCAACGTGGATTGGGAGACTTCGGGTGTGCCGCGCAAAATCAAGATGCTCGCTTTGCCGGCGATTTCGGCGGGGGGCGCATACAAACCGAGTGAACTGCCCACGGTCACCGCCCAATACGAGAGCTGATCCCATGGCAAGAGGTAGCCTGTAAAGCTGAGGAAGAACGTCGCAAACAATAACAGCACGCCGATAGACCAATTAAATTCACGCGGCTCTTTGTGACCGCCCGTGTAGAAGACGCGGCACATGTGGAAGAACACAGCTAACACCATGGCGTGCGCTGCCCAACGATGCATGTTTCGCATGAGCAAACCATAATTCACCTTGGTCATGATGTCTTGCATGTTCTGATATGCCATGTTTTCGGATGGCACATAATAGAACATGAGCAACGCACCCGTAATGGTGAGGATGAGGAAGAGGTAAAACGAAATCAAGCCTAAACCCCACGTGTAGGTTGCTTTCAATGAATGCACGCGGACTTTGACAGGCATCAGGTGCAGAAAGACATTAGTCTGCATGAGGAGCGCTTGGTTGCGCTTGGTGTCGGGGTAACCGTGTC
>CAZDYP010000030.1:21105-35507 GCA_964509505.1 uncultured Anaerolineae bacterium | reverse complement strand
TAATTTTTTAGGGTCTCCTGCTGATTCCCTGACCTTTGCCACAAATTCCACGAATGTTCACTAATTTTTCGTGGACATTCGTGAAATTCGTGGCGAAAAATGCAAAGTGTAAGTGGATCAGGGTCTCCTGACTTCAGTGTGGAATGCTCGCGCGGGACTCCCGTTGGTCGCAGATTCCGTGCTCGGGCGGTGGCTGTGACCATCCACCACGAGCGTTCTACAACAAAGCCAGAAGACTCCCTGTGACAAATTTTATACTTGCTCATACCGCATCGTCGGCTTTAACCCACCCGCATCAATGTTCGCCGCTTCGGATTCGATTAGGTCGCGTTGCGCCGATGTTTCCCGTTGCGACAATTCTTGCAGCACGCGCATCACCACCCATGAGACAAACAACTGCACGCCAATCATCGCCAACGATGCGCTGCCGAGCATGTAAAGCCACAGGCGTTCCAAATCCCAACCGCTTAAGCTCAACGAGTAAGCGGCTAGACCGACGGCGATGCCCAACAGGGCGGTTACGATGCCCAACCACCCAAAATGCTGGTCAAGGGGCGGGTCGAAAAGCGGTTTGCCGAATAAGCCTTGTCGCATCGGATGTTTGTGGAACAACGCGACGAGATAGTTGAACATCGCGCCTAACGAGAACAAGCTCGTTCCTACCACGGCTAATACCACACCCGCGAAAATCGAAAAGACTTGCGAGGGAGTCAAGGTCGTCACGCCGCCTAGACGCAAATACAAAATGTACAAACCAATCAACGCCGTGAGTCCCAGACAAGCAAGGGACAACAGGCCCAAAATGCGGACAGGATTATAGGCGAGCGCCGTCCAGACAATCGCATTGGTGAAGCGCATCCCGTCGCGCACGACTGACAGTTTCGAGCGTCCCACGCGCTCCGCGTACGGAATTGGTATCTCGACGATCTTGAGGTTTTCGTGAATCGCGCGCGTGCTCATCGCCGGGGTGAACTGCAAGCCGTCGGGCAAGGGATACAAGCGCGGTAAGACAGCGCGGCGCAACACGCGCAAGCCGCTTGCCGTGTCGCTCACGTAAGTATTGCTGACGAGGCTCAACATGCGCGCGAAGATGAAGTTGCCCACGCGTCGCGTGAGGGGCATTTCGCTGTCCGCGCCCGCCATGCGTGAGCCGACGACCATATCCGCTTTCTGTTCGACAGCGGCGCGGCACAAGTCGGGCAGCTTCTCTGGCGGATACGTGCCGTCGGCGTCGAGAAAGGCCAGATACTCGCCTGTCGCATAGCGAAAGCCTGTTTTGATGGCTGCGCCATAGTTGCGATTTTTGATGTGACGAATCAAACGCACATCTTTGTATCGTGCAACGAGCTCGGCAGTCTTGTCGCGCGAGCCGTCGTCCACCACCGTGAACTCTAACGTGAAGCCGACCTTCGCCAAAGATTCGCGCACTGCCAACACCCGCTCGACAATTTGGGTGATGCCGTCTTCTTCGTTATAGGCGGGAATGACGACTGATAAAGTGGGCATAAAGATCCTTCGCGGTAGGGCAAGTTTGCCACTTGCCTTTGAAGACAAGCGGCTAACTAAGCCCACACGTCAAATCTGATACACAGGCACATTACGGGTGGGTTTCGCGCCCGTGATTTCTTTAATCACTTTTGCAGGCACACCGCCGACCACCACATGCGGCGGCACATCTTTGCTGACAACGGCACCTGCGGCGACGACGGCGCCCTTGCCCACGCGCACCCCATCCAAAATTACGGCGTTGCTCCCAATCCAAACATCGTCTTCAATCGTGATGCCTTCGGCAGTGATACCTTGATCCACGAAAGGGCGTGTTGGGTCATCGAAGATATGATTGACGGCGATGAGTTGCACCATTGGCGAGGTATAGACGCGGTCGCCAATCGTTACGCCGCCTTGCCCGCGAATGACATTATACTCGCCAATCAAGCTATGGCAACCAATCCGAATGCCCGAATGCGGTATGCCACGAAAATTATAAACGTGCAAGACCGAGCCGTGCATGACGAGCGTGTGGTCGCCGATGCTCACACCGTTGGGGCAAGCGTGAATATACACGCCCTCATCCAAATACACTTGTCGCCCCAAGTGAATGTTGCTCGCGAACCGCAAGCGCACGCCGCTCTCGATAGCCACCAGTCCGTCCAGTGGCATAATGGCGCGATAGGCTAACGCGCGCAAGGCGATGCCCGCCACGGTTGGAATGCGCCCACACAGGCTGAGCACCAATTGCTCCCAGAGATAACGCGGGATGCTGTTTGCTTGTCGCTTGAGATACAATGAGAGAGTGGGTTGAGAATTGGAGGGAGTGGCGCGCGTCGCAGTAGGTGTGGATGCAGTGGTCATACTCATCTGCGATAATTAAAAATCACTTTGGTGCCGTCGCGTTCCAGCGCGAAGGGCAACTCGCGCAAGCCGGACAACGCTTCACGGAGTTTGGTTTGTCGTTCATGGGGACAATACAACAACATAAAGCCGCCGCCGCCCGCGCCCGTAATTTTGCCGCCCAACGCTCCCGCCTTACGCGCCGCCGCATAGATGTCGTCTATGTGGTCGTTGGAAATTTTGCTCGCCAGCCGCTTCTTTTGTTCCCAGCCTTCGTGCAGCAAACAACCAAATGCGTCGAGCTCACCCTCTTCCAGCAATTGGCGCCCTTGATAAACCATCTGTTTCATGCAACGCAAGGTGTCCATGCGTTGGTGCGTGTTCTCGCGTTGTTCAGCTAACACGCTTTCTGCGCGTCGCGCGGTGTTCGTCCAGAACAACATCAAGTTGTGATTGAATTCGCGTCGCACATCTTCTGAAAGGCGCACCCGTTCTGTAAACACGGAGCCAGTGGGTTTGAAGCGAATGAGTTGCAACCCCCCGACGGCGGCGATGTATTGGTCTTGCATGCCGATGGGTTTGCGCAGCGTGTCAATTTCAATCAGACACGCTTCGCGCGCCAACGTCATGGGGTCTTTGGCGTCGCCTTGATAGACATGCAAGGCGTTGAGCGCCCCCACCGTGACTACACTCGATGAGCCTAAGCCTGTGCCTTCGGCGGGAATGTCTGCCATTGTGGAAATTTCGATTTGATTTTGCACGTCAGTGAGGCGCATCGCCTCGCGCACGAGCTCGTGTTGCAACTCGTCAATGTGATCCACCATCTCCGTGCGCGTCCATCCGAGACGAATTTTTTGATCGAAGCGTTGTTTGACGGTGACGAAGATAAATTTGTCAATGGCGGAGCTGAGGACACACCCTTCTTCTTGTTCGTAAAATTCGCGCAAGTCCGTGCCGCCGCCAAAAAAACTAATGCGTAAGGGAGTTTGAGTAATGATCATAGTAAACTGGGAGGCGTCCGCAGAAAAGTTCTGGGACAATGGCTGACCTTTCAGAAATCAAGCTGCGCCGCTTGCGCGGTATCGCCATTGTCACCGCAGCGTGGAGGAGCGCTTATACGATGGATTGGGTAGTTTGTTCTGCTGCGCGCGATTCGTCTGCCACTTTTTCGATGGCGCGCAAATAGCCCCGGTGCTTGATGAGGCGCAGCTCGCCTGTCGTGCCTAACTCGCATAGCGCTGCATCAATTTGGAGCACTTGATTGAGGCGCAAACATTGGAGGGGTGTCACCAAAGACCCAGTGCCTTTGGTGACAGCTTTGAGGATAGCCAATTGGCGACGTTGCAACACATCTACCCGATCCTTCAAGCGCGCTAGCTCAAACGGCTTCATCAGACACGCATCGGCGCCGAGCGCGAAGCCGTGGGTAGCTTCTGCGGCTTGATGACTTTCTAAGAATAAGATGATGGGTACATCGGATAATTCGCGCAAGCGTTTTAACAGCTCCCAGCCTTCATTCGGCGGGCTGCCTAAACCAAGAAAAACAAAATTGGGGTGTGTGCGATAGAAAAGTGAAAGCGTTTGCTTGCGCTCCGCTGCAGAGAGCACCGTATAACCATCTGCCTCAAAACTTGCGCGCACCGTTGCTACAAATTCGTCGTCCCGTTCAATAATCAAGATCAGGGGCTTTACATCCATTCCAAAAACCTCATCTGCAAACTAACCATTCCCATTATAACGACTTGCGTGCGAAAAAAAAGAAGCAAAATGGTAAAGCTTGCGTAAGGAATAGACCGTTGATAGCGCGTGTCCCAGCATTCCACTGGGTAAGTAGGGATTCTGTCTGATGCTCTTACACTGGCCACGCCTCCCACGAATGTTCACTAATTTTTGGGCGGAAATTCGTGGCGAAAAATGCAAAAGGTCAGTGAGTCAGGGATTCTGTAATACGCTTATAGCGGTTTCCTAATGGCGATACGGTCAGCTCTCGCGGGTTTGAGTTGCTAAACGCAGTAAAAGTCTGTGTCACGTAAAAACCGCGAGGCTTTTCTTTCACGTGTAATAAACGCCAAACCCGTTTCGAGCAACTCGAAACGGGTGACTTGTTTTCCCAGCCCTCAGTGTTGAGCTCAACCCGGCTGACGCGGCTTGAAGTAATAACCGCGCCCCCGTTCATTCAAAATGTATTCAGGTTTATCGGGATGATCCTCGATCTTTTTGCGAATCTGTCCGATGTAAACCTTCAGCGCCTTCAAACTGTCGTCATCAAAGACCGTGCCTAATGCGCCCGAGACAAGCTGCCGATGCGCCAAAATGACGCCGGGTTGGCGCACCATGTAGGTGAGCAAGCTAAATTCGCGCGGCGTGAGATGCACTTCGCGCCCATCTTTCAAAATGACGCCCTTATCCAAATCAATCACCAAGCGATTATCGGCGTAGCGTGTTGGCGAAGTGAGCTCGGGAGTCAAATCGCTGCCGCGACGCAGCAAAGCTTGCACACGCGCAAAGAGTTCGGCAGTATTGAACGGTTTCGTGAGGTAGTCGTCCGCGCCCAGATTGAGACCGCGCACTTTATCCCCCGCTGTGCCTAACGCGCTCAACATCAGGATTGGCGCATTGCACATCTCGCGCAGACGTTGACAAACCGTCCAGCCATCCATATCGGGCATCATCACGTCGAGAATGACGAGATGGGGCTGATACGCATACGCAGCGCGCAACCCGGCCGCGCCGCTATACGCGCCTTGCACCGCGTAGCCTTCTTGTTGGAGATGGTCAGTGATGAGTCTGACTAAGACTGGATCATCATCAATAACCAGAATACGTTTTTCCATAAGCTTTCTGAAAGATGGCTCTGCTGGCTTTGGTGTAGAACGCTTGCGGTGGATGGTCACATCCGCCGGCGGGCGCGGGCTGTGCGACCAACGGGAGTCCCGCGCGAGCCATGCTACATTCAAGTCGGTAGAGCCTGAAAAATTAAACGATTGGCAGAATCACACTGAATGTTGAACCAACGCCGGGCTGGCTTTTGACGGTGATCTGTCCGCCATGCGCTTCGACGAACACGCGCGCAATGTATAAACCGAGACCCCTGCCGTAAATGGTCGGGTGGTTGCTGTGCAACCGATGAAACGGTTGGAATAAATTCTGAGCTTGTTCGGGTGTCATGCCCAAACCATGATCGGTGATCGTGAGCCGCACCTGGTGTGTATCTACGAGAGCGACTTCAATTTGGATGGGCGCGTCGGGCGGCGAGTAACGCAGCGCATTGTCAATCAAGTTGTTGAGTGTAATACGCACTTTTGCCTCATCGCAAAGGAGGGGCGGCAAGCGCTTGGGCAAAACCAGCTCAAAGCGTTTCAGATTCGTGAGACGCTGATACGATTTGATGAGTTGACGCAGGAACGTCGGCAGCGCCAACGGGGCGCGCTGCAATTCGATTTTGCCTTCTTCGATGCCTGAGACATCCAGCATCTCTTCGGCAAACTTCGAGAGGCGGTCCGTCTCGCTGATCACGATGTCGAGCATCTCGTTGCGCTGTTTGCGCGCGAGGGCTGGCCGTCTGAGTTGTTCTGCCGCCAAGCGCACCTTCGCCATCGGCGTGCGCAGCTCGTGTGAGACGATGGCGATGAGCGACGAGCGCAATTGCTCGATCTCGACCCGTTTCGACACGTCCCACAACGCGATGACGAGGCTGTTCAGTTCGTCTTGCGAAACGACCGGCACAATCGAGATGTCCAGTATTTTACTGTATTTAGTGTCTTGAGCTTGAATCGTCAAATGTCCCGTCAGCGACAACGCCTCGCGGCGCAGCATCACCTGCCGAAACAGTTCATCGAATTTTTCCGCTTGTGGGCTGCGCGCGCGCACCAGTTCACCACAAGCCACACCATTCATCCACTCAATGCGTGACTCGAATAGCGAAGCCGCAGGCTGGTTGACGGCGATGATGCGTCCCTCCGTATCGGTGATGATAATGCCGTCGGCGACATGCTCCAAGACAGTGGACAAGCGTTGTCGTTCTTCGGCAAGATTCGCAAAGAGCTGTGCGTTGGCGAGCGCCAATCCGACCTGTTGTCCGATGGATGCCAAGAGCTTGCGTTCCTGTTCGTCGAAGGTGTAGGGATGGTGCGCGAACATGCCCAAGATGCCAAGAATTTGCCCTTTGGCTTGCAAGGGGATGAGCGCCGCCGATTGAAACCCTTCGCGCATGGCAATTTGCTGCTGTTCAGCTAACGTCGCAAAGTCTTCCAAATAGATGGGATGCCCGCTCTGAATGACCTGTTCGCGCGCATGATAGGTGGCGAGTCCCGTCGGCAGCTCTTGCAGCAACGCTTCGGGGAGGTGACGCGCGGTGGCGCGGCGCATATCGAATGGCGTCGTGTTCACCAGCAAAACCTCGCCTGCGGTGAATCCTGTGACCTCCAACACTTTGTCCAACGTCAACGCCAACATCTCCTGCAGGTCGAGCGATTGACTGGCGGCATACGACACTTCGCTCAAGGTGATGAGTTCGTGTGTGCGCGTGCGCATTTGCTCCAAGAATGCTTGCGCTTCGCGCGCATATTGGCGCGTTTCCTCGAACAGTCGCGCGTTTTGAATGGCGAGCGCGGCTTGCGTTGCAAAGCGTTGCAAGAGCTGCGCATCCGCGGCGGTGAAGCAACGGTTCGGCTGGTTGAGCTCGCCGACCTCCAACACGCCGATCAATTCGTCGTGATGTAACAGCGGGACAGCGAGCATGGCATGAAACGGCACGCCCTCGAATTGCGGCAAGCGATGTGGCCAGGCGCTGTAATTGTCCACCTGCAGGGGTTCGCGTGTGGCTGCGACGCGCCCCGCCAACCCTTCGCCCCAGCGCAGCCACGGTTTGCCTGCAATGGTGGTGTCTTTTTGCGCGGTCAAGGTCAAATAGCCGCGCAAGACATCTTGCAGGTAGAGCGTGCCGGCCGACGCGTTGAGCAACGCCGTCGCGCGTTCCATAATGAGCTGAAACAGCGCCGACAAATCGTGTTGGGTAGTGAGATCCGCGGTGACGGCGTAAAGAGCCGCGATGTCCGCCGCCGTCAGCGCAGAAGTGACGTCTGATGAACCCATGCTAAAAATTTACCCCGCGCCGATATTGGCGCCAAAGCCGCCTTGACTTTTGAAGGCTTGTCCCGCCCATAGATAAACCAAACCAATCGCGCCCAACACGATAAAGATCAACGTCATGGAATACGCAGCCGCGAGACTCATGCCGCCTTGCTCAACCTCGCTCAAGATCAGCGCGGTGAGAATCGGCCACTTCGGTGTGGTGAGAAAGATGATGGCGCTGAGGCTTGTCATGTGGCGCGCGAAACTGAAGATGAGCCCCGCCACAAATGCAGGCAGAATCAGCGGCAACGTCACGCGACGGAAGGTGTGTTGCGCGTCCGCGCCAAGACTGGTCGAAGCTTCTTCAATCGCGGGATCAATCTGTTGCAATGCCGCCACGCCCGCGCGCACCGAGGCAGGCAGCGAACGCACCGCATACGCCATGAGGATGATGTAGGGCGAGCCGACGAGCGCGAGGGGTTCGCCGTAGAAGGTGAGGGCGCAACAGATACCCAAGAGAATGAGAGCTTGGATATTAGTAATGAGTAATTGGTAATTGGCTGTTGGCTGTTGGCTGTTGGCTGTTGAGATGGGGGATGGGGAATTGGGGATGTTGGTCCATGTGATGAGGTAGCCCGCGATGGTCGTGTAGGTGAAGCCGAGCAATGCGAGCGGCGGTTGGAAGAAGAGGTTGAGCCACGCAGCCAGGCTCGCGGTGAGGCGCGGCAAAATATCGCCGCCTTGTTGTTTGCCCCACACGGCGAGTGGGTCGGTGAGCAGCGGCGCGTATTGGCGTGTGACGAGATAGAGCGCCATGACGATGAGTGTGAGGACGAGCCGACGCCGCACAGATTTGTTGACGATGCCCGCGCTGACGATGGCGAGCGCGACGAGCAATGCGGCGACTGTGTTGAGCCACGCCTCAACGTCGAGCGTGGGCAATTGCATAAATGGACGCCCCACCGCATCGCCTATCGGGTTTTGGAGATAAGGCAAGCGCGCCTCGTAGTTCATGCTTAACCAGACCAGCGCCATGCCGACAAGCGAACCACCCAACAATAACCATAGACGTTGGTTCATCATCGGCGTAGCATTGCGCGCGACGAAGTATGCCAACGCAAGATAGATTAGCACAACGACGAACGTCGGCGCTTTGATGAAGGCGATAATGTAGCCGATGCCGAGAATGGTGCCCGGCACCGCGCCGCCAAGCGTCGAGCCGAAGTCGAGTGCTTCCTTGCCGCTGAAGCGCTTGCGGACGACGAGGTACGCGATGACCATGCCTGTAATCCCTGCAATGGGCGTGGCGAGCGCGGAGAGAAACGCGGTGTCAATAATCGCTTTGAATCCGCGTAGCAGCACATTGCGATAGTGACTCACGTCGAGCGAATAATCAATGCCCCAAATTTTTGTGATGGAGCCTGCAAAAATGGTCGCGTAGAGCGCCAGCACCAACAGCAATACCAGCGACGATAGCGCGATGAAGCTTGCGCGGATAAGCGGCTCTTTAACGAAGGCGCTGCTGCCGCCGCCCGTTGGCTTGCCCGTCACGGCGATATACGAACGACGCGAGACCCAATAACGCTGAATCAGAAACACGGTTAGCGTTGGCAGCAACAAGATAAGCGAGAGCGCCGCGCCTTTGTGTTGATCGTATTCGCCGTTGACCGCCACCCAGATTTGCGCGGAGAGCACCGTCGTGTTGCCTGCGATGAACAACGGGTTGGCGAGGTCGGCAAGCGACTCGACAAACATCAGCAAGAACGCGGCGGCGATGCCCGGCGTCAGCAGCGGTAACGTCACCGTGCGAAAGATGTGCCACTTCGACGCGCCGAGGCTGAGCGCGGCTTCTTCCATCGAAGGCTCAATGCGTTCCAACAAACCGCGAATGATGAGGTAGGCTATCGAGAAGAAGGTGATGATCTGCACGAAGACCAAGCCATCCATGCCATAGATATCATTGCTGCCCGGCCCGAAGGTAATGCCAAGTATTTGTTTCGTGACAAAGCCGTTGCGCCCAAATAACAAAATCGTCGCCACCGCGATGGCGAAGGGTGGCGAGACCGTCGGCAAGAGGATGAGCGCGTGAACGAAATTTTTGAAGGGGATGTTGCAGCGCACGACGGTATAGGCGAGTAAGAAGCCGAGGAGCGTCGAGCCGCTCGCCGTCAACACGCCCATCACTAGCGTATCCCAAAAGACGGCGCGATAGTTTGGACCAAAACGCGCGTCCACGTAACGGCGAAAATGCTCGACGCTCACCGTGCCGTCGAGCGGGATGAGGTTGTAACAATGGCCTGGCTCTTTGATGAACGCTTGGCACGCGACCACTGTCCACAGGGGCCAGATAATGAAGGTGAGAATGAATGCGCCGCTTGCTAAGAGACCAATGAGCAACACGGGATCTTGGGCGATGAGGCGCAGCTCGCGGTAGCGACGAAGGAGGGAGGTGTACATGGTAATTGGTAATTGGTTAGTGGTTAGTGAGCAGCTTCAATTGGAGTAAGGGTTTGTGTGGCGTCGAGTGTGTGCTGTTGATGATACCATTGAACGAATGACTCAATCGCTTTTTCCATGCCGACATCGTGCTTGGCGCGTTCGGACATAAACCATTTGTGTTCGAGCACTTCGCAATAAAGCTCAGGCACGTCGGTTTGGCGGTCAATGATGGGCGCGAGCTGTTTGATGGCTGGATGATACACTTCGTCGAGCCAACGAAAGGCAGCGTTGCTCGTCGGCACGCTGCGATTCAGCTCGCGCGAGAGCGATGCTTTGTAGGCAGCGATGTCGTTCAAAATTTCTTTCGCTTGCCCGTCGCTGGCGACAATACCCGTCAGGCTGTGCAGTTTGCGCGCGTGATAGTTGCGGTCGGCGACGATGGGGCGCATGCGTAGCTGGTTGCCGTCGTCCGTCGGCAACAGTTCGATCTCGTCCACCCAGAAGCCAAGCTCGTTCAGTTTCCGCACCCGCTCGCGGATGCGATAGCGTTCGCTGGGTGCGATGACCTCGGCGCGTGTGATTTCCTTCCACAACTGCTCGTAACGATGTGCGATTTGTTTGCCCGTCTCATACACACTCAAACTGTCGGGCAATGCCGTCAGCGCTTCAAGGTCAGCCAACTCACCCGTGATGTTTTCTTCCATGATCATCAAGTCTTGCTGCCGTTGCCCTTTGGATAACGTCTCATGCTGTTCGGTCGTTTCAGCATCCACAACGTAGGCTTGCAATGCGCCCGCATCACGCCGGAACAACGTATTCGAGAGCGAGCAATCGCCCCAATAGAACCCCGCGAGATGCAAGCGCACCAACAACCCCGCAATCGTCCCCAACAATTTTTTGCGATAGCGCTCCAAACCGCGCTGCATGAACAACGAGCGATAGGGCAACGAGCCGTCGAGATATTGCGTGACGACGATGCTCAACTCCTCGTCGTCACCTTGCACGCGCGCATGACCGACCGAGGTGACGGCGGGCAGCTGCGCACTCTCCAGCTCGCGCAAAAGATTATACTCGCGCTCGCCAATGCGCGCGGGCAGTTCTTTGATGGCATAAATCGCGTCGTCGTAGCTGACGAAGACGACTTCATGGCGCGAGATGCCGCGTTGCACTTCTACCAGACGTGACGTGTGCGCGCGCCAGTCGGCAAGCGAGTGCGTCCAAGGCAAGTCGAGAAAGTCGGGATGACCGGGACGCACATGAAGCGCTAAGAGTTTTTGCATAACACCGTATGGCGCAATTCTAACACTAAATCCGAAGGGTCTCAAAGACCCCTTCGCGCTGCCCAGTTGCTGATGGCAAATGAGGTTGACAGAGATAGGGCAAAAAGAGTAACATCGCTTCCACCAATCAACCAGCTGCATTCGCGAGCACTCCACACTCAAGCTGTTAGAATACATGACTGAGGATTCATCTCATGATTGACTGTGACTTGCACAACGTCGTGCCCAACGTAGAAGCGTTGCTGCCCTACTTGCCCGCATATTGGCGCGAGACTGTGAGGCAGACGGGTTTCAAGGGACCGATTGATACGGCGTATCATCCGAAGGCGGCGCTGACTGCGCGCCCTGATACCGTGCCCATATCGGGTGCGCCCGCAGGCTCTGACCTCGCCACGTTGCGCGCGCAAGCGCTCGACGCGGCAGGCGCGGAGTTTGGCATCCTCAATTGCGCCTATGCCATCGAAAGCATTCACAATCCGTATGCCGCCGAAGCGTTTGCGACAGCCGTGAACGAGTGGCAGATTGAGCATTGGCTTGAGCCTGAACCGCGTTTGCGCGCGGCGCTGGTCGTGCCGAGTCACTTTCCTGATTTAGCGGTGAAGGAGATTGAGCGACGCGGCGACCATCGTGGCTTCGCGCAAATTTTCTTGCCCGCTCACTCCGCAGCGCCTTATGGCAATCGTCGCTACTTCCCCGTCTATGAAGCCGCCATCAAGCATAACCTCGTCATCGGCATTCACTTCGGCGGCGCGCCGGGTAACCCGCCGACGGCGAGTGGTTGGTTCTCGTATTACATCGAAGACTATGCGAACATGGCGACGATTTTCCAATCGCAAGTCTTGAGCCTGGTCAGCGAAGGCGTGTTTGAGCAGTTTCCGACGTTGCGGGTCGCGTTGATTGAAGGCGGCTTCACGTGGATGCCGTCGCTGATGTGGCGACTCGATAAAGAGTGGAAGGGCTTGCGGCGCGAGACGCCGTGGGTGAAGCAACTTCCATCTGATTACATCCGCCAGCACATGCGCTTGACGACCCAACCGCTCGACGCGCCACCACAGCCTGAGCAATTGCTCGAAGTGATGCAACAGCTCGACTCTGACGAGATGTTGATGTATGCGTCGGATTATCCGCATTGGCATCAGGATGCCAATGAACCTGCCTTTCCGATTGAACTGCCTGAACCGCTCCAGACGAAAATCATGGCGGAGAATGCGCGTGCGTTTTACCAATTGACGTGATGGGCGCAGCTTAAAATATGGACAACGGTTTGCGCCTCTGTTTCAATTCCGTTACAATGTTCTTTGTTTTGTAGGGCAAATTGTCAATTTGCCCAACCTCTTTTTTGATTAGGAACCGCATGGCAAAAGTTGGACGCAACGCCCTGTGTCATTGTGGCAGCGGCAAAAAGTACAAGCATTGTCACTGGAAACAAGACCAAGACGCTGCCGCCGACCGTTTGACAACGCGCCGCGCGCGACAGTCGCTTTTCTGGCGCATGGCGGACTTTTTTCAGAAACCGCGTTACATGCCTGATTTGAAGGCGGCGTTTGAATTGTTTTGGGATAAGCGGCGTGATATGGGCAAAGGGAATCTTAGCGACGAAGAAAGCACTCGTTTCCTCGAATGGTATCTGGTGGATTATCGCAGTAGCCTCGACCGCCAACGTCTGATTGATGTGTTTCGCGCGCAAGCAGCGGGCTACCTGCACCCCATCGAGCGCGATTATTTGGGGGCGTGGCAATCGTCGCGCTTCGGGTTGTACGAGGTGATGGAAGCGACGGGGAGCAGCAAGATTCGGGCGCAAGAACTTTTGCGTCATGAGAGTTACGACATCGCCGACGACTACTTCGCTCCCATGATGAAGGTGGGTGAGGTCTATTTGGCGCGGCTCGTGCCACACAAAGACTTCAACGAATTCATCCTTGCCCTGCAGCCCATTCCCAACGTGCAGAAAGACGATTGGCTGGCGTTCGCCCAAGAAAAATATCGCAGCTATGCCGACACGCATTTCAACGCGACGTGGAACGATTTTCTGCGCGACTCAAGCTACCTATTCAATCACCATCTGCTAGATTTGAGCGGCGCAATGATGAACGCGGAGGGCAAAGTGGTGAAGCTCACCGCGCAAGAAGTTCACAAGACCATGACAACGATGGCAGTCGTGAGTAGCCAGTAGCCAGTAGCCAGTCGTGAGTAGCCAGTAGCCAGTAGCCAGATTGGCAAAAGATCCATCGAACTCAATCTGGTTACTGACTACTGACTACTGATTACTGACTCCTGAATACTTCATTCTATGGAGGTTTACGTTGCATAAATTCGCTTACTATGTTCCCAACACCGTGAAAGAAGCGGCAGCCCTTCTCGCTAAAAAGCCCAATGGCAAAGTTCTCGCAGGCGGCACCGACTTGCTTGTGCAGATTAAAGAGCATGTCAAAGGGATGGCGCCTGACTTCGTGGTGAGCGTGAAGAACATCAAAGAGTTGAAAGCCGTGAAGTTTTCTGCGAAAGACGGCGCGACCATCGGCGCGGGAGTGACCATCGCTGAGGCGCTGGCGGCGAAGGGTATCCGCGAGAAGTTCTCTGCGTTGGCGCAAGGCGCGGAGATTATTGGCTCGCTTCAAATTCAGAACACGGCGACGATTGGCGGCAATATCTGCAACGCTGCACCGTCTGCCGATAGTGTGCCGGCGCTCATTGCGTATGGCGCAACCGCCACGATTGCAGGCCCGCGTAAAACGCGCACCGTCGCGTTGGAAGATTTTTTCGTCGGCCCCGGCAAGACGGTGCTTGCGCCCGATGAGCTGCTCGTCGCTATCAATATCCCCACACCGCCCGCACATAGCGGTTGTGATTACGTGCGCCACACACCGCGCGCGCAGATGGACATCGCGATGGTTGGCGTTGCGTCGTACGTCGTGCTCGATAAGGAAGGCTTGATCAAAGAGGCGAAAATCGTTTTGGGCGCCGTCGCGCCGACGCCGATGCGCGCGCGCCAAGCCGAAGAGCTGCTGCGCGGCAATGCACCCACAGATGAATTCATTGCCAAAGCCGCGAACCAAGCGGCGATGGAGGAATCACCCATCAGCGACGTGCGCGGCTCGGCTGGCTATCGCCGCTACATCACGAGCGTGCTGGTGAAACGCACGCTGCTGGCGGCGGTGAAACAGGCGCAAGGTTCGTAGTCTTGAGGTGTTTGTGGTCAAAGGCGTGACGAAACACGAGCGACGCGTGTACAAATGGTGGGAAGAAGGACACGCGCCCGCCGTTGTCTTTGAGATCACA
>CAZDYP010000030.1:15621-21005 GCA_964509505.1 uncultured Anaerolineae bacterium | reverse complement strand
AGAAGCGCGTGAAGTGGCTGAAGAACGCGCGCGGGCTGAAGCCGAAGCGCGTCAGCTCGCCCAACAACGCGCGCACTCTGAAGCGGCGGCGCGACAGGCTGCCGAAGCAGAATGGGAGCGCGCGCGCGGAGCTAGCGCGCTTGCGTGGTGAACAATCAAACTGATGTAATGAACTGTATGCGTCATTGCGAGCGTCAGCGCAGTGCGCGGTGCGAAGTAAGCCCGCATACGAAGAAAAGGTTGCTTCGCTCTGCTCGCAACGACCATCGAAATACCAACTCATGTTGGGAGGATTCGTGGAACTGACAATCAAATTCACATTGAACGATCAAGCTGTTACTCATACGTGCGCGCCATATCGCACCTTGCTCGAAGTGTTGCGCGACGATTTAGGCTTGACGGGGTCGAAGGAAGGGTGTGGCACGGGCGACTGTGGCGCTTGCACGTGCCTCTTGGATGGCAAGCCTGTCACCTCATGCCTCGTGCTTGCCGCCGAAGCAGATGGCAGAAAGGTTACGACTATTGAAGGCATCGCACAAGACGGCAAGCTCTCACCATTGCAAGTTGCGTTCATGCGCTATGGCGGGTTGCAGTGCGCCATCTGCACGTCGGGTTTCTTGATGTCCGCCTACGCGCTCTTGCAAAAAAATCCGACGCCGACTGAAGCCGACATCCGCTATGCGATTGGTGGCAACCTCTGTCGTTGCACGGGCTACGACAAAATCGTGCGCGCCATCTGGGCGGCCGCGTATGACGAAGGCGAGCTGGTGGACGAGAGCGCGGCGCAGCCGGTGATGGCGAAGCCGCTCATCTCGGAAGGACCGATGTAAACAAAAGCTCAGTGTCAAGCGTCAAGTGTCAAGTGTCGGGTGTCAGGTATTACTTGGCGCGTGACACTTGGCGCGTGACACTTGGCACATTGAGGCTTGACACTTTTAGGGAGGGTAAATGACAGCTGAACTAACCTACGTTGGACAGGCGATACCGCGCGTGGATGCGCGCGACAAAGTGACGGGCAAAGCCGTTTTTGGGATTGACGTGCAATTGCCAAACATGACGTACATGAAGGTGTTGGGCAGCCCATACGCACATGCCGAAATCGTTTCGATTGATACGCGCAAGGCAGAGAAATTGCCTGGCGTCGTCGGTGTGGTGACAGGCAAAGATTTGCGGCCCGGTGTGCATCTCAATGCGGGGTCGCGCGGCGATTCATTCCTTGCGAAAGACAAAGTGTTCTTCGTGGGGCAACCCGTCGCCGCCGTTGCCGCAGTGGATATTCACACGGCGGAGCAAGCGCTCGGTCTCATCGAAGTCAAATACAACGCGCTGCCGCATGTGCTGGATGCGCTGGACGCGATGAAGCCCGATGCGCCCGAAATTTTGCACAGCGGTGCGGCAAGCTCCGACATGGACATTCACAACGCCGATGCCGCGCAGGCGAAAGGCGAAGAAGAAGAGGTTGACCTCGACGATATCGGCGATAGCGACATTCGTGAAGCGGCGGGCTTGGCGCAAGAAGCAGAGCAAGCGGCGAAACCGCGCAACGTCGCCAATCACATCGTCTTCAAAGTGGGCGATGTCGAGAAGGGCTTCGCGGAATCGGACATCATCGTCGAGCATACCTACAAGATGGCGCAGGTGCATCAAGGCTATCTTGAACCGCAGAACGCGACGGCGAGCTGGGATCCCATCAACCAACGCTTGACTGCGTGGGTTTCGTGCCAAGGACAATTTTACGAGCGACAACATCTCGCCGAAGTGTTGGGCTTGCCGATTCATCAAGTCACGGTGCATACACCTGAAGTGGGCGGCGGTTTTGGCGCGAAGTTTGGTCTTGTCGCGCCGCTCGTCGGCTTGATGAGCATGAAGATTGCGCGGCCGGTGAAGCACATCTATACACGCCACGAAGAATTGCAATCATCGAACCCCGCACCCGCGTCGGTCATCACCATCAAGTCGGGCTGCAAGCAAGATGGGACGCTCACGGCGATTCAAGCCAAAGTCATCGTGGATACGGGGGCGTATTCAGGCTCGCCGATGTCTATTATCGCCATCATGCTTGCCGCGCCGTACAAGTTTCCAAACATCTTGATTGATGGTTACGAAGTGTTGACGAACAAGCAGTCGGTCGCGGCGTATCGCGCGCCCGGCGGTCCCAATTCTGCATCAGCCATCGAACAACAGATTGACGTGATGGCAGCGAAGGTTGGGATGCATCCGCTCGACTTCCGCTTGTTGAACGCATCAGAGGAAGGCGTGACGCGCCCCGATGGCACACCACAACCGAAGATTGGTTTGAAGGCGGTGTTGCAAGCGTTGAAAGCGCATCCAATTTGGAAACAACCGCTCGGCAAGCATCAAGGTCGTGGGTTGGCGATTGGTGGGTGGGGTGGTGGTCGTGGGCCTGCGTCAGCGATGGTGAAGTTAGATGGCGATGGCACATTCGAGGTCGTCGTCGGCACGGTTGAGCTGACAGGCAGCTACACCTCCTTCGCGCAAATCGCGGCAGAGGCGCTGGAATTGCCCATCTCGAAAGTGCGTATCAATCGCGTCAGCACGGACACGGCGCCGTGGGGCCCCGCAGCGGGCGGCAGCCAAGTAACGTATTCGATGGGCGTCGCCATCCTCAATGCGTGCAAGGAAGCCAAAGCGCAAGTGCTGCGGGTGGCGGCAAAAGAATTTGAGACGAGCGAAGATGATATTGCGATGACCGAAGTGGGTGTGCATAGCAAGAGCCATCCCGATAAAAAACGCTCGTGGCCCCAGTTCAGCGAGATGACGGCTGGCTTCACGGCGAAGTACGCGCCGATTCTCGCGCACAGCTCGGTCGAGCGCCGCAAAGGCGCGCCGGGTTATGCAGGCTGCGTGGTGGACGTGGAGGTAGATGAAGAGACGGGCTTCGTGAAAATTTTGCGTGTCGTCACCGCGCAAGACGTGGGCAAGGCTATCAACCGCATGGCGGTCGAAGGGCAGATGCAAGGCGGCACCGTGCAAGGCATCGGCACGGCGATGTGGGAAGAAATCGTGTATCGCCCGAATGGGTCGGTGGCGAATGCAAGTTTGTTGGACTATCGCAAAGCAACTGCGCGCGACTTGCCGATGATTGATACGATCATCGTTGAGCAACCCAGTGAAGATGGTCCTTTCGGCGCGAAGATCGTCGGCGAGCCGAGCATCGTCCCGCCTGCGGGCGCGATTCCGAATGCGATAGCGAATGCGATTGGCACACGCATCTTCGAGCTGCCTGCGTCACCCGAGCGTGTGATGCGCGCCTTGGGCAAGCTGGGCGATTGGGACAAGGTGGTGACGCCTGCGCCTGTCGTGAAGATGCTTGCGGCGACCACCGTGAAACGTGGCACGCCGCGCAAGTCGAATGGCAACGGCAAGGGGCGTGGAACGCCGATGGGCAAGGCGACGAAGAAGCCTGCGGCGAAGGCGAAGGTGATGGCGAAGAAAGCGGCGAAGAAGTAGGTCATTTGTCGGAGAGGATATACACCACAGAGGCACAGAGACCACAGAGAAAAACTCTGTGTCCTCTGTGTCTCTGTGGTTTTTATTTTTATGGGCGATAAATTTGCAGCGATTGTCTTAGCCGCCGGTGAGTCACGGCGCATGGGTGAACCGAAACAGCTGCTGCCCTGGGGCGACCACACCATCATCGAAGAAATCGTCAGCACGCTCATGCAAGCGCCGTTGGATGAGGTGGTGGTGGTGGTGGGACATCGAGCGAATGAGGTGCGCGAGAAGGCGCAAAGCGCAAGGCGTAAGGTGCACCCTCCAACTTCCAACTGCCAATCTGCAGTGATGCGGTGCGAGTTCAATCCCAATTATCGTGAAGGCGGCATGTTGAGCTCAATTCAATTTGGCGTGTCGCAATTGGGTGAGGATGTGCGCGCTGCATTCATCGTGCTGTGCGATCAACCGCAAATGAAGGCGACGACGCTGGCAAAATTGCGCGAGGCATTTGAGCAATCGGACGCGAAGCGCGGGATGGTGGTGCCATCGTATCAAATGAAGCGTGGGCATCCGTTGTTGATTGATGTGCGGAAGTATCGCGCTGAGATTCTGGCGATTGAGGGCGCGCCGGGGCTACAGAAAATTTTGCGCGACCATCCCGACGACATTTTGCACGTGGTATTCGACGATCCGAGCGTGTTGGTAGATATGGATACGAGAGAGGATTATGAGCGGGCGGTGAACAAAAAAGGCAGCGGATAAAATCCGACGCCTGACGCGCGGCGCGCCAACCCACGACGCAGGTTCATTGCGCTACTAATGACAACCTGCGTGCGTGCCACGCCATATATGGGTAAAATGAACATCAGAAAATAAACACGGCGACGACGGACACACCGTAATTATGCTCGCTTGTCCGCTGCCTGTCCGTTGTCGCCGTTGTCACCCTAGCACACAACGAGAGGAGATTAGCATGAATCCGACCATCGAATTAACAACCCTCGACGCGCAGCAAATTCGCTCACTACTCAGCGCACACAAATTTGAATTGCGTGCGTTCGGTGTGAAGCGATTGGGTTTGTTCGGTTCGTCTGTGCGCGGCGAGTCGCGTGCTGATAGTGATATAGATGTGTTGGTTGAGTTTGCGCAAGGTCAGAAAAACTTTGATCACTTTATGGCGTTGTGTTTCTTCTTGGAAGAACTATTCCAGCGCAAAGTGGATGTGCTGACGCGCGAATCACTCAGTCCGCACATCGGCCCGCACATTCTCAAGGAGGTGGAGTATGTCTCGCTCGACGATTGACCCAACCTGCGAAGCAGGTTTTCTAAATGCAGCCGTCAGTTTTGAACCGATGGCGATTTACTGCCGAAAAATGGCATCGGATAAAATCCGACGCCTAGCATTGTGAAAACCCGCTTCGCGGGTTATGAGGCATGATGAAGCGCGCCAGTGCATTCTATCAATTGATTTACCATTTCGTGTGGGCGACGAAGAACCGTGAGCTATTGTTGACGCCGACGGTTGAAGAGCATTTGTTGCCCTACATCCGCGAAAAGTGCAAAGAATTGGGCTATACTTTGTATGCGGTCAATGGCGCGACTGACCATCTACACGTGTTGGTTGGCTTGACACCGACTGTGCTGGTCGCGGAGGTTGCGAAGAATTTGAAGGGCGCATCATCCCATTACATCAATCACGACAGCGGCTTGAAGGAGACGCTGTATTGGCAAGATGGCTATGGAGTCATCACGATTCGACAGGCAGAGATACCGAAGGTTGTGGCGTACATTCAGAGGCAAAAGGAACATCATCAAAGCCAAAAATTGAGCGAGGTGTTGGAGCGTATCACATGAGCAACGGCATCAGGCGACGGCATCGGATAGCAACGGCATCGGTTAAAAACCGACGCCTAACAGAAACGAAACCC
>CAZDYP010000030.1:0-15521 GCA_964509505.1 uncultured Anaerolineae bacterium | reverse complement strand
CAGCCGTCGAATTCGATTCGATGGCGTTTCGCGGATGGCGCGCGTGTATCAGTTTGAAGAGCCGCATCGGATAGCAACGGCATCGGTTAAAAACCGACGCCTAACAGAAACGAAACCCGCGTCGCGGGTTTTCAGCCGCAGCTGTCGAATTCAATTCGATGGCGTTTCGCGGATGGCGCGACCTATCAAGAGGCATTAGCTAACGCCGAAGTCATCATTCCAGAATGGCTTGAAACCGCACGCGAATTGGGACGACCGATTCCAGAACCGAAAGGGCGCTTGGTTTACGCATAAACACGGCGACAACGGACGCGCCAATCCGCTTCGCGCAAACGGATACGCAGCATCACGTCCGTTGGTTCGCTGCCTGTCCGTTGTCGCCGTTGTCACCCCAGCACACAACGCAAGGAGACTAGCATGGCACGCAAAATTCGATATGGAAAACCTGATAAACAAAATTCTAAAATCAAAGCTCGCAACATGTCAGAGACTACGTGACAATACAAATGCTTGGTACACGACACATCTCGCTCAAAGCGGGAGAACTAATCGTTGGCACAGCAGATAGATGGCAAGAAGATGTAGATAAGCCTTCCTTGCCGCCGTACACGGCGTTTCTCGTTCAAGGCCCAATTGAGTACGACATAAGAGTATGGTATGCCGGTTGGGATTATTGGGCCAATGTATATGACGAAGAAAACAAAAAATTCTTGCTAGAGCAAAAAGTGAATGAAATAAAACAAAAATCCGATTATCCTCAATGAGGTCTCAAAATTGTTAAGCTATCATAAAGCATGATTTTATCTGCGTCCATCCGCGCATTATCACGTCTGCGGTTACATCATTCGTAGAAAGTTTAACCCATGACCACCCCAACCCTTGACACCCTAACACCTGACACTTTGACACCCGATGCCAACATCGGCACCATCCTCGCGCGCGACATCAACGACGAGATGCAGGTCGCGTATCTCGACTACGCAATGAGCGTCATCGTCGCGCGCGCATTGCCTGATGCGCGTGACGGCTTGAAGCCCGTGCATCGCCGTGTGCTGTACGCCATGCACGACATGGGCATCCGCCACAACACGCCGTACAAAAAATCCGCACGCATTGTTGGCGAAGTGCTGGGCAAATATCACCCGCACGGCGATATGGCTGTGTATGATACGCTCGTACGCATGGCGCAGGAGTTCTCGCTGCGCTATCCGCTCATTGACGGGCAGGGTAACTTTGGCTCGATTGATGGCGACAGCGCCGCCGCCATGCGCTATACCGAAGCGCGCCTCTCCGCCATCGCCGCCGAGCTGCTCGCCGACATTGACAACGAGACGGTGGACTTCAACGACAACTTCGACGGCACGTTGCAAGAGCCAGCCGTGTTGCCCGCGCTGTTGCCCAACTTGCTCGTCAACGGCACGTCGGGCATCGCGGTTGGCATGGCGACGAACATCCCGCCGCACAACCTCAGCGAAGTCGCCGACGGCATTGCGTACCTCATTGACCATTACGACAATCTGGACGACGTGTCGGTGGATGATTTGATGCAATTCGTCGCGGGTCCCGATTTTCCAACGGCGGGCATCATCGTCGGCGTCGAGGGCATCAAGAACGCCTTTGCGACGGGACGCGGGCGCATCATCGTACGTGGGCGCACACACTTTGAGGAAGGCGACGGCGGACGGATGCGCATCATCATCAGCGAGGTTCCGTATCAGGTGAACAAAGCGGGCTTGGTCGAGCGTATCGCGGAGCTCGTGCATACGGATCGCATTGATTCGATTGCGGATTTGCGCGACGAGTCCGACCGCAACGGCATCCGCGTCGTCGTCGAGTTGAAACGCGGCGCGCAACCACACAAGACGCTTAATCAGCTCTTAAAGTTCACGCAATTGCAATCGTCGTTTGGTGTGAACACGGTCGCACTGGTGGATGGCGAGCCGCGCACGTTGCCGCTCAAGCGCATGATGCAAAGTTACATTGAGCATCGGCGCGACATCATCACACGCCGCAGCATCTATGAGTTGAAGATCGCGCAGGCGCGCGCGCACATCCTCGAAGGCTTGCGTATCGCACTCGACCATTTGGATGAGGTCATCCAGACGATTCGCGAATCGGCAGACGCTGACGAAGCCACGACCAATTTGATGACACGCTTCAGCCTCAGTGAATTGCAAGCGAAAGCCATCCTGGACATGCAGCTGCGTCGCCTCGCGGCATTGGAGCGCGAGAAGATCGAGAACGAGTATAAAGAGGTTATGGCGAAGATCGCGTATCTCGAAGACCTGCTCGCCCATCCACAAAAAATCCTCGCGCTGGTCAAAGCCGATGTGCTCGCGCTCAAAGAAAAATATGGTGACGCGCGCCGCACGGTGATCGTCAGCGGCGAGGCGGATGAGTTGCGCGATGAAGACCTCGTCGCGCAAGAGCAAGTGCTCATCACGCTGACGCAACGTGGCTACATCAAGCGCGTGCCGACGAAGACGTTCCGTCGGCAATCGCGTGGCGGGCGCGGTGTGACGGGACTCACGAAGTCGGACGAAGACGAAGTGCAAGACCTCATTGCGGCGAAGACGCTCGACACGTTGTTGTTCTTCACGAACAAAGGGCGTGTCTATTCGGAGAAAGCGTTCCGTATCCCCGACACCTCGCGCACGGCGAAAGGCACGCCGCTCGTGAACGTCATCGCGTTGGGTGACGGCGAGAAGGTGACGGCGACGGTGGACATCGCCAATTTCAATGTAGCAGCGGATTTGCTGATGTGCACGCGACGCGGACGCATCAAGCGTATCGCCTTGAGCGAGTTCGAGGCGGTGCGTCCGAGCGGCATTCTCGCGCTCAATCTCGAAGCAGGTGACGAGCTCGGCTGGGTGAAGTTGACGCGCGCGAACGACGAAGCGATGCTCGTGTCGGCGCATGGCAAGGCGTTGCGCTTCGCGGTGGAGACCGTGCGGCGCATGGGACGCAGTGCGAGCGGCGTCAACTCGATGCGACTGAAAGAGGGCGACCAGATTGCGGGCTTGAATATCGTGCAGCCCGACGGCGATTTGTTGGTGCTGACGACCAACGGGTTCGGCAAGCGCACGGCGTTGAGGGAATACGCGACGAAGGGGCGGCGCAGTCAAGGCAATTGGGCGATTAACCATCGTAAGCTCGCCGAGATCGGCAACATCGTGACGGCGCAAGTCGTCTCACCGAAAGACGAGGTGACGCTTATCACGGCGCAAGGGTTGGTGCTACGCACGCTGGCGAAAGCCATTTCGCAACAAGGACGCGCGACACGGGGTGTGCGTCTCATTCGTCTGACGGAGGGTGATGCGGTGGCGAGCGTGGCAGTGATTCGCGCAGAGAGCGCCGAGGAGAGCGAGCAGAAAGAGGAAAGAGAGAAAGAAGAGGGTGAGGTTGTGGAAGAGTTGCGTGTGGAGGCAGGCGACGGAGAGGAAATTGAAGAAGTGATGGAGGAAGAAATAGAAGAAGAGACGGAAGAAGATTTAGGGAGTCAATGATGGCTGCAGAGAGATTGCTGTTTGACTTGCTTTAGCAGCAAACCCGTGACTCGTTTTGAGGCGGTTATCTCTGTCTGAGGAAAAAGTATTCCCCAAGAGAACAAAGACTTTCTGCATAACCCCTTCTCGATAAATTTTTTTGCGCCTAGCGCAGGGCGGCGCTAGGCGCGCTGATAGCATCCTGAGCTAAGCGTGTCAGCAAAAATTAATCTGGCACCACCTGCCAAAACGGCAGCGCCTCGCGCATCGTCTCGATTTGTCCTTGCGACAACGTCACGAACAAGCCTGTGGCTTCGACCGCCAGCGTATCATCTGCCAAGCGAATTTCGCCGCGCGCGCTCATGCCCACCCGACTCAGCTTTTCGATCCGTCCGATGACGGTCAGCGTTTGACCAATCGGCACGGGGTGGTGGAAGCGCAGTTCGAGCTTTGCCGTCATCATCCACTGCTCGCGTCCTGCGCCCAGCGAAACGCGCCCCATGGTCTCGTCAAGCAACGCCGTCGTGATGCCGCCATGCAGCACGCCGGGGTAGCCTTGATGTTCGGGGCGCGGCGTGAACGTCGCTTGCAAGCTGCCATCCTCTTGTTCGTAGAAAAAAATCTTCAAGCCAATCGGGTTCTCCATGCCGCAGATGAAACACATCTGCGAGTTCGGTTGCTTCTTCGTCATAGCGCTCCATCAAGAAACCCGTTTGCATCGCTTGATACAAACGGGTTTTAGATATTTTGGCTCTACTGACTTTGGTGTAGAACGCAGCGCCCTGAGCTTGTCGAAGGGTGCGGACGCACCACAAACCCGCATGGTTCGACGCCGCAAACTACGCCGTCACCATGCTGTTCCACATTCAAGTCAGTAGAACCGATATTCTCAACACGCAGACACGAAGGAACACAAAAACATTAAAGAGAGCTTTGTGTCGCTTGGTGACTGGGTGTTTAAGCTTATTCCTCTGTTTTTTCTTTGGATGATTCCGATTTCCAAATCGTCTGACGGCGCTTTTTCTTCAAGCGTTTGACGCGTGATTCTTCGGCAGTCGCTGCGGTCTTCGGTTTAGCGGGCTTGCCCTGCGTGGCTTTCGCCAGCCACGACGATTTTTGAGCAGGCGCTTTCTTCGGGAGTTCCTTCTTCACGGGCTCTTTTTTCGGCGCTTCTGTCTTAGGGTGCGACTGCGCCTCAGCCTCATCGTCGGCGGCAGCTTCTGTGGCATCTTGAGGGGTGATGGCATCAGCGAGCGCCTGATACAACGCTGCCGCTAACGGCTCCGCTGTTTGCCGCACCAGATAATTCCGCAAATTCTTGATGGGCATGATGTAATCGTGTTCACTTGCGATGTCTAACTCGGCTTCAGGTTTACTGAACACCACGATAGGTCTAATAGGCGCATCCACGCCTTCGCCCTTTGGTTTCAACCACTTCTGCAATTTCTCAATTTCGGCGCTGACTTCCAGCGTCGGGTCGCCCAAACCGCCATGCCGAAAATCACGCCATAAGCGCAAGAGCGAAAATGATTGCGACCAGCGCTTGCCATCAAAACGAATCAGCCCCGTCTCGTCTTTGACGACGAGCACATACAATCCCGTTGGCGTCAACAAGACATGCTCGGCGGGCGTGTAATAGTTCACCAAGCGATAGCGCTGGTCGAGCCCGCGCACAGCTTTGTCAATGCGCTGATCGTTGCGTGGTTTGATGAACCACTTCTCCGTGTATCGCATCCCTATCGTCGAGATGATCGTGCCGAGGATCAGCGCGCAATATGACCCAAGTAAATACCATTCGCTTTGTTGAGCGGGATTGAACAGGCCGGGCAACGTAATCGCCAAGCCGACGAGCAACACGCCCAACCCAACGAAACTGATGCGCTTGGCGCGCGTGACGCGCTTGCCAATCAATGTGTGATTCGTGTAAGTCGTCATAATCCTACAAAAGGGAAATAAGAGGAAATTAAGGGAGATAAGGGGAAATAAGGGGCGCATTATTTCCTCTTATCTCCCTTATTTCCGCCAATCTCCCTCTGGATATTTCCCCATCACCAGACACGCATTTTGTCCGCCCAAACCAAACGAATTGGATAGTGTGTAATTGACTGATGCCTTGCGCGCGACGTTTGGTACGTAGTCGAGGTCACATTGGGGATCAGGCGTTTCGTAGTTGATGGTCGGGTGAATGAGCTGGTGATGCAGTGCGAGAACACAGGAAATGGCTTCAACCGCGCCCGTTGCGCCAAACGAATGCCCCACCATGGATTTCGTGGAGCTGATGGGAATGGCGTACGCGCGCTCGCCAAACAATTTTTTGATGGCGAGCGTTTCGGTCGCGTCGCCGATGGGCGTGCTGCTGCCGTGCGCGTTGATGTAATCAATTTGGTTGGGCGCGATGCCTGCGTCTTCAATTGCCCAACGCATCGCGCGCACCGCGCCCATGCCTTCGGGGTCGGGCGCGGCCACATCATACGCATCAGATGAAGCAGCGTAGCCCAAGACCTCGGCATAAATTTTGGCGCCGCGCGCGTGCGCCTGTTCCCATTCTTCCAACACCAACACCGCACACCCTTCGCCGACAACGAACCCATCGCGCTCTTTGTCGAAGGGACGCATCGAACGCTGGGGTTCGTCGTTGCGTGTCGAGAGCCCGCGCATGGCGGTGAAGCCCGCGATGCAATGTGGTGTGTTGAGCATCGCTTCCGCGCCGCCCGCGAGCATGAGGTCCGCGCGTCCCAGCTGAATCACTTGCGCCGCTTCACCCACCGCTTGCGTGCCAGCGGCGCACGCCGTCACCACCGTGTTGTTGAAGCCACGCGCGCCGTAATGCAAACTGATGTGATGCGCAGGCATGTTCGCCAGCGATTCAGGAATCGCAAAGGGGCTGACGCGCTTCACGCCTTTTTCGCGGAACGTGTCCACGCCTTGCAAGAGCATATCGAAGCCGCCAATCGCCGTGCCCATAATGACGCCGACGCGCTCGCCCCTATTGGCGAAACTGCTGAGGCCCGCATCGGCTAACGCTTCTTTTGCTGTCGCAATCGCCATTTGCGAGCAACGCGCCATGCGTCGCGCTTCTTTGGGCGACATGTATTGGGCGGGATCGAAGTCTTTTACCTCGCCCGCGATTTGCGTCGGGTAGCCTGTCGCGTCCCATTGCGTGACTTTCGTAATACCTGACCGCCCGCTCACCAATCCATCCCAATGGTCTTTGACGTTCAACCCAAGCGGGGTAATCGCGCCAAGTCCCGTCACCGCCACACGGCGCAAGCGGCGCACACGACCGTTGTTACTCATACGTTCTCTCTATCCTTTCACTGTCCAATTTGTCTAATCGCCTCTACGACGTTGCTCTCGACGGCGCGCATGGTCGTGCCAATCATGTTCTTGATGGCTTTCGCATCGCTGCGACCGTGACCGATAATGACAACCCCATCTACACCCAATAGGGGCGCGCCGCCAACCTCGGAATCATCCAAACGCATGAAAGCGCGCGTCAGGGCAGGCCGCAATACTTGGGCGGCGATTTTGTAAAGCGGGTTGGGCAAAATTTCTTCGCGCATCGCCTCGCGCAAAAATCGAGCAATGCCTTCAGCCGTTTTGAGCATGATGTTGCCGACGAAGCCATCGCACACCACCACATCGGCGCCGCCCTTCAGCATGTCTTTCGGCTCGATGTTGCCGATGAAATGAAGTCCCTGAATGGTCTTCAACAGTTTGTGCGCGTCCTTCACCAATTGATCGCCCTTGATGTCCTCTTCGCCATTCGCCAACAACGCCACGCGTGGGCGCGCCAAGCCTAACACCTTTTCCGCATAGAGCGAACCCATCTGCGCGAATTGCGCGAGATACTCCGGCTTACAATCGGGCGTCGCGCCCACATCCAGCGCCAATACATAACCGCTCGACAAGGGCACGACCGCTACGAGCCCGGCGCGCTTGATGCCCTTGACGCGCCCCGGTCCCAAGACCGACAACGTAGCGCACGCGCTGATAGCGCCCGTGTTGCCCGCCGATGCAAAACCATCCACTTCCTTGTTTTTGAGCAAGCGCAAGCCAACATTGATGGACGAATCGCGTTGTTTGTCCACCGCATACGCCGGATTGGGGTCGTCCATATCAATCGCTTGCGTCGCGTTCACGACTTCGATGGACAAGCCAGTGGTGGGATGCTTCGCCAATTCGGTTTTGATTGGCGCTTCGGGCCCCACCAACACTATTGTCACGCCAAACTCGCGCGCCGCAGCCACTGCGCCCGCAACGTCCGGCGCCGGGCGCTGGTCGCTGCCCATTGCGTCTAAAACGATTTTCATGGTTAGTCTCTAGTCGCTAGGCGTTAGTCGCTAGGCGCTAGTCGCTAATGACGAGCGCCTACAATACGCCAACTTGACTGTGGTCGCCCAACATCAACTTGAGCGTGCGCGGCGTCGGCGGCGATTGATGCACGGCGACGAACCGCCCGATGAGACTATCGGAGATGCGGTCGCGCACATTGGTGATGTGACTGCTTTCGAGGATGATGCTGTTCTCGATTTCGGCTTGGCTAATCAAACAATCATGGTCAATCGCCGTGAACGGTCCGATGAACGCTTTTTCGATACGCGTGTTCTTGCCGATGATGACAGGGCCGCGAATGATACTATCGGCGATACGCGCCCCTGACTCGATGACGACACGCCCGACGATCTTCGAGTTCACGTCCACGTCACCCTCGATGCGCGCATCCAACACTTCGAGGATGAGGCGGTTGGCATCGAGCATGTCCGACATCTTGCCGGTGTCAATCCACGGCTCTTGCAACAAGTGGGCGCGCACGTTCAGTCCTTGATCTATCAGATATTGAATCGTGTCGGTGATTTCGAGCTCGCCGCGCGCCGAGGGTTTGATGGTGTGGACGGCTTCGAAGACGGACGCGGTGAACATGTAGATGCCGATGACTGCATACGGCGAGATGAATTGGCGCGGTTTCTCGACCACGCGCTGCACGCGTCCATCGTCCGCGAGGACGGCGACGCCCATACTGCTTGGGTCGGGCATTTCATACAAGATGATTTGCGCGTCCATCGCCTGTTCGCGGAACGCGTTGACCTGTGGCATGATGCCGCCGCGAATGAAGTTGTCGCCCAAAAACACGATGAATGGTTCGTCGCCGATAAAATCTTGCGCGATACGAATGCCGTGCGCGATACCTAGCGGCAGCGGTTGTAAGATGTACGTCACCGTCGCGCCGAAGCGCGATCCATCGCCTATGGCTTGTTTGACTTGGTCGCCGGTTTCGGGCGAGATGACGATGCCCAAATCCGTAATGCCTGCTTCAACCAAATCTTCAATCGCATAAAACAATACAGGTTTATTCGCAATCGGCACCAACTGCTTCGCGCCTGTGTACGTCAATGGACGCAAGCGCGTGCCTTTGCCGCCCGCTAAAATAAGTCCTTTCATCGCCTTGTCTCCTCGTTGACCCGGTTACTCGTTTGCCTCATTCCCCATAATAGCGATTCAAACTCGCGTCATACTTCACGTTGTTGAGCGCGACGCCAATGATGCGGGCATTCACCTTCTTCAAGAGTGCGTGCGCGCGTTGGATGTGGTCGCGCTTCGTGCCGCCCGCGTTGACGACCAGCAACACCCCATCCACTTTGGTCGCCAGCACTGCCGCATCGGTTACGGCGAGAATGGGCGGCGCATCCAGAATGACACGCTCTGCTTTCGCGCTCAACGCCTTGATAACCTCGCCCATGCGCTTCGAGCCCAGCAGCTCCGCTGGATTGGGCGGCGTGGGCCCCGCCGCGAGCAATTGCAACCCTTCTTGCGCTGTCGGTTGCAAGGGGGGGTGGTCGAGGTTCGCGTCGGCAATCATCAAGCTGGTCAGCCCACGCTCATTCTTCAAGCCGAAGAGGTCGTGTTGCGTCGGCTTCCGCAAATCACAATCAACCAGAATGACTTGCTTACCCGCTTGCGCCATCGCCACCGCGAGATTGGCGAGCGTGGTGGACTTGCCTTCTTCGGGACCGGCCGACGTGACGACGAGTGAAATCAGCTTCTGATCGAAGCTCGAAAATTCGATATTGGTGCGCAGCGTGCGATACGCTTCGCTAATGGGCGAGCGCGGATTCGTCAAGGTGATGAGCGCGCTCGGACGATGATTCAACATAACACTCCGGGAAAGTAGTCAGGGTTCGAGGTTCAATAGTAGGTAAACAGTGAGTAGGGAGTAATGAGTAGTGAGTATTAAGTAGTGAGCAGTAAACAGCGCCGACGGATTCCTAATTCCCGCTCACTCTTTAAGTGGTGGGGCTCGGCGCCTGTGATGGCGTCACTGTGAGGTGCGTATGTTTAGTCGTCATCGTCGGAATCGCGCCGATGACCGCCAAGCCAGTGAACCGTTCGATGTCTTCGCTGCTGCGAATGATGTCGGATTCGAGCCATTCCCAGATGAAGATGGCAATGAAGCCGAGCAAGAGCCCTAGCACCCCACCCGCGAGCATGTTGATGCTGATGCGTGGCGAGAAGAGGTCGGGTCCCGTCGGCTCGTCGGCGATGCTGGTGATGACGCGGTCACGTTGGTCAATCTCCAAATTTTTGATGGTGCGTTCTTCTACGAACAGGGTGGCGAAGGTTTGCGCGATACGCACCGTGTCGGCAGGAATTTTGTCTTTCGCTTCGATTTGGATGGTGAGGTTCGCTTCGTCGGGGTCGAAAGCGACTTTGCTCAATAAGGCTTCGGGCGTGATGTCGAGTTGCAATTGGTCAATGACGCGCTGCGCCATTCTTTTCGTGCTGAGATTGACGACGTAATTGCGCAGCACATTTTTGATGACGAGTGTCTGTCCATAGTCGGCGCGCGTTGGCTCGACGTTCAATTTGATGGTCGCCCGATAAATCGGCGTTTGCCACTTGCTGAAGCCGTACGCGCTGCCGATGGCAATCACGGCGACGAGCAACACCAGCCAACCGCGCTTGCGAATGATTTTCAAGTAGTCGCGTAAATCCATCTTAACCTCCGCTGGAAGCTAGCGCGCCATCGCGCGCGATTGTAACAAATGAACCGTGAAACGTGAAACGCGCGCAGCGTGCGTGAAACGAAATAAGGCGGCAGGCGGCAGGTGGCAAGTAGCGGGTGACCGATAGACTGATTGAGCGCGCGCCACGCGCCACCTGCCGCTTGCTACGTTTATTTGCGCCACAGTTTGCGCTTCGCGCGCGGGATCTCGCCGAGCACGGTCAAGCCGAGCTGCTCGACTTCGTGCGCGCCACGCACCGAGTCGTCGAGATAGTCAATGAGAAAGGCGAGCGCGATGCCTGCGACGGCGGCGAGGATGAGCCGAATGGGCAAGTCAATGCGCTCGCGCACGCCCGCCGTCGTCGTCGTGATGGACGGACCTTCGATGAGCTGGAATGATGCGCCATTCACTCGCAAGACCGCAAAATACTTGGCGCTTTCCTCGCGCAACACCGTCACGGCGCAGTGAGCGATGGCAGTCACTTGCTTTTCATCGCCGCCCGACAACGCCAGGGTCAAAATGCGATGCTCCTTCGAGGTGTTGGCGATGCCTTGAATCAACCCCGCCGAGACGTTCTGCCCGACGCATTGGCTCACGTCTTGCGCGAAGAGCCCCGACTTCACCAGCGCGGCAAAATCGTCGGTGAGATATTCCGAGGTAAGGACATCGTAATATGGCGCATAGTAATATGGCACGGTGCTGGTCAACGGCGCAGTGCCAATGCCCACGGTGAATTTCAAGACGGCCGTGTAGGTCGTCGTTGGACGCGGCGCGAGCGCCAACGACGCCGTAAACACCACCGTGACCAAAATGACGATGATCCACCAACGACGGAGGATGATGTGCCAGTAGGCTTTGAGCTCCATGTAGTTTTCAGTAGCCAGTAGCCAGTAACCAGGAGTCAGCTTGACTCATTTCGTCTGGCTACTGGCTACTGATTCCTAGCTACTCCTCTGCAAATTCCATGAATCGGGCGCGAAAATTTTCCGCGCTGAATTGGCGCGCGTGCGTTTGAATCGTTAGCGCGTCGAAGCGCATCACTTGGAAGCGTTGCACGGCGGTGATGAGCGACTCGACGGTTGGTTCTGCGAAGAACGCGCCGCTCACGCCCTCCACCAGCGTGTCAAGCGCGCCGCCCGCTGCATACGCAATCACGGGGCGCCCAGCGGCCATGGCTTCGACGGGCGCGATGCCGAAGTCGTCTTCGCCGGGGAAGATGAATGCGCGGCAACGATAACGATACTCATCGGTCTCGGCGTTGCTCAAGCGTCCTAAGAAGTGGATGTTGGGCTTGGCGAGAGCTTCGAGGTGAGCGCGGTCACGCCCCTCGCCAATCACCACCAATGGCAAGCCGAGCCGATTGAATGCTTGCACCGCGAGGTCAATGCGCTTATATGGAATGAGGCGCGAGACGACGAGGAAAAAATCGGCGGGCGGCTGCCTGTTCACACGGAAGCGTGAGGTGACAACCGGAGGGTGAACGATGCGCGATGGCAAGTGATAGTGCTTGTTAATGCGCGTTTGAATTGCTGTAGAGATCGCCGCGAAACGCTGGACGCGCTGCGCGGCTTGCCGCTCCACCCGTCGCAGATATGGCAAGAACGGCGGCACGGCGAGTCGCGCGATACGGCTCGCGCCTTCGCCGCGCACATAACCCTCGAAATTCCACACGAACCGTGTCGGCGTTAGGCAGTAACACAGGTGACGCGCATCCGGTCGCGTGCGAATGTTGATGCAGAATGCGCTCTTGTTGCTGATGACCACATCGTAGGCGGACAGGTCGAGCGAGCGAAACGCAAACGGATACGCCAACAAAAACCACTGATGGCGCGTCTTGCTCAACTGAATTCTGTCGAGCCAGGTTGTGCGGATGTCCCAACGACGATAAGCAGCGGGCATCATCTCGCGCCAATACATCGAAGTATAAATCGGCGCATCGGGAAACAGCGCGTGCAATTCTTCCAGCACATTCTCCGCGCCGCCGACTTGGTTAAGCCAATCATGCACGATGGCGACACGCAAATTTTGATTCATGCGACGAGAGAGTATAACGCAAGATGGGGGAAACAAGGAAACGGGGAGATAGGAAAACAGGGAGACGGGAATGGCAGGAATGAGGAGCGAACTTAAAAATTGCGAAAGAAAAGTTGATGGAGAAAGAAAGCACGATATACGGATGCAACAAAATCAAACGAGCCGTGTTCGCCGCGCTCGGTGAAATCGTCGAGGGAACCAGTGACCTTTATCAGACAGAAGGCAAGCCATTGCCGTCCCCAACTGCTGGCAAAGATTACGCCAATCGAATGCTGCAATTGGCTTGAGCGTTGTGGCAGTTAATCAAGGGCTGCCAACGATTCAAGTTTTCGCGCAAACACCAAAGGCTTGCTCGTTATGAGGAAGCCCTTGGTGTTGGAGGCGTCATCTCAGCTATAGTCCTGCCTCGAATTCCGTGAACGCTTCATCCAACCTACCGAACAACTCATCCAGCTCCGCTTCGGTGATGGTGAATGGTGGACACAAGAGGAAGTGATCGCCATTCACACCATCGGCGGTGCCGCCGCCCGGATAGATGACGAGCCCACGCTTCAACGCCAGGGCTGCGAGCTGGGCATTGACTCGCATTGCGGGTGGGAACGTCTCCTTCGTTTGTTGGTCTTTCACGATTTCGATGCCCATCAGCAATCCCTTGCCGCGCACCTCGCCCACCGTGCGATGCTTCAACAACGCGCGTCCGCGTCGAAAGAAACCTTCTTCCAATGTGGCAACGCGCTTGATGAGCTGCTCTTGTTCGATGATGTCTAACACGGCGATGCCGACGGCCGCTGATAATGGATTGCCTGCCATCGTGTAGCCATGCGCGAAGCCAACGCCCGCTTGGGCAAACACTGCGCGGATTTTGTCGTGCGCGATGGCGACGCCCAACGGCGCGTAGCCGCCGCTGAGGCCCTTCGCGCCCGTGAGGATGTCGGGGATGACGTTCCAATGTTCGACGCCAAAATTTTTGCCCGTGCGCCCAAAGCCTGTGATGACTTCGTCCGCGATGAACAAGATGCCATGCTTATCGCAAATCTCACGGATGATTTTGAAGTACTCAGGCGGCGGCGTGGTCGCGCCCGCTGCTGCGCCCACAATTGGCTCTGCAATGAACGCCGATACATTCCGCGCGCCGACATGCTTGATGGCGACTTCTAAATCGTGCGCGCAACGTAACCCACACGCCGGATAGGTCATGTCGAATGGGCAACGATAACAGTTGCATTCTGCAATGTGTGGGAAGTCAAGCAACAACGGCGCAAACTTTTCACGGCGCATGGTGATGCCGCTCGCCGACAATGCGCCGAGTGTGCCGCCGTGATACGATTGCCAACGTGAAATGACGAGATAGCGTGACGACTCGCCGCGCTCAACGTGATACTGTCGCGCGAGTTTGATGGCTGTCTCAGTCGCTTCGGAACCGCCCGATACGAAAAACGAGTGGTTGAGGCCAGGCGGCGTCAATCGCCCGACGCGTTCAGCCAACTCATTGGCGGGCGCATTGTCGAAAATCGAAGATTGCACGTACGAGAGGGTTTGCGCTTGCGCGGCGATGGCTTCGGCGACTTGCGCGCGTCCATGCCCGATGTTGACGACCGCAATGCCCGCAATCGCATCGAGGTAGCGCTTGCCTGTATCGTCATAGACATTCACACCTTCACCGCGCACCACGCGCGGATAATGGCGCGTGACATCACGCGGCATCAATTGTCCTTTGGATGGCATGGGTGACTCCTTGTAAGTAAGCTAACGTGAATTCGGGATAAGCCACAGCGAAGGCAATGTGCGCGCAACGCAGCGCCCAGCCGACCGCCATCGGCTGGAACTGCACCCGCGCAGGCGGGTTTCGCAGTGAGTAGGCGCGATGTTCAATCGCCCGCCACCTTATCCCGCATTGCCGTTAAGCTAAACTTCAGCGATTGCCGTTTTGCATCAGGCGTTGCGCTATCGTATCCGCATCATATACGCAGCCGCCCCACACACCGCCGCTCGCTTGTTGCAGCGCCGCCCACAATCGCGTGTCGGCGGGCAAGTGTGGGTGTGGCGCGAGGTCGTCGCGCAAAGAGCGCCCTTGCAAAATTTGTGCGCCTTCGGCTGCGCCATTTGCTCCAATTAAATTGACGCTCCCCGTTAGCGCCTTGCGATCAATCACAATCTCGATTAGGTCGCCGTCGCGCACCTTGCCGATGGGCCCGCCCGCCAATGCTTCGGGGCTAACATGACCGATGCACGCGCCCGTGCTGACGCCGCTGAAGCGCGCATCGGTCAATACGGCGACTTGCTTGCCCCAGCTCAAATGTTTCAGCGCCGAGGTGACTTGATACGTCTCTTCCATGCCGGTACCTAAAGGACCTCCGCAGATCAACACGATCACATCACCAGGTTTCACAGCGCCTTGTTTGATGGCGCGCACGGCGTCGCGTTCGCGTGTGAAGACGCGCGCGGGCCCGACCTTGCGATAGACGTTGTCCGCGTCCACCACCGACGGATCAATCGCCGTGCTTTTGATGACCGAACCTTCGGGCGCGAGATTGCCGCGCGGAAAGACGACAGCGCTAGTCAGTCCGCGTTCACGCGCTTGTGCAGGCGACATGATCACCTCGTCTGCTTCGATTCCATCCAACTCGCGTAATAATGCGCGAAACTTTGCGCGTCGCTCCGATTTTTCCCACGTTTCTAAATTGTCGCCAACGGTGCGTCCACTCACCGTCAGCGCGTTCAACTTCAACAAGTTCAACTCGCGCAACTGCATCATCACCTCGGGCACGCCGCCTGCTAAGAACACTTGCACGGTGGGATGATTGCGGGGCCCATTCGGCAGTGCGTCCACCAAACGCGGCACACGCCGATTGATCGCAATCCAATCGTCCACCGTCGGGCGCGGCAACCTAGCCGCATGGGCAATCGCGGGAATGTGTAACAACAAATTTGTCGAGCCGCCAAACGCGGCATGAACCGCCATCGCGTTGTGAATGGCATCGGACGTCAGGATGTCACG
>CAZDYP010000029.1:13918-36365 GCA_964509505.1 uncultured Anaerolineae bacterium | reverse complement strand
CCTCAATCGCAAAGGCGGCATCGAGAGCGACTTGACCATCACACGCCTTGCCGACAATTATTTTCGCGTCACGACAGGCACGGCGTTTGGCGCACAAGACATGGGCTGGATTGTGATGCATGCGCCCAACGATGGTAGTGTCGAAGTGAAAGACGTGACGACAGAGTGGGCGTGTCTCGGTCTGTGGGGACCCCGAGCGCGGGATGTGCTGCAAGCCGTCATCACTGATGGTTCGACACCACAAACTACGTTGTCACCACGCAGCGATGTGTCGAACATTGGCTTCCCTTACATGACGGCAAAGCATATCACCATCGCGGGCGCCTCGGTGCTGGCGTTGCGTGTAAGCTACGTGGGCGAGCTCGGTTGGGAGTTTTACATTACGCCTGATAATGCGCTCAAAGTGTGGGATGTGTTAATGGAGGCAGGCAAGCCGCATGGCATTCGCCCTGCTGGTTACAAAGCGTTGGAGTCGTTGCGCCTTGAGAAGGGCTATCGCTATTGGGGGGTGGACATCACGCCTGCCGACAATCCATACGAGTCGGGGCAAGGTTTTTGCGTGAAGTTGGACAAAGGAAATGGTTTGACATCGCAAAATACGCTGTCACCATGCGATTTTCAAGGTAGACAGGCTTTGATCGAAAAAAGAAAGAAGGGGCTAACGCAAAAGCTATGCGTGCTGATGATGGCTGGTGACGCCGTGTTGTATGGCGGCGAAGCGGTGTACGATGGCAACCACGTTGTGGGACGCATTCGCAGCGGCGGCTATGGTTACACTATCGGCAAAAACATCGGTTTTGCTTATCTGCCACGTGAGCTCGCCAAGCTTGGCACGCCATTGCACGTCGAGATATTTGGCGAGCATGTGCCTGCGGTCGTCGCGCCCGACCCATTGTATGACCCGAAAGGTGAGCGAATGAAGGTGTAGAGCCAATTGGTGATTGGTTCTACCGCGATGTACTTCAACAAAAGCTGCATTGACAGTCGGCGCGTCCTTTTATAGAATCGGCGCGCCCCACGATACAGGATGCACGATACCAGATGCACGATACAAGATAGAATGCATTCCATAGCTTGCATCGTGCACTCTGCACCCTACATGCTGCGTCGTGCATCCTGTAGCCTGTATCCGGCATCGTGCGTCCTGTAGCTTGCACCCTGCATCTCGAAAGGATTTCGCATGACCAATCTTCACATTTCCAACCATCCACTTATCTTGCACAAAATCACGTTGTTGCGCGATGTGGACACCGACCCGAAATTGTTTCGTGAGCTCGTACGTGAGCTCGCGATCCTGCTGGCGTACGAAGCGACGCAAGACCTGACCCTGAATGAGCAATCAGTCAAGACACCGATGGGCGCGGCGCATGGTCATCAGCTGCAACAGAAAATTGGACTTATTCCCGTTTTGCGCGCAGGCCTTGGCATGGTGGAGGGTATTTGGGAAATGATGCCACACGCCGAAGTGTGGCACATGGGCTTCTACCGCGATGAGCGCACGTTAAAACCTGTCGCTTATTACAATCGCTTACCTACTGGCGCAACGGTGCAGGTGTGCTTGGTGCTCGACCCCATGTTAGCGACGGGCGGCAGCGCAGTGGCGACGGTGGATATTTTGAAGAAATGGGGCGCGTCACACATCAAATTCGTCGGGCTTATTGCCGCGCCCGAAGGCGTGAAACGCCTCAGCGAAGCGCATCCTGACGTGCCGATTCACGTTGCCGCGCTTGATGAAAAGTTAAACGACATCGGTTATATTGTGCCGGGCTTGGGTGATGCAGGCGACCGTCAGTTCGGCACAGGTTAGCGTGTGTCTTCAAACCCCAATGCCCAACTTTCACGCAACGGCGCACAGAAACGCACAGAGCGCAAAACCGAAAACCGTTGCGCTCCTTCGCGTCTTTGCGTGAGGTTGTTGAGATAGTCTCGAAAGATAACTCTGTATGGAAGAGCAAACTATTTCCAAGCGTTTTACGGAGGCATTGGTTTTTGCGGCGCAACTTCATGCCACACAAGTTCGCAAAGGCTCGCGTGTGCCTTACATTGCCCATCTACTCGCCGTCGCCAGCCTTGCGCTTGAATATGGCGCGAATGAAACCGAAGCGGTTGCTGCGCTGCTCCACGATGCCGTAGAAGATCAAGGTGGGCAAGTTGTTGCCGCACAAATTCGTCAGCGCTTTGGCGAGGAGGTTGCAGACATCGTACTAGCGTGTTCCGATACCGATGTGATACCCAAGCCGCCGTGGCGCGAGCGCAAAGAAGCGTATGTCGCGCACGTACGCACAGCCTCATCGTCGGTGAAATTGGTATCGGCAGCTGACAAACTACACAATGCGCGGGCGATTTTGATGGATTATCGCGTGCTGGGTGAATCGCTGTGGGAGCGATTTAGAGGCGGCAAAGACGGGACCTTATGGTATTATCGCGCGTTGGTGGAGGCGTTACATGATGAACGAACCAAAGATTTGGTGACCGAATTGGCTAGAGTAGTTACAGAGATAGAGCGGGTCACTCGCAATTAAATCATCATGGTCGCTTTGTTGGCTGCTGCCTTCATCTCTCTATTGGCGCTACTAATGCGCGGCTTGACAGGTTTTGGCGCCGCATTAGTGATGACGCCTCTGCTACTGTTTCTATTTGAAACGAAAACAGCTGTTGTCGCCTCGGCAATGGTGCAACTGGTGACGGGCTTGAGCATCGCCTACCAAGCCCGTCATGCGTTTGATCGCGCCTACCTCAAACTTACACTGCCCGCTTGTCTGCTTGGCATTGCCGCTGGATCGTTCATCCTCGTCTCGTTTGAGGGCGCATTACTCAAGCGATTGTTAGGCGTGGTCACAATCCTGTTTGCGATTCGCTCTTTGTGGCGGGCGCAAACTCACAACGCTGTGCGAGTCGTTTGGTCAAATTGGATAGGCTACCTTGCGGGAGGGTTAAGTGGGTTACTCGGCACATTATTTGGCATAGGCGGCCCTCCCATCGTTGTTTTTCTTGAGAACCAGATTGATTCTAAAGTGGCCTTGCGCGCCACGCTCATTATCTATTTTTTAGTTCTTGACACCGTCCGTATGGTGGGATATTGGGGAGCTTGGTTGATTACTGAGCAGGTTTGGGCGCTCAGTCTCGTTATGCTCCCCTCGGCTTTACTCGGCGCATATCTTGGCACACGGTTGCATTTGAACATCAATGAGCGAGTATTTCGTCAGCTAGTAGGCATTTTGTTGGGTGTAACAGGTACGCTATTGGCAGTGGGGCTATGAGTTAATTTGGGCTCTACCGATTTTAGTGTGGAATGCTCGCGCGGGATGTGACCATTCCGCGCTTGGGTGGTGGATGGTCACATCCACCACGAGCGTTCTACATCAAAGCCAGAAGACTCGTAATTTTTAAATCAATTCTAAATAAAATGTAAAATTTACGTTGACACAATTTTGACCGTGTGATATAATGTTGACGAAATTTTAAGGTCTGGAGAGATAAGAGCTGACGGGTAGCAAATGGTATAGTAATGAAAGCAAGATTGATGGGTTGAGTAACTAACATTTTCGCATAGCGAACCTTACGAAGGTTAGATTCTCAAGGTATTCCATAGTACACAGCAACCTTCGCAAGGTTAAACTAACAAAGTTTAGTTGCTCAGGATTGATGGGAAGGTATCTTTTGCGCCATCGGTGGCTATTTTGTAGCGCAATTGGCGCATAAGAAACAATTTGCTAGGTCCATTTTGCGCCTTGTGGTCCGTTCCAATAAAGAAGTCCGCCGATGGTCTCCCTATCGGCGGTTTTATTTCTGAGCGAGAGGCATGGCACGGTGAGTACGTAGAGCTAATTGGGCTTCGCCGTGAGCTTCATCCCCTTTAGGGAACATGCCGCATAGCAGGGAGGTGTTTGAGATGACCGAACTATTACAAAGCAAGTATTTGAAGACTAAATTGAAAGCGCGTATGAATGGCAGGTCAAAGAAAGAGCACAAAGAAGCCGCTTTTGATAAGACGGGGTTTTCTCCGTCATCACAAGGGTTGATTCAAAAAGCCGAAGAGCAAGGTTACTTAAATTCGTCGGATATTCTGACGGTCTATCCCGAGGTCGAGGAAAATCTGTCACAACTCGACGATTTGATGGGCTATTTACAGGATCAGGGAATTGAAGTCGTAGAGGATGAATCCGAAGAGCCATCGAGCGAACCTGAACCAACACCATTAGAATTAGAAGAAAGCGAAGCCGAAGTTGAGTTAGCCGCCGATTTGAGCGAGATAGCCGCTAGCGATGCCACGAGCCTCTATTTGCGAGAAATGGCGCACGAACCGTTGTTGACCGCCGAGCAGGAGGTTCATTTGGCGCGTGCGTTTGCCATCGGGCGTGTGGCGCTGAAGCGTTTGAGCAAGAACGGCGTAGAGCGGTCTGAGCGCGAGAAAGTCCAAAAGGAAATCGAGGAAGGCAAAAAAGCGCGCGACCATCTAGTGAAAGCCAACACCCGCCTTGTCGTGAGCATTGCCAAACGCTACATGGGACAAGGTGTGCCATTCCTTGACTTGATTCAGGAAGGCAACCTCGGTTTGCTGAAAGCCGTCGAAAAATTCGACTTCAAGCGCGGCTTTAAGTTTAGCACCTATGCGACATGGTGGATTCGCCAAGCCATCACGCGCGCCATCGCCGACCAAGGGCGCACCATTCGCGTGCCAGTGCATGTCGGCGACCGCATCCGCGAGATGTACAAAGTCTCTCGTTCATTGGAACAAGACTTAGGACGTGAACCGACCAGCGAAGAAATCGCGCACGATATGAATTTGCCGCCCAAGAAAGTCGCGTGGTTGTTGCGCGTCTCACGGCGCACCGTATCCCTTGAGAAACCGGTGGGCGAAGAAGAAGATTCCGAGCTCGGCAATTTCATCGAAGATGAATCATCGCCAACACCAGCGGAGAGCGCATACCATACATTATTGCAAGAGAAGTTAGAGGAAGTCCTAGCAACCTTGACGCCACGCGAGGCGCGCATCTTGCGCTTGCGTTATGGTTTGCACAACGGGCACAGCCATACCTTAGAAGAAGTCGGGCGCAAGTTCGGTTTGACGCGCGAGCGCATCCGCCAAATCGAAGTCGAGGCATTGCGTCGCTTGCGTCATCCGCGCCGTAGTCGCCAACTCAAAGATTATCTAACGTGAAACGTGAAGCAAGCAAAACGAAAAGTCAGACTTCTCAATGCAGTCTGACTTTTTTGTTCGTTATGGCAGCTCCAAGCCATGCGCTTCGAGCAAGGTTTTGTCTTTCAAAATGTCTTCCGTGGGACCGATGGTGACGATACAGCCTTGATCCATGATGATGGTGCGCGGGAAGAGCTCGCGCACGAAATGAAGGTCATGCGTCGAGGCGATGATGGTTTGGGGTAGCTCACGCAATAGATTGATGAGACTGCGTCGCGCGCGCGGATCGAGCCCAGCCGTTGGTTCGTCCAGCACCAAAATCTCAGGCTCCATCGAAAGCACGGTGGCAAGCGCAATGCGTTTCTTCTCGCCGACGCTGAGATGGTGCGACACTCGCTCTGCGTATTCCCCCATGTAAACGGCTGCTAAGGCTTTGGTCACGCGCACGCGCACCTCGTTTTCCGATAAACCTTGATAGAGCGGCCCAAACGCCACATCTTCATACACCGTCGGCGAAAACAGTTGATCGTCGGGCCACTGAAAGACCAAGCCCACCGCTGCGCGCACTTTCCGCAAATTCGCGTCGTTCACCTCCATCCCACACACGCGCACCGCGCCATGCCCTTTTAGAATTCCATTAAAGTGCAACATCAGCGTTGATTTGCCCGCGCCGTTCGGTCCCACCAATGCGACTTTCTCGCCAGGCGCGATGGTGAGCGAAACATCGTGCAAGGCTTTCCGCCCATCCGGATAGGCGAATGAGAGATGCTCAACTTCGAGCGTATGGCGCATGATTCGCTTCTCCTACGCTAAAAGATAGGCTAAACCTAACAAAACTCCCAACAACACCAAACCCGCCATCAGCGCCAGCCATTGCCTGGGCGGCATGGCTGGGCGCGACAACACACGCACTTCGCCATCGTAGCCGCGCGCCAGCATCGCCGCATAAATGCGGTCGCCGCGCTCAAACGCACGCATGAACAAGTTGCCTGCCATGCCGCCTGTGACGCGCGCGCGCCAGATGAGGCTGCCGCCCGCTTGCGTTTGCGTATCTCCGCGATGTCCACTGCGCGCCTCGCGCGCGCGCAATAAACGTAACGTCTCATCTACCAGCACAAACAAATTGCGCCACATCAAACCAAACATGGCGACGAGCAAGCGTGGAATTTTTATCGCGCGCATCGCCATCAGCAAATCGGGAAACGGCGTAGTTTGCGCCAACACAATCGCCACTTGCACCGAGAGCCATGATTTGAGCGCGATGCTGATAAAGCGTTCTAAGCCAAGCTGCGAGATAGTTAAGGTGAATGCGCCAAGCGACACACTCAACAACGCCTTGCCGCCAGCGGTGAAGATCAGCGGCGCAGCGGCAAGCACAAAGGGTAATGCGAGCGAGGCGCGTTTGAACGTGTGCCACACACCCAGTTCCGACAACAGTTCAACGGAGACCGCCATAGCAAACAACAAGATGTACGCAGCCCAAACCCCAGTCGGCACAAGTGAAGTCGCCAGGATGAATGCCAACGTCAATACCAATTTCACGCGTGAATCGAGACGATGAATGAGACTTTGTCCGTGATGATAGGGATCGAGAAAATGAATGTGCATAGACTTAGACGCGGTAAAGCAAGTTGGCGGTTTGCTATACAAAAGCACAGCCCCTCCGCCCATGGAGGGGATGGAGGGGCATTCCTTGATTGAGGGATTGTAATTGATCAGGCAGCCGATTGGCGCTGGCGGCGTAGATAGGCAACGATCCAAGCCACCCCGAACACAATCAGCAACCCAATGATGCCCGCGACAATCGTAGCCGCATTGCTTTCCAGTCCGGGAAAACGGTAATCGGGAATAAGGTCAAATGGCGCGGCTTGCGCTGTGGTAAGAAAGCCCAACTGCTCCGCCACCGACTCCAACCCATCGGGGTCGCTCGAAGCGAGCGGCGAGGCAATCGCCAACAAAACGGCGAGAACCAACCCGCCCATAGCGACGATCCGTCCGCCTGTGGGGTGCGTGCTGCCCATGTTCAGCAAATCGCGGCGCGTCGCATAGAGGAACGCCATCGCGCCAACCGTGATGAGCGCTTCACCGATACCGATGAGCGCGTGAATGCCGCCCATCGCAGGAATCGCAAGATTGGCAGGCGCGGTGCCAGATACAGCGAGTTGCAACGCGACAGCCAACGACACGACCACAATCGAAGCCCATGCCGCCCCCGCGCCACTCGCAAACAAGCCCCACCTTTGTTTGCCAACCCCCTGCTGCAGCAGGCAATAGATGGCATACGACACAGCGGTGCCCAAAATGCCCATATTGAAAATGTTTGCGCCGAGCGCCAGCAAGCCGCCGTCTTGAAAGAGCAAGGCTTGGACACTGACTACGCACGTCATAATCAGAATCGAAGCCCATGGGCCAAGCAGGATCGTGCAAAGCGCCGCGCCCATTAAATGCCCCGACGTGCCGCCGATGATGGTGAAATTCAACATCTGCCCCGCAAAGACGCACGCAGCCAACACCCCCATCAACGGCACTTGACGCTCGCCCAAATCTTTTTCGACGCGCTTGAGCGCGTAGCCGATGACAACGACAGAAGCAATCCACAAGCTCACTGACACGAGCACAGATAGAAACCCATCGGGAATGTGCATGGGTTCAGGTGAAAAGCGCATACGATCCCCCTCATTTGTTTTTCTTCGCCTTCGTCTGGCATGACGCGCACAGACCAAAGATGGCGAAGTGGTGAATGTTGGCTTTGAACTTATATTTGCGCTGCAGAGTCTCTTGCAATGGCTCCAACAAACTGTGATCGAGCTCCGCCACGTAGCCACACGCTTGGCAAATCATGTGATGATGCGGTTCGTCGCCATGCAATTCGTAATAGACGCGCCCTTTGCCAAGGTCCGTCGCCGAAACAATGCCTTCTTTGGTCAGCATTTCGAGTGTACGATAGATGGTCGAACGATTCGCGTAAGGGTGTTTTTCAAGCACGTGCTGATAAATGTCCTCGACGGGAATGTGCCCCCCCTGCGCCTCCATCACTTCGAGCACCATCACGCGCTGGGGTGTGACGCGACGCCCGCTCTTTCGCAGGTTCTCTAAAATTTCACGCGGCTTACTCATGTAACTCTTCCAGCGCCCCTAGCGTTATACCGCCAGCCTATCATCCCTCGTAGCTTAATCAAACCGACCAATACGATTATAGCGAGTTTTGCAATTTCTTCCAAATACATTTGTTGTCAATTGCGTATATTTGCAATAAGCGCTCGGCGCGCTAACAAAAAACCTCGCGGCGACACAGACCGCGAGGTCAAAGCCACAACGCATCACGCTTTACATTTCACTGCTTCACAATCTCCTTCAACAACAATGCCCCCATCTGCGCGACGCTTGTCACAGCGCTTTTGGGGATGCTGTTGTTGGCCAGCTCGCGCAGCTTCTTGAATTGGTCGCGCGTCAGGAAGCCGCGCGATTCCTTGTCCTGCAGCCACGCCTCGAAACTAATGGTCTGGCGCGCACCTGCAATGACGGTGTCCGCGAGCCACCACACGAGACCGCGCGACGCCACGCGCCAACGCGCACTCTGCCACAACGTCAAGCCCGCCAGCGCCACGCGCCGGTCCACTTGCTCGACCATGCCCCATTCGTGCAAGCGCGCGAGCTCGGGTCCATACCATTCCATGCGCCCGAAGTCACCTGTGTTGAACTCGCGCCCATCAATGCGTCCTTGCAATTCGCCCAACGCGAGGATGACGAGCGCCGTTTGCTCAGTAGGCGAGAGCGAGCGCCACAGATCGTCGTAATGCGCTTCCGCGCGATCATGGAACAATTTGGCGGCGGCCAGATAGAACACATCGTGATTCTTCACTTCGAGCGTCGCGTCGAATAACGCTGACGCTGCGACTTGCACCAAAAACGGATGACGTCCAGCTAAAATGTTGATGAACTGATAGTGGTGGGGCGCGAACTCGACGCCCGTGCCAGCCAACCCTGCCTCTACGACCTCGCGGCTTTCGTCAGGCGAGAACGGTTGCAAGCGCATCTCGATGATGTTGTTGAAAAACGGCGAGCCAAAGGGGTTGAGCTCTTGCCCACGTTTGTTCATTTGCGCAATGGGCGTGCGCCCAGCCAACACAAGCGAGAGCGCGTTGGTGCGCGTGGCCAGCGAGCGTAGTGCGCCAAAAAATTCGGCGTTGAACTTCAGATGGTGCAAGAGAATGTCGAACTCGTCAATCAGTAAGACGACGCGCCAATCCGACTTCGCCAATTGCCGGAACAACCCTTCGAGCATGAACGAACCAAAGCGATTATCAGAAACCATTTGCCATTGCCGCGTGATGGTGTCATTTTGCATCGCATGAGGCAGCGCCGCCAACGCTTGTCGCCAAAAATCAGCGGGAGCGAAATCGCGCGACAACAAATGACAGTCCACATCAGTGAAGAAATGCCAAGCCGACGCGCCGCTCAACCAACGCTCGCGCACTTCTTCGTCTGCGATGTAGCGCAGGAGCGATGTTTTGCCGCTGTGTGGTTCGCCAATCAACGCGGTGCTCTCACCATTGTAGAGCCGCGCGAACAACGTCTTGACGATATCTTGCCGCCCGACGAAACGCGTGGGCGGCACTGGACTACCGTATAAAAATGGATTGCGTTTAGAAGGAGGGGGGATGCTCATGACAGACACGTGCCTTTCAACTACGCTTCATCAACTTTTCTTCGTGCCAACCAAAAACCGCGCGGGCCAAGGCCGATACTTGCTCACAAACGAATCGCGCCGCAACACTTTGTCGCCTTCCTTCACGACGCGCTGGATGGTCACTGTCTTGCCGTCATGCGCGAAATCCGTCTGTTTGACAACGCCCGCTTTGAGCGTTGGGTCGTTCTCGCGGATGTCGGGGCCGGGCTTGATGATGTTCGTGATGATGGGACCTTCCATCTCAACAGTGCGGTTGTTCTTTGTGCCAAAGAATTTGAACGTGAGTGTTGCGTTCTTCAAATCCAACACAGGCTGAATCAGCAGATAGTTTGGCGTGTCGTTCACAAAACGAAAATCCACCGACGGCGCGAACACCGTCGCATCCAATCCGATGGGCGGCTCGTACCAACTCACCGTGTAGCCATGCGCCCAACGGTGCGTGATGCGATAGCCGCCGAAGAATGCCGCGCGAAACACCGTCGTCGAAACTTGACACACGCCGCCGCCGATACCCACATCGGTGCGGTCGCCGACGATGACATAGCCATCGGCGTAGCCATTCGCGTCCACCACATCACCCAAGTATTGATTGAAAGAAAACTCTTGACCGGGCGCAACGACGATGCCATGAAATTGATTCGTCGCCACGATGATGTTCTGCAGCCGTTCAGGACTAGAGCCTTTGAACGAGGATGCGCCGGTTGCCACAAGCTCTTTGATATTGAACTTCTCCGCATCTTCGAGCGCAATCGTGGGCTTTCCCACTTTAAGCGCGAGCGGCACGACGCGGTTCTCGCCGCCGATGTGTGCTTTGATGCGTTGTAACATCGCAGGCACATCGAGCGAGAGCCCATTCTGACTCGCCGCCAACGGTATGAGCTGCTTCGTCTGCTCGTTGAAATAGAAGCGCGCATCGCGTGGCTTGCGTTCGATTTGCGCGGCAATGTCATCGAGGAACGCGGTCAGCTTTGTATCGTCTAACGTGACGTTCACAACAACCTTGCCATCATTGCTGTTCACTTGGCGCGTGGTCAGCAGCGACGCGATGAGCGCCGTGTCCATAATCCACACGCGCTCTTGTGGCACAAGCGCGAGCGCCAAGCCCGGTGTCGCTTTGCCCGTTTCCGTCCACACTGATTCGCTCAACGTCAAACGCAATGGCGACGACACCATCGCGCGCAACTGCGCTGCGGCTGCGGACGCATCGCGCGCGATGGGGGACAGGGTATTGATGATAAGCTCAATCTCAGGATGGGATATGGGACGGTTGACGGGCGACGGTTGACTGAGCACTGTTGCTTTGATGCGTTCAATCGTCGCGTCCACATCGAGCGCACGGCCATTCAACGCCGGTTCGGCGACGACTTGCAACCCAATAAGCGTAACGGTCGCATCGCGCGGCGCGTGGTCAATGTGGCGCGCGAGTTTTTTGAGCGCGACTTGCGCCGCGCCTTCATCCAGCGCCAGCCAGCTGTTGACGTTGCGCCCATGCCACAATGTATCGAACTGTGTCCGCGCATTGGCAAACCAATCATGCTCGCGTCCGACAGCGAATGCGGTGTTGAGCAACGCGTCCTCGTCAATGCGAATGCCCAGCTCCGCCCACCTGAGCATGTAGCGTTGCGCGCCGTCACGCAACGTGACGGACTGTGCGAGTGGCGCATTGGCAAACTGTGCGTGCAGGGCAGCTCGCGCTTCAGTGCGCGTCAGTCCGCCCAATGGCACGTCAAATGCGCTCACACCTTCGTGAATACGCTCGGCGTAGGTCGTCTCATACGCTGCGACGCCCCAGACGAGCGCAGCAATGAGCAACAAGCAGAAAAGGATAAGGAGACGAAGGAATCTCATATCACATCAATCTCCATGCAATCCCAAACGCCTCGATGTGAATGTCGCTCTTGCGCGGCATAACTTTGAATTCCTCGATGTGGTCTTGCGCCGCGATCCACTTCTCGCGCGTCGCTTGCAGTTCTGCGTCCATCTCTTTTTGCAGCTCGGTCAATTTTTGTTGCAGTTGCTCGATGGTTTCTGCGGTGTCTTCGATGCGCGTCTCGCTTTGTTTCGTCTCGCGGCGGCGGCGGGTCGCCGTCGAGATTGGACGATAGACATGCCCGAAGCCAAGCAACGCCGCAAACGATTCCAAATTCGTCCAGAGTTGTTCGCTCTTGCGTCCTTCTAATTCTTTCTTCTCGGCGCTCAACGCGCTTTGCAATTTTTGAAGTCGTTCAGCCAGCTTGTCCACTTGCTTGCCATATTTCGCCTTGATTTTTTGCTGCTCGGTTTCCAAGCCGATGCGCGCCGCCTCTGCACAACGCTGACGAAACACGCGCTCGCTTTCGTCAGGCGCTTCGACCACCTTGAGCGTCGAATTCTTTCGCAAGACCAATGCCGCCTCGCGATACAGATATTGCGCGAACGCCTTCTCCAATGCCGCTATCGTCTTCGGATTGCCCAAACCCGCAGGCAATTCGGCATACGGCGCGGTTTGTGATGGCGTGGTTTGCAACGCGCTGCGTTCCAACGTCAACGCCTCACTCGTCGCCCAATCGAGCGCGCGTGGGTGATCGGTAGGCGTAAGCAAGCGTGTATAAGTGAGCGCATGGCGTGTGCCGGTTTTCCGATCATCAAACGTCACGGTCGCCATGCCCAGAATGTGGGGCTGATAAGTCAATTGGTCACTTGGTTCGTTAATCGCTTGGTCTGTTGGTTGTGTCGTTGACTCAACAAGTTGTGCGCTGGCATCATTGGGATTGGGCAGTGGGAGGTTGGAGGTTGGAAGTTCCAAGTAGTATTGCGCGATGTCGGGCGAGAGTACCGCCAGCGTTTGCGTTTTGCGCGTCGCGCGTGTGCGCTTGTTGGTTGCGTCAACCAGGTATGGCGTTGGCGCGGCGCTCGTCGCGCTTTGCGCCATAGCGACAAGGGTGTGGGGCGGCGCGACCGTCAATTGACTGTGCGACGCGCTGACTGTGCGACCCTCTGACGACACGACCAATTGCCGAATCTGCGTCTTCGTGAGTGGTCCTTTCAGATACGACATCGTCCAACGCGAATGGAAACCGATGGGCGGCGGTTGATGGATGTTGTGATACAGAAAGACCCGTGGGGTGAGCGCGCCAATCGCGTCGTTCAATTGCTCGCGGTCCAGCGCTACACCCGATTCATTCGCCACCGTTTGCAGACCATCCAACAAACGCCCTTTGTCGAATTGCGTTTGCAGTTTGCCGATAAACCACGTGCCGGCGTTGGTCAACGCTTTGTAATCCAAGTCAATCGGATTTTGTGTAGCCAGCACTAGCCCCAAGCCATAAGCGCGAGCCGTTTTCAGCAAAGACAACAACGGCGCTTTGGTCGCGGGATTGCGCGGATAGGGCGGCAAGTAACCGAACATCTCGTCGAAATAGAGCAACGCGCGCAAGCGCCCTGTGCCGGCCTGCATACGCATCCACGAGCGCACTTGTTGCAACAACAACGACACAAAAAACAAACGCTCGCTGTCGTTGAGGTGCGCGATGTAGAAGATGGCATGGCGTGGCTTGCCGTGGGGCGACTTGAAAAATGTCTCGACTTCAAATGGCTCACCGTGCAGCCACGACTCGAATGACGGCGCGGCAAGAATCGCATTGAGCGACATCGCCAACTCGAAACGGTCTTTCGGCGGGAAGAACGTATCGAGCTCGAACACGCCGAGTTTCCGCATGGGCGGGTCCTGAATGCCGAGAATCAATTGCTCCACGTCCATGTCTTTGCCCGCGCGCCACGCATGTTCGATGAGATGCGACAATAAGATATGTTCGCGGCTGCGCAGCGGGTCGGCTTCGCTGCCCGTCAAGCCGAGTATCGCGGAGACGATGCCTTGAATTTTGTCGCGCAAATTTTCCGCGTCGGCGCTCCACGCGAGCGCAGGCACACGCAAGGCATCGAGAATGTTGAGCGGCACGCCCGCCTCGCTGCCTGGTGTGAAGATAGTGAAGTCCGCCGTTTCGCGCAAGCGTTGGATGCGCGTCGCTTCGATCCCCCATTGCGCGAGACCATCTTTCCATTGCGCGGCGAGGCGCGCCGCTTCACTCACGCGCGATACTGATTCGCCAGCGTTGGGTGCAGCGTCAAAGGCGTCGGCAGGAATTTCTTCGACCCACGGCAAAAAATCGTCGGGGCGCAATTGCGGGAACGTCAACAACAAATTGGTGAGGTCGCCTTTGGGGTCAATGATGAGCGCAGGGATGCTATCGAGCGCGGCTTCTTCGAGGAACGTGATGCCGAGGCCCGTTTTGCCGCTGCCCGTCATGCCAATGATGACGGCATGCGTCGTGAGATCGCGCGCATTGTAATTGAGCGGCTCGTCCAAGAGCGAGTGATTGCTGAGGTCAACCTTTTTGCCTAGATAAAAGTTAGCGGGAAATTCAATCGTCATGGCATTGATTGTAACAAAGGGTCTAGGTGTGGGCAAACATACGTTCCACCAACGGAAAGTTGCGCCTACTTCAATCCGCTTATCCGCTTCCCTTCTGTTGTCGCTAGCAGCCGTTACAAGCACACAACCCGCGCTCGCGCCTTCATTGCGAAACACGGGTTGTCGCCTCATCGCACACACCACGCCTCACACTTTACGTTTCACTCTTCACAACCAACGGTTCACTGCTCGAAGGCTCGCCCTGCGAATCGCCATACACATCCGCCGCCGCGAGCGCCGCGCCGACGATGCCCGCCTCGTTGAAAAACTGCGCTGGTACCGCGCGCACCCGCGTCGTCAGGCGCGGCAAAAAGCGTTCGTGTTCCTTGCTCACGCCGCCGCCGACGATGAACAAGTCGGGCGACAACAACGCCTCCAGTGTATCAAAGTATTCGTCCAAGCGCTTCGCCCATTTCTTCCAACTCAGCCCCTTCGCTTGTCGCGCGTGGTCGGAGACGCGCAGCTCCGAGTCTTTGCCGCGAATCTCCAGATGACCGAGCTCCGAGTTAGGAATCAACTGCCCGTGCCAAAAGAGCGCGCTGCCCACGCCCGTGCCAAGCGTGATCATCAACACCAAGCCTGGTTCAGTGCGTCCTGCGCCAAAGCGCATCTCGGCAATACCCGCCGCGTCCGCATCATTGAGCAACAAGACAGGCAAGCCCAGCGTGTCTTGCAGCGCCTTCTGCCCATCAACGCCAATCCATTCTTTATCCACATTAGCCGCCGTGCAGACCACGCCTTGACGCACGACGGCGGGAAAGGCGCAACCGACGGGACCTTGCCACTGAAAATGCTGGACAATTTCCGCCACTACACTTGCGACAGCTTTCGGTTTCGATGGTTGCGGCGTCAGCAAACGATGGCGTTCCGTCACGAGCTCGCCCTTCGTCACATCCACGACGGCGCCCTTGATGCCTGTGCCGCCAATATCAATGCCTAGCATGCGCATGGTGTCCCTCCTTGCAAATCAAACTTCGTTTGTGATAGACCCTCGTGGGGGTAACGATAGTATAATGTGTGCCGTCCACTGTACCATGTAATGAAAATTGACGGCGCAAGACTGCGCGGATTATAGCGTGTTTCAAGAGGGGCGTAAATACGGGAACGTTAATAATTTTGTATCGAACAAGCGCTTTGACCTTTTGGGATTTCTGCGGCTAAATAAGCGCGCATTCACACGGAATTTGGAAAAGGCTTTGAACAACGATAGCGCTTGCCGCGAGTGGGCAAATCGCCGAAGGAAAGAGGTTGCGAACTGGAACTATTCACTGGAACTGTTCACATTCGCTGAGGAGTTTAGCATGGACATCACACAAGCCAATCAAACCGCCGTCACGCGCATGATCGAAGCGCGCCCTGTGCTAATTGGCATGGGGCGCGCGCGCGACGTGATACCCAACATGCGCGACGACTTGTTGCTGCACGCGGGTCCGCCCATTACGTGGGAGCGCATGTCGGGACCCATGCGCGGCGCGGTCATCGGCGCGCTCATCTTCGAGGGGCGCGCGAAGGACGAAACCGAAGCGCGCGCCATCGTCGCGCGCGGCGAAGTGCAATTCGAGCCGAACCATCATCACGCCAGCGTCGGTCCGATGGCGGGTATCACATCGCCAAGTATGATGGTCTATATCGTCGAGAACCAGACGCACGGCAACCGCGCCTATTGCAACCTCAACGAAGGTTACGGCAAAGTATTACGCTACGGCGCATACAGCGACGACGTGCTAAAGAAGTTGCGCTGGCTGAACGAGGTGCTGGCGCCCATGCTGGCGGATGCGCTGACAGCGAGCGGTGGCATTGACATCAAAGCGTTGATCGCGGAAGCCTTGCACATGGGCGATGAAGGACACAATCGCAATAAGGCTAGCTCATTGTTGTTCTTGCGCTCGCTCGCGCCACACCTTGCGAAAGTGGCGAAGAATGCCAACGCTTTGAGTGATGTGTTGAAGTTCATCGGCGACAACGCGTTGAGCGCGCTCAATCCCGTGATGGCAGCCTGCAAGGCGATGGCAGATGTGGCGCATGGCGTCGAGGGCAGCACCATCGTTACGACGATGGCGCGCAACGGCACCGACTTCGGCATTCGCGTTGGCGGCTTGGGCGATCAATGGTTCACCGCGCCCGCCGAAGTGCCGCAAGGCTTGTACTTTCCCGGCTTCAAAGCCGACGACGCCAACCGCGACCTCGGCGACAGCACCATCACCGAGACCGTAGGCATTGGCGCGTTTGCGATGGCGACTGCGCCCGCCATCGTGACCTTCGTGAGCGGCACGCCAAAAGACGCGCTCAACGCGACGCTTGAAATGTACGAGATTACTGCTGCCGAACACAAAGCGTTCACGATTCCCGCGTTGGACTTTCGCGGCACGCCCGTCGGCATTGACATCCGCAAAGTCATCGAGAAGAACCTCACCCCGCGTGTCAACACCGGCATCGCGCACAAAGACGCAGGCGTGGGGCAAGTTGGCGCGGGGCTGGTGCGCCCGCCGATGGCGATCTTTGAGCAAGCGTTGATTGCCTTTGCGGAGAAGCATCAATTGTAAAAAGTAATTAGTAATTGGTAAGGAGATGCTATGAAAATCTACGACCTTTCCCAACCCCTCAACCAAGATTGTTCGTTCTGGCCCTTCTATCCGCCGTTTGAAGTGAAGTACATCAAGCGCAAATCGGAGCATGGCGTGAACGCGCAATACCTCATGTCCTCGAATCACATGGGCACGCACCTCGACGCGCCGCGCCACTTCGTCACCAAAGGCAAAACGATTGACCAGATTCCCATCGAGTGGTGCTATGGTCCCGGTGTCATCGTTGATCTGAGCGACATGCTCGACGACTTGGACATCTTCACGCCCGCCGACATCGAGAAGCGCGTCGAGGTGCGCGAAGGCGACATCTTGTTCATCCACACCGGCTGGTGCAAGTATTCATTCCTCGAACCCGAAGCCGACGAAGAGCGCTACATCCAGCGCCATCCCGGCCCGCATTACAGCATCTGTGATTGGCTCTTGCAAAAGAAAATTCACATCTGGGGCGTGGACATGATCTCCACTGACCATCCGATGAATTTGCCCATTGGCCGTTTCCTCGGCAAGGGCGGTCTGGAGCATTGGCAGAAGGTGCGCCGCCGCTGTGAGGAAAAGTTTGGCAAAGATAAGATTGACGAACTGTTTCCTGAATCGGCTTATCAGCTCACACACAACGCGCTGTTCCCACACGACTGCATACACGTCGAGAACATGGGCGGCGACATAGGCTTGAAGGAGCTGCACAACAAGCGCATCACACTCGGCGTGTTTCCGTGGAAGTTCAAGGGCGGCGAGGCGGCGTTCTGTCGCGCGGTGGCGTGGGCATGACGATTTTGCTTTCAACACGCAGCGCACAAAAAAAGCACAATCCTCTAATGACGGTTCAAAAAAAACAGGGGGACGGCGCACAGGTGTAGGACAAGTTTTTAATTTGTCCTGATGAGCAAGCGCAAAACTTGTCCTGATGGGCAAGCGCAAAACTTGTCCTGATGAGCAAGCGCAAAACTTGTCCTGATGGGCAAGTTAAAAACTTGCCCTACACCCACTGACGGTTCAAAAAAACAGAGGGACGGCGCACGGGTGTAGGACAAGTTCTTAACTTGTCCTGATGGGCAAGCGCAAAACTTGTCCTGATGGGCAAGCGCAAAACTTGTCCTGATGGGCAAGTTAAAAACTTGCCCTACACCCACCATCATGGAATTAATTTCTGAAACTTCATAAGCGGACTGTGGCGCGAAAATTTTTCGTGTGCTTCGTGGTTTCTTTGTGACCTGATGTTGAAAACCAATGGGTGTGATTAAGGCTAATTCCATCGGCATTCCACTCCTAGAATTTTTTTGTCAAGACGAAACGACGGCGCGTGTCGTCGCGCGTTACGCTGCGACGTTGCTGTTGCAAAGCGCTGATATCTTGTGGGCAATCACGACGCATGACAACGCAGGCGCATATCGCGTTGTTACAGCTACATTGCCCACTTGGTCGGTGAATGCTATCGTGCGCGTGCGAGAGGGTGTGGCGTCATTAGACGACGAAGCGCTGCAATGGGATGAGCGCGCCTGGTGGAATCCGAGTCCGCGCCGACGCGCGTTGCGCGACGCAGAACGAGCGCTGGCCGCGCAACGCATCGCGAGCATGCTGAGTGAGTGGACGTGGCACGAGGCACAAGGCGTTTGGGATGAAGCGGTGGAGTGGTGGACGTCGCTTTGCACAGCGCTGCAGCATTGCGACGAAGATGGGCTACGCGCGTGCGTCGTGCGCTTGCTAGGGCGCGGCGCAGGCTTGACGCCAGCAGGCGACGACGTGTGGCAAGCGCTGCTGGTCACGCTACGCACGGGCGACGCGCAAGACCAACACACTTTTGACATAGTGAAACGAGTCAGCGAACCGGCGTTGTTGCGCACCACGCCGCTGAGTCGGCAATTTTTGCGCGAGGCGTTGCAGGGCTGGGCATGCGCGCCGCTCAAAACCGTGTTGGATGATTTGCCCAACGTGAACGAAAAACACATGCGCCCACTGTTGCAAGTGGGCGCATCGTCAGGACTCGCTTATGGCTTAGGGGTGTGGTTGGGCTTGGCGTATGTCAATACCACTTCTCCATACCCGCGCTGGCGCATTGCCTCCATTTGAGACGCGGCGCAACGATGGGCAGCTCATTCAAATGCGAATGATCCACGTCGAACAAGACCTCGGCTTGCGCCAACTGCGCGCCAACGCGCTTCCTGTTCAGGCGCACGCATCAAAGGATGACCATGATGGTCGGCGACAGAGCGCACGCGCGGTAGCCAGTCGGGCGCGTGCCACACTTCGATGCGTGGACCAACCGCGCGCATGGTCGCAACATGTTCGGGTTCAAGCGGTGAAGCGATCAACACAACCAGCGAATCCGTCATGAATTTCCTTGTGTCAATCCACGCTAACGCATGAGCAGCGGCAGCCACACGTTAAGCGCGCGTGTAAAGGTCGCCGTGTAGGTGATGGGCGCGTCGGGCGTCGTGATGGTGTGCTCGGCGTTGCCGCCGTCCGACCACGCCGACAAAATCCAGCTTTGTCCTTGATTGTCCAATTGTAGAGGCGCGTTCACGTTCAAATTATATCCTACCCATGACGTGAGCGTGCGCGTGTTGGAAATAGCGATGTTGTTGACGCTGAGCGTCATGGTCGGCGGCTGCGTGTTAAATCTCACCGGGACGCGATTGGGCTGCAAAGTTTGGGTGATGGTGCGCGCGAGCCCCCACGAGTCAATGGCAGTTAGTTGCACTTCGAGATAGCTCAAGGCGGTCGCGTTCAAATCTTCGGGAGGGGGCGCAGTAAAGACTACGTTGTTGCCGGCGACCGCGCTCAGGAAAGGATGCGTGTGGGCGCTGCCTGGATTGAATTGATCAATGTGGTGCAGAATGACGTTCCAACTCAAGGTATTGGTGATAATGCCCTCTTGTAAATCGAAGGCGCTGCCCGTCAACGTGATGAGTTGTCCAACCGCAAACCGCGTGCTGGTGAGCGGCGCGACAATCGTCGGCGTGGGCGGCGAGTTGCCCACGTCAATGCGCGCCAGCGCAGGCGCTGAGGTCGTGAAGGCGTCGCGCGCGGTGAGCGTCGCCGTATAAATGCCGAGAGCGGTGTAAACGTGCGTGACGGTTACGCTCGTGGTATTGTTCAACGACGCGCCATCGCCAAAATTCCATGTATAGGTGATGGGGTCGTTATCGGGATCCACGCTACCCAACGCGCTGAAAGAAACGGTGAGCGGCGCGTTGAGCCCAAAGGAAGGAGAGGCTGAGGCGACGGCGATGGGCGGACGGTTCGCGTTTGCGACATAGACAATGCGGCGCACTTGCCCCCCATTTCCATACGTCGTGTAATAGAGCGCTTGAGTATTGAGGTGAGGTCCGAAGCGCATTGTCGTCACCCCGCCCAAATTCGTTCCAAAGGAAGACGTATAGACGACGTTGTTCGTGGTAGTCAGCGCGTAGATGCGTCCGCACACGTAATCGGCAAACAAGTACGCGCCCTCGTACTGCGAGGGCCAGAGGTTGGTTGGCACAAAGGCGCCGCCCGTAATGGAGGCGCAACCCGTGTTGTGATGATAGGCATGGAGTGGGTTGGTCATCGTCACTGGCTGGGGCCCACAATTGGTCGCTGAGTTCCGCGCGCAAAATCCTTCGCGCAGGGGCCAGCCATAATTCGCGCCGCTTTGTCCAATGCTGATTTCTTCCCACGTGCCAGCGCCGACATCGTTGATGTGAAACTGGTTTGTGCCGGGTTGGAAAACAAACCGGAAGGGATTGCGTAGCCCATGCGCCAAAATTTCTTGGCATGGGCCCACGCCGCCGGGTATGCCTGCGGGGTCGCCGCAGCGGCGCGCGCCGCTGGCATTCGCATACGGATTAGCGGCAGGGATAGCACCTGTCGCGTCAATGCGTAAAATTTTTCCTGCGAGGTTGCTCAAATCCTGCGAGTTGTTCATGTTCGCGCCGCCATCGCCTGTACTGGCATATAACAGCCCATCTGCGTCAAAATGCAAATCGCCGCCGTTGTGATTGCCATTAGGCGAAGGAATGTTGTCAATCAAAATCACTTCGGTGGTCGAGAGGACGAAGTTGTGGCTGGGCAAGAGAAAGCGTGAAACGCGATTCACTTGATTGCCCGCCGGCGCGCCCGAACAATCGCCCCCATTGGTAGTATTGCTCAGATTCGCCGTGTAGTAGAGGTAGATGTATTGGGTGACAGTGAAATTGGGATCCACTGCCACGCCTAACAAACCGCGCTCGAAGTTGTTGCACACCTTGTCGCCAATCCGCAAATCGAGCGCGGTGGTCAACACTCCGTTGAGATACACTCGCAAGCGTCCATCCTGACCCGTGACCAACATGCGCCCATCGGGTGTAAACGCCAGCGCCGTTGGCTGACTCACATTGGTGACCGCTGTGTCGCTGAAGCCCGCAGGCACGAGCAGCGGCGCTTGCGGTTCCGCCGAGACTTGCCCCACGCGCAGCAAGAGCCATACCAGGAGTAATGGCATGCCAAACGCGCTGAGTTTGCGCGTCCACAGGTGCAAAGCTGTTTGGGTAAGAATAGACATGGTTTCGGCAGATGACGCGAGATGAGTATGTTTCCGCAATAGAGTTGCAAAGCTGTTTGGGTAAGAATAGAGATGGTTTCCCCGTTGAATGAAACGCGCTACTCATGGTGATAGATACATAGCCAGCGAGGAAGGTTAGCATTGCCCCGCAATCTTATCATCGCATGTGCGTAATCTCACGCGCGCAGTTCAAGATGTGCCTCGCCGTCAGCCCATATTTTTCGAGCAGCTCGTCGGGCGTGCCTGACTCCGCGTAAGTGTCATCCAACCCGATGAAGCGCAAATGCGTCGGATAATTCTCGCCCACCGATGCGGCGACGTAACTGCCGAGTCCGCCGCGAATGAGATGCTCTTCCGCGACGACGATGCCCTTCGTTTCGCGCGCCGCTTTTTCGATGGCTTCGTGATCAAGCGGCTTGACCGTGTGCATATCAAGCACGCGCGCCTGTTTGCCTTCTTGCGCGAGCATCTCTGCGGCTTCTAGCGCTTTCGACACCATCAATCCATTGGCGATGATGGTCACGTCGTCGCCGTCGCGCACCTGTATCGCCTTGCCCAATGCAAAATTTTTGCAGCCATCTTCATAGATAATCGGCGTCTTGGGGCGCCCCGTTCGCAAATACGCGGGGCCCTCGTGCGCGGCGATGGCGCGCGTCGCAGCGCGCGTCGCATGTTCGTCACTCGGCACGACGACGACGAAGCCCGGCAACGCGCACGCTAACGCGATATCTTCGATGCCCATTTGCGAGGGCCCATCTTCGCCGATGCTGATGCCCGCATGACTACCAACGACTTTGACGTTCATGCGTGGGAACGCGATGGACATGCGAAGTTGGTCAAACGCATTCGCCATCACGAATACCGCAAACGACGCGATGAATGGAATCTTTCCGCACGCGGCGAGTCCCGCCGCGACGCCAACCATATTCGCCTCTGCGATGCCCACTTGCACTGCACGCTCAGGGAACGCTTTGGCGAAGGCTTCGGCGCGCGTCGAGTTCTGCACATCCGCATCCACAATGACGATGTGCGGATTTTCTTTGCCCAGCTCCAACAGCGCTTC
>CAZDYP010000029.1:11230-13818 GCA_964509505.1 uncultured Anaerolineae bacterium | reverse complement strand
ATGCCGTGGAAGTGCGCGTGTGTCTGATCGTCGGCGAGGTATGAGACGCCTTTGCCCTTGACCGTGTGCGCGATGATGACCTGTGGTTGGTCGGCGCTGGACTTGAGCTGCCTTAACGTCTCCAGCACCAATGTTAAATCATGTCCATTAATCTCGACGACGCGCCAACCAAACGCGCGCCATTTCTCCGCGAGCGGTTCGAGCGCGGGCATGATCTGGGCGGTTGCTTCGTTCTGTTGAAAGCCGTTGCGATCCACAATGCACACTAGGTTGCTGAGTTTGTATTTTGCCGCCGTCATTGCCGCTTCCCACACTTGCCCTTGATCGCTTTCGCCATCGCCAATCATGACATAGGTACGATAGTCGCGCTTGTCCATGCGCGCGGCGAGTGCGTGACCGATGCCAATGGATAACCCTTGACCGAGCGACCCCGTTGACGCCTCCACGCCGGGCAAGCGCCGCATATTCGGATGCCCTTCGAGCGGCGAGCCGAGCTTGCGAAGCGTCAAATTCCATTCTTTAGGATAGTAACCGCACTCGCCTAGCACCGCATACAGCGCAGGCGCAGCGTGACCTTTGCTCATGATGAACCGATCACGGTCAGCCCATTGTGGATTTTGCGGGTCGTGGCGCATCACACCGCCCGCATAGAGCGCCGTCAAAATCTCCACCGTCGAGAGCGACGACGAGGGATGCCCAGAGCCTGCTTCTGTCGTCATCAGTACGATCTCGCGTCGCACGCGTTTGGCAAACCCCTTGAGTTCATCTAGGTTCATCCTCCACTCCTTTCGTCTCATGAATCGGGCGATAGTTTAACCTAAGCAGAGGGAAGCGCAAAACAAAAATAAAACGTGGCGGATGATTCACCCGCCACGTTTCTGTTGGCAGCTTTGAATGACTTACTGCACGACAATGGCTGTCACCATGCCAAACATGCCATGCGGCGATTCGGCGTGGCTAAGGACATGGCAGTGGAATGCCCACACGCCTGGCTCGTCACATTTGATGAGGACATCGAAGCGTTGCCCAGGCGCGATGTTCAACACGTCGCAGTAATATGGGTTGGCGAACAATGCGCCGTCTTGCGCGATGACCTGCATGTAATAGCCGTGCAAATGCATCGGGTGAATCAGGTCGCCTTCGTTCATGAAGCGCACCCGCACGATTTCGCCTTGCTTCGCCGTAATCGCGCCTGTGCCGGGAAAGCTGCGCCCATTGATGGTGAGCCCAATACCCGTATCATTTAGAATCATCACGTAGTCGCTGTCATACTTCGGCTCTTTGCTTTTGTCTTTGGGATCCACGATGAACGCGCCCAACAACCCCTTGGTCACTTGCTCGTGCGCGTTGTGATGCGAATGATACATGTGGCTGCCCGCAGGTTTGGCGACAAATTCGTAAGTGTACGTCGCGCCCGGCTTGATGGGGTCTTGCGTGACGTAAGGCACACCATCCATTTTGTTCGGCGTATGCACGCCATGCCAATGAATCGAGGTACTTTCCTTCAATTCGTTCTTGACGACGACGCGCACCTTGTCGCCTTCGGTCACGCGAATTTCGGGACCTGGCACGACGCCATTGTAGCTCATCGCTTGCACCTTCTCGCCCGTCTTCGTTTCCCACGTCACAGGTTTGCACGTGATTTCAAACACCTTCGTGTCGCCCTCCATTTTGAACGGCAACTTGGGGGGCCAGAAAATTTTGTTGTTCTGCGCGAGCTGGGCGATGAACTCCTTGACGCCCTTCTCGTGCATTGCGTCCATGTCGTGTGCTGGCTGTCCCTGCTGCGGACTGGCGCTGGCGGGTGTGCTGGACATGCCTGGCATCGGCGCAGCCGGCGTCAACGCCGAGCCCGGCGCATTGCACGCCGCCAACCCCAAGCCCAACCCCGCCGCGCCCATCGTCGTGAAAAATTTGCGGCGATTGAAGTTAAATTTAGCCATAAAATATCCCCCTCCTCGTAGCGAGGATTCAATATAAAATTATGCCGCTCATGTTTAGCAATAGCGCTGCGCTCGCAGTGGATGGTCACAGCCACCGCCCATGGCGCGGGATTGGCGAGCAACGGGAGTCCCGCGCGAGCCAGGGACGGTTGCGCACTTTCTATGCATGAGCGAATTATGCAGCCGTTGAGCGAACCCCATACACGCAGAGCCGTTCACGGCTGCCCATCGCTTCCCCAGACTTGCCAAGTGTTATGAACTCTGGGAGTCTGAAGGGCGCGCTGCTTTCCGCAGCACATCAATCAAGTGATGCGACTCGATGCCTTTGTCCAAGAGGTGTTGCACTCCTAAGTCGCGCAGCGTCATGCGCAGCAATGTATCGGCAACCGTCGTCAGCGCGACAATCCGCGTATGCGGCAGTTGCGCGGCAATTTGTTTGATCGCATAGACGCCGCCCTGATCGCGCATCATTGGTTCAATCAAAATCACGTCGGGTTGTGCGCGCAACGCGAGCTGGATGGCTTCCGCGCTTGAAGCGGCTTCGCCTACAATCTCGAAATCGGCTTCACGACGCAACCGCAAACGCAACCCTGCGCGCACTTCCGCGCGATCATCCGCTAACAGTAAACGAATCTGGCGCATAGC
>CAZDYP010000029.1:0-11130 GCA_964509505.1 uncultured Anaerolineae bacterium | reverse complement strand
CACGCAGCGGGCGCAACTTGCCAAACCTCCAAAGCCGAATACAATTCACGCCGTCGGACTATCCTACTCTATGATTAAAGGAGATTTATCATGAGCAACCCCTCACCAAGTATTGAGCAAATCATGGAAGGCATGAAAAGCGCGTTTCAAGCGGACAAAGCGGCGGGTGTAGATGCTGTCGTGCAATACAGCCTCACGGGTGAAGGCGGCGGCGATTTCTATTTGACCATCAAGAACGGCGCACTAGAGATGGCGCAAGGCAAAGCGGCGTCACCCAAGTTGACATTGACCATCGCGAAGCAAGACTTCCTCGACATGACTAGCGGCAAGCTGAATGCGATGGCCGCTTTCTCATCGGGCAAACTGAAACTGGGCGGCGATATGATGTTTGCCATGAAGCTCGCGCCGATGTTTGGGCGCGCATCATAACTGATTTTTACGTGGGCGCCTCACGGCGCAGCCTTCGCAAGCCAAGCTGAAAATCAGAAGCCCTCGTTAGGTACGAGGGCTTCGGTTTATATGCAAGACTTTGGCGCTCATGTTTAGAAAACGTACTACGTTCCCGGTGGATGTGACCATTCACCGCGAGCGTTCTACAGCAAAGTCAGCAGAGCCTAAAAAGGAAATACTATGCCTTCTCCTATTCCTACGTACGATGAATTACCAGTCAAGTCCGGCAATCCGCCGCGTTCCGCGTGGGGCTTGTGGGGCGACGACGATCAAATCGGCACGATTAACTGGCTCACGGCGGAGCGCGTGGTCGCGGGCGCGCGGCTCGTGAAAAAGGGGGCGGTCTTTGCGCTGAATTGGGAGCTCGAAAAACCAACGACACCCCTCTTCTTCCGCGAGACGTTGCGCCACACCATCAAGCATCGCAGCCACACCGGTCACGACGACGTTTTCGACAACTGGAATACTCAAGCGTCAACGCAATGGGATGGCCTGACGCACGTCGGGCATCCGCAATATGGTTTCTATAACGGTGTGCGCGATGAGCAGATCACAGGTCAAGCTGGAACGCTCAATGGCATCGAGCATTGGGCGCGACGAGGCCTTGCCGGGCGTGGCGTGTTGGTGGACTTTGCGCGCTGGGCGAAGGCGAATGGCGTCGCCGCCGCACCACACACCAATTACAAGATCACGGTCGCGCAATTCACCGAAGCCGCGCGGTCACAAGGCGTGCAATTCCAAATGGGCGATGTGCTTTTGTTTCGCACGGGTTGGATGGAATGGTATAACACCCTGACGCCACGCGAACGCTTCGAGTTGGGACACTCCATGAATTTCCAATGTATCGGCTTGGAGCAAAGCGATGAGACGTTGCGCTTTCTGTGGGACAACCACTTCGCCGCCGTCGCCTCGGACAACACCTCCATTGAAGCGTGGCCCCCCGACCCGCAGTTTGGTTTCTTACATCAGACCTTGTTGCCATTGTTCGGGTTGCCACTAGGCGAGATGTTCAACCTCGAAGCCTTGGCAGCCGATTGCGCAGCGGATGCGGTGTACGAATTTTTCTTCACCTCTGCGCCGTTGAACAAACTAGGCGGCGTGGCGAGCCCGCCGAATGCGCTGGCAATCAAGTAATGACTGAGCGTTGAGCACATAACAAGCGTCGCGCAGTTATAACCGCGCGACGCTTGTTATCCATTTTGGAAGCTGATGGGGGGCGATGGCGCCGAAAACTTGAAAAAATTTGAAGGGAAAAAACTCAATGACTGAACAAAACACACCGCAAACCGAATCATTCGAAGCATTCAAAAATTCGTTCTCGTATGGTTCGCGCACTGATTTGAATTTCAAATTCCTCAAGAGCTTGTCGAACGAAGACGCCGCGCAGTTCTTCCAAGACCTCTTGTGGAAGCTGGGCGATGCCTTCGACGATGGCAACTTTGAGCGCGTGATTGATCACGTACGCACTGGGCAGCTACGCAGTTACTCCACGCCGAGCGCCTGGAAATACGACGATGTGCCTTTCGCGCCACTCCGTAAACCTGTGACGCACTCACGGCTGGTGTTGGTGTCTTCGAGTGGATTCTTCGTAGAAGGTCACGACCCCGAACCGTTGGGCGTCAAAAACATGACGCAGGACGAAGCGATGCGGCGGATTGACGAGTTTCTCAAAGAAGCGCCGACGCTCACAGCCATTCCCATCCACACCCCACGCGAAAAACTGCGTGTGCGACATGGCGGGTATGATATTCGCGCCGCGCAGCTGGACCCAAACGTGGTCTTTCCGCTGGAGCGAGCGGTAGAATTGCAACAAGAGGGTATCATTGGCGAGCTGGCGCCGCACGCCTACTCATTCGTGGGCGCGACGGCGCAACGACGTTTGTTGAACGAGACAGGACCACAATGGGTCTCGTTGTTCAAGCAACAGCAAGTTGACTTGGCGCTCTTGGTCCCTGCCTGACCGGTGTGTCACATGTCCGTGGGACATTTGGCGCGGTTGTTGGAAGCAGCGGGCATTCCGACGGTGATGATTGGGATTCGCGCGTTTCGCGTCCGCTTGGCAGCAATGAAAGTGCCACGCTTGCTCCTCACACCGAATTTGCTTGGCAGAACGTTAGGTGCGCCATACGACCGCGCACAACAACGCGCGGTACTGCTGGCGGCGTTGAAATTGTTTGAGGAAGCCAATGGTGACGGGACGATAGTCGAATGGTCCGATGCGCGCATGAACGCGGACAGACCGCGAGCGTGACCCGATTAAGAAACCACTTCCCGCCCAAAGAGGTTGCGGCGGGAACGGGTGAAAGGGCTGTTGACCAACGCAGAAAAGTTAGTATAGAAGCTTACGCGCAGTGGCGGAGCGGGGAAACAAAGAGACGCCTTGACCGCCGAGCGGGAGACACTCGCGGCGGCATTAGCGCAAACGGAATTGACAGACGATGACCGCGAGCGCATCAAGGCATTAGCGGCCATGATACGCTCGCGGTTAGACGCCGACCCTACCTACGAACAAAAGCGGAAGTTACTCGAATTGTTAGGGTTGCGTGTGCAATTGCACGAGACGGAACAGGGGCGCGCGTTGTATGCAACGTGCGGCCTTGCAGTGGGCGGGGATACGCTGACTATTTCGCTTTGTCAGCGCTCGCGATCTCATTACTGAATTTGTCCACGAATGCCTTCTTATTTTTGCCGCAATAATCAAAGTCGTAGTTGATCAGCTTCACCTGCAGCAGTTCGGGCTTCGACGCTTTCGCGCCCTTCACCGTCGGCGCTTGATACGCTTTGTATTTTGGTCCGAGCTCTTGCGTCTTCGGATCAAGCGCCCAATCGAACCACGCCTTGGCAAGGTCGGGATGCTTCGCGCCTTTCACGATGGCCATCGCGCCAATCTCGTAGCCCGTGCCTTCGGCCGGGAACGTCAGCTGCAACGGCAAGCCCTTCTCTTGCGCGGCCACGATGTCGTGCGAGAACACGACGCCGACGCCTGCTTCGCCTTGCCCGACGAGCGTCGCGGGCGCAGCGCCGCTCTTCGTGTACTGGAAGACGTTGGCTGAAAACGCCTTCATGTAATCCCAGCCCTTCGCTTCACCCCGAAGCTGCATGACCGTGCACATTGCCGTGTAAGAAGTGCCTGATGAGGCGGGATGCGCGATGGTCACTTGGTTCTTCAGCGCAGCGGCCGTCAACTCATCCCATGAAGTCGGCGCTTTGACGCTAGGATTCTTTTTCAAGAAATCGGTGTTGGTCGCAAACCCCAACGAACCGACATAGATGCCCGCCCACGTGTTGTCTGCATCTTTCATCAGCTTCGGGTCAATGATGTTCGCCAACCCGGGTGAGTTGTAGGTTTCGAGTAAGCCTTCTTGTTTCGCCGCGATAAACGAATCTGCAGGTCCGCCCCACCAGATGTCGAATTGCGGATTGGCTTTCTCGTTGCGTAAGCGCGTGAGCGATTCGCCCGACGACAAGCGAATGTAATTCACGGTCACGCCGGGATACACCGTTTCAAATTCTTTCTTCATGCCCGCGCACCATTCTTCTTGCGGCGTGCAAAGCAAATTGAGCTCGCCTTTGAGCGGTGCTTTGGTTGGCTGCGCGGCCGCGGCGGGCGCTTGCGTAGGCGCAGGTGCCGTTGTGGGCTGCGCCGCGGCGGGCGCTTGGGTCGGGGCAGGCGCCACTGGCGTCGCCGCGGGACCACACGCGACAAGCGACAGCGCCACAATTGTCAGTATCAATACACTGAGTTTCTTCATGGTTTCTCCTCCTGCAACATGTTTGGGGGTAATTGGTAATTGGTAATGAGTGATTGGTAGGTGAGATGTAACCTCCTTTCGTATGGGTTAGAGTAAGCCGAGCTCTTTTAACAGTCCCGGCGTCTTGGGTAATAACTCTTGCTACAAATCGCCGGGACGCAACCACACACCACCTAATACACGCGCGGGCAAATTGCCCGCGCGTGATTGTATCACGCGCACGGAACGAGCGCCAAAACTCGCTGAGGCTTGTCGCATGTCCTAGAGTAAGATAAAATGCGCTTCACACGAACTCATTGGTTCATGTTTCGCTAGAGGAGATGCGCCATGCCTATCGTTCGCGCCGAAATTCGACGCAGCGCCTATTACGATTCGGTGACGTTGATGCAGCTGCAAAAAGCGTTAGCCGCATTGCCCAACGTCCTCGACGCGGGCGTGGTGATGGGCACGCCTGCGAATCAAGAGGTGTTGCAGCAAAGTGATTTGCTGACCAACGAAGCGAAACAAACTCGCCCCGAAGATTTGATCATTGCCATCAAAGCGCGGGATGACGCAGCGGCTGCGCACGCGCTCGCGCAGGTGGACGCGCTGCTTGCGCGCCGTCGTACGAACCTCGCCAACAATTATCGCCCGCGCAGTCTCGAAACGGCGGCGCAGCTGTTGCCCGAGGCGCAATGGGTGTTAGTGTCCGTGCCTGGGCGTTATGCGGCAGGCGTCGCGCGCGAGGCGCTGCGTTTGGGTCGTCACGTATTTCTCTATAGCGACAACGTAGCCAGCGCTGCTGAAGTGGCGTTGAAGCGTGAAGCACACGAAAAAAATTTGCTGGTGATGGGCCCCGATTGCGGCGCCGCGCTCATCAACGGCATTGGCTTCGGCTTTGCCAACCACGTGCGACGCGGCAGCATCGGCATCATCGGCGCAAGCGGCACAGGCATCCAAACCGTCGTGTCGCGCATTCACCAACTCGGCGCGGGCATCAGCCACGCCATCGGCGCGGGCAGCCACGATCTTTCCGATGAGGTAAACGCCATCACGACGCTGCAAGCGTTACACGCGCTCACGCACGATAGCGCAACTGCTGTCATTGTCCTCATCTCGAAGCCGCCGTCAGCTAGCGTTGCGGAGCATGTCTTGCGCGCCGCGCGACAGACAGGCAAGCCCATCGTCGTGGATTTCATCGGCTATGCTGGCAAAGACGATTCAACGAATCGTCTCTACATGGCGCGCACACTAAGCGACGCCGCCACACTGGCCGTTGAACTCTCCAATACCCCATACCCACTACCCAATATCCAATTACCAGTTTTTGCGCCCTCACAAAAATATCTACGCGGCTTGTATTCGGGGGGCACGCTTGCTTACGAAGCGTTGCTCATCTTGCGCGACGAACTCGGCGATGTCTATTCCAACACACCGCTCAATCCCAATTACCCATTACCCATTACCCATTACTCTAAAGAACACACCATTATTGACCTTGGCGCCGACGAGTTCATGGTCGGACGTTTGCATCCGATGATTGACCACGATTTGCGGATACGTCGTCTGCGCCAAGAAGCGAGCGATCCTGAAACCGCGCTCATCTTGCTCGATGTGGTGTTGGGCTATGGCGCGCACGCCGACCCCGCCAGCGCACTCGCGCCTGTCATCGCTGAAATCAAGAATCAAGAATCAAAAATCAAAAATCCGCTTGAAGTGATCGTCACCGTGATTGGCACGGACGCCGACCCACAAAACGTGGAGACACAGCTCACGCGCTTCCGTGAGGCGGGCGCGCACGTCGAGACGGATCACACGGCCGCCGTGAAATACGCAGCCGCCTTAGCGCGCCAGCTCAAACGACACACACACCCGCCGATTGACTTGCGTCAGCCCGTCGCGGCCATCAACGTCGGGCTCGAAATGTTCGCGCAGAGTTTACAAACGCAAGGCGCGTCAGTAGTGCATGTGGATTGGCAACCGCCTGCAGGCGGTGACGAAAAGTTGATAGCGATTCTGGCGCGGATGAAAAAGTAATTGGCAATTAGTCATTGGTGTGAGCGAGGTTCGAATTACCAATCACCAATTCAATTACCCCAAAGATTGCTATGAAACCAGCCGCATTTGAATATCATGCCCCAACAACGATAGATGAAGCCTTGGCGCTGTTGCGCGCCAACGCGGACAACGCGAAGTTGCTGGCGGGCGGACAGAGCCTGGTGCCTGTGATGAATTTTCGCTTGGCGACGCCCGCTATGTTGATTGACCTCAATCGCATCACTGCGTTGTCATACATTGGCGAGAGTCAAGGCACAGTGAGCATCGGCGCAATGACGCGACAGCGCCACGTCGAAAAATCGGATGTCATTGCGAAACACGCGCCTCTACTCGCGGAGACGATGCCTTTCATCGCGCATCCGCAGATTCGCAATCGCGGCACCATCGGCGGCAGCCTCGCCCACGCCGACCCCGCCGCCGAGTTGCCTGCGGTGATGATGGCGCTTGATGCGCGCTTCAAGTTGCAAAGCACGCAAGGTGAGCGTTGGGTGAACGCGCGCGATTTCTTCACGGGCTTGTTCACAACCGCCTTGCAACCGAATGAGATGATAGTGGAAATTCAAGTGCCCGCAATGTCTTCGCGCACGGGATGGGCGTTTGACGAAGTGAGTCGGCGGCACGGCGATTACGCGCTGGCGGGCGTCGCTGCAATCGTCACACTCGATACGCAAGGACGATGCAGCGATGCGCGTCTCGTTTGCTTGGGCGTCGGTCCTCAACCCATGCGCATACAACACGCGACACGCGCGCTCATCGGGCAAATACCCACATCCGACATATTGCGCGCCGTCGCCGAAGCCGCGCCATCCGAGCTCGCCCCATCCAGCGACATACACGCCTCCGCCGACTTTCGTCGTCATCTTGCAAAGGTGTTGACGGTGCGGGTGTTGGAGAAGGCATTGGCACGCATAGAAAAGAATTAAGCACGAAGATACAAAGCTGCACAAAGCACACAAATTTTCTTTGTGCTGCTTCGTGTTGAAAAATTCGAGGCATACATGGAACCATACAAAATCCAACTGATCGTCAACGACCAAATCTATCAACGCAAGGTAGAACCTCGTCTGCTGTTGAGCGACTTCATTCGCCACGAGCTTGGCTTGACAGGCACACACGTTGGCTGTGAGCATGGCGTGTGCGGCGCGTGCACGATTCTGGTGGATGGCGAGCCGATGCGCTCGTGCCTCATATTTGCCGTGCAGGCGGATGGGCATACGCTCACGACGGTCGAAGGACTCGCCGCAGACGAACAACATCTACACCCATTGCAAGCCGCATTCCAACAAGCGCATGGTTTGCAATGTGGCTTCTGCACGCCGGGCTTTTTGATGACACTCATCGCGTTTCTCAAAGAGAATCCTAATCCAAGCGAAGAAGAGATACGCGCGGCGATTTCGGGGAATCTGTGTAGATGTACGGGGTATCAGAATATCGTGGAAGCGGTAAAATTGGCGGCATTAAAATAAAACACAAAGGTGTCACGAAGAACACAATCCCCTTAAGGGGACAGAGAAAAACTTCGTGACCGTTGTGTGTCTTTGCGCCTTTATGCTTATGAAGCGACTGACGACCTCAAATCACGACCTGACAGCCGCACTCAAGTTCAAGTTTCAGCGGAGAGGTGCGTCGCTGGGCGCCTTGCTTACGCACGTGCAACACGAGGAGCGTTTCGGGGTCGAAGATGACCACGTCCTTGACGCCTTGTGAGAGATAAAAATGCGGGGCGAATTCGAGGTCTTTGGCTTCGTAGCCGGGGCTGACGATTTCAATCACGGCTTCTGGCACAAGCGTAATCGCTTCGTCTTCCTCGTCAGGCTCGCGGCAAAAGATGGAGATGTCGGGGCGCTTGATGGAGCCATCAGGAAACTTGATGTACACATCGGAGAGGTGAATGCAACCACACTTGGCTTTGCCGTTGCGTTTGGGAGGCTTACGCTTCAGTGAATCACGAATGCGGTCAATCGTCATTTGATGACGCTTGGCAGGAAAAAATTCCCACAGCGGCACGCCGCCGACAATTTCGAGTTTCACACCCGCCTCGTTAGCCATCATTACGCGCCGCCAGAATTCTTTTTCATTCATGGCAGGGATTGTAGATGAGGCAGTAGGGGATGTCAAAGCCTAGTCGGCGCAATAACAGGATGCAGTGTTCAGTGTTCAGTCAGGCATGTTCACTGAAAACTGGTCACTGAACACTGAACACTGGAGACTTTATGACCACTCGCTATTTCGGTTCGCGTATCCCGCGTAATGAAGACCCCAAACTGCTCACGGGTCACGCGTTGTTTCTGGATGACGTGAATTTGCCGAACATGTTGCACGTCGCATTCGTGCGCAGCCCGTACGCACACGCGCGCCTCAACAGTATTGATGTGTCGGCGGCGTTGCAGCGTGCAGGCGTCGTCGCCGCGTACACCGCGCACAACCTCGGCGCATATTGGCAGCCCGGTCCATTGCTCGTGCCGCCGCCGCCCATCAAGCAGATTACGTTCAACCAGCGCACGCAAGTGCCACTCGCCAAAGACAAGGTGCGACATGTCGGCGAGCCCGTCGTGATGCTCGTCGCAGAGAGTCGTTACATCGCCGAAGATGCGCTCAACGATGTCGTGATTGACTATGACCCATTGCCCGTCGTCGCAGACATGGAACGCGCGCTGGATACGGATGCGCCATTGGTGCATGAGGATGTTGGCTCGAACCTCGGCGCGCACGTCGTCCAAACGAAGGGCGATTTAGCCCTCGCAGGTCTTAGCATCCTGAGCTTGTCGAAGGATGGAGACCCGCGAGGTCTGGGCGATGTGGTGGTCGTGCGCCGTCGCTTCTATTACGACCACGGGGCTTCAGCCCCAATGGAGACGCGCGGCATCGTCGCGCAATGGGAGCCGCGCATCGGACAACTTACCGTCTGGGATTCGACGCAAGCGCCCGTCGTCATTCGCAATGGACTCGCGGGTATGTTGGGCTTGTCCGAGCATCAAGTGCGCGTCATCGCGCCGTTCATCGGCGGCGGCTTCGGTCCGAAGATCATGATGTTCTATCCCGAAGAGGTGCTGATTCCGTGGGCGGCGTTGCAACTCGCGCGCCCCATCAAGTGGATTGAAGACCGCCGCGAAAATTTTTGGGTGATGAATCAGGAGCGCGACCAGATTCACGACGCGACGATGACAGTCACGCGCGATGGCAAAATCCTCGCAGTCAAAGACACATTCGTTCACGACACAGGCGCATACATTCCGTATGGCTTGACCGTGCCGCTCAACTCGCAATGCACGTTGCTCGGCATGTACAAAGTGCCGCACTACTACTCGGAGTTCAAAGCGGTCTTCACCAACAAGACCATCGTCAGCCCATACCGCGGCGCGGGGCGACAGCATGGCGTGTTCGTGATGGAACGGTTGCTCGACCGCGCTGCGAAAGAGTTGGGCATGGATCGCACCGAGATTCGCCGCCGCAACTTCATCCAACCCGACGAGTTCCCATACCACAACGAACTCATCTATCAAGACTTCGCGCCGCTGCGCTATGACAGCGGCAACTATCCCGCCGTGTTGGACAAAGCGCTGGAGGCGATTGACTATCACAAATTCATTGCAGAGGAACAACCGAAGTTGCGTGCGGCGGGGCGACACGTTGGCATCGGGCTCGTGTGTTACGTGGAAGGCACGGGCATCGGACCCTACGAGGGCGCGCGCGTGCATGTCGAGCCAAGCGGCAAGGTGACGGTGGCGACGGGCGTCGGCACGCAAGGGCAAGGACACTTCACGTCGTTCGCGCAAATCGTCGCCGACCAACTCGGGGTGGATGTGCGCGATGTGCGCATCGTGACGGGCGACACGGCGGAGTTTCATTGGGGCGTCGGCACGTTTGCGAGTCGCGGCGCGGTGGTCGCAGGCACAGCCATTTACGAGACGGCGAAAGCGGTGCGCGAGCGCGCGTTGAAGATCGTGTCAGATTTATTCGAGGTGGGCGAAACGGATTTGGAGTTGGTGAATGGGCGCGTGCAAGTGAAGGGCGTGCCAGAGAAAAGCATTGCGTTAGGTGCGGTTGCGGCGAAAGCGAATCCGTTGCGCGGAGCTGTTGCGCCGAACACAGAGCCAGGTCTCGAAGCGACGCGCTACTTCGGTCCGCAAAGCGGCGCAACGTCGAGCGGCGCGCACGCGATGATCGTCGAGGTATTCCCCGATACGATGCAAATCAAGATTCTGAAGTACGTCGTCGTGCATGATTGCGGCAAGGTCATCAACCCAATGATTTTGGAAGGACAAGTGCAAGGTGGCGTCGCGCAAGGCATCGGCAATGCGTTCTATGAGAAGCTCGCATTCAGCGAAGAGGGGCAACTATTGAGCGCGTCGTTCATGGACTACCTTGTGCCGACGGCGATGGAAGTGCCGCCGATAACGATTGAGCATGTCGAGACGCCATCGCCGTGGAATCCGCTCGGCGTGAAGGGCGCGGGCGAGGCAGGCGCGATTCCTGTCGGGGCGTTGTTCGCGCAAGCGTTGGAGGATGCGCTGGCAGATTACGCGATTGAGATTACCGAGATACCGATAACGCCGAATCGGTTGTGGGAGCTGGTGGAGGAAAGAAGAAAGAAGGAAGAGGTGAAATGATGAACAGCTTTTTCTCTGATTTTCCTCAGGTCGCATTCACAGCTTAGGAGTTACACAGTTGGGACTATTGCATCGCGCAGAGGCGAAGCGCGCGAAGAAAAACAAAAGCATCGGGGAAATAACCGCTGGGGTCGCGATTGGGCTTATCCGCTGTTATGAGTGGTGGCAGCGATGCGTGCCAATGGAGTCAACATTGGAAATTCACTAAAGCGCCGACCTTTTCAAGCAACAAACCCGCCGTGTGGCGGGTTTGTTGTTTGATAAGCAATGAATAACTAACA
>CAZDYP010000028.1:33000-36443 GCA_964509505.1 uncultured Anaerolineae bacterium | reverse complement strand
GCGCAAATTGTGAACCCGCTTCGCCAGAAAAACCTTTAGGGTCTGAATTTCAAAACACTCTCTAAGAGGAGCCGCTGCATGAAATTTTTGGTGTTGCATGGTCCCAACTTGAATATGTTAGGCGCGCGTGAGCCGAGCATCTATGGCGCGTTGACGCTCGATGAAATCAATGCGCGTTTGATGGAGTGGGCGACGCAACAGCCTATCGAGTTACGCATCAAGCAATCCAATCACGAAGGCGTGTTGGTGGATGAGATTCAAGGCGCGTTGTCATGGGCGCAGGGCATCGTCATCAACGCGGGTGGCTACACACACACGAGCGTCGCCATCCGCGATGCCATCGCCGCGACGAAACTGCCGACGATTGAGGTGCATCTCTCGAACATTCATGCGCGCGAAGAGTTTCGTCACCGCTCACTCATCGCGCCTGTGTGTCGCGGACAGATTTGTGGCTTGGGGTGGGTAGGGTATCGGTTGGCGTTGGAGGCGTTAGTGGTAATTGGTAATTCGTAATTGGTCATTGGGATAGGAAAAGGAGACGGGCAAACACATTGATTGTGTTTGCCCGTCTGCTTTTTTATTTTGAGCGGATGCGCGGTCAACGTGGTAGATAAAACCAGAATGCGAACATCGCGCCAATGAGCAGCGTGGCTAAGATGGCAATGCGCGTCAGGTCGCTGCGAATGTGCGCGTACTCTTTGGCATCGGCGAGCGCGGTGATTTTCTCTTGCGCGCGCGCCGCGAGGCTGGGCGCACGTGTAGGTTCATTGGTCAAGGTGGGCGGCTTCGCCGTCAAGGGAATGTCGGGGACGACGACGCGCCGCGCGGCGCTTTGACCTTTTTCGGCAAGTTGTCGTCGTTCACGACGGGATGGTTTGGGCACGAGAATTCTTCCTTTCTAAGTATCTCTTCTACTTCACAAGTTGCGCGAACACGATCATGCGATGCGTGTCCACCAGATATGGATAGCAGGTAATGAGTGTCAAGGTGGGTTCAGTAGTCTGCGCCATCACACTCACTTCAGTCGGCTCCACCACGCGTTTGCTTTTGACGACGTAGGTGAATTTTTGTGAGCGCGTGTACACATACACTTCGTCACCCGTTTTCAGTTTTTCAAGCTGGCGAAAGACCTCGCCGTAGATGTCGTTATGTCCCGACAGCACCAGATTGCCGCGTTGTCCGGGGTTGGCGCTGCCGACATGATGGCCCACGCCTTTTTTCAGCGCCTCCCAATCGTCGCCTAACACAACGAGCGAGTCCACTTTAATCACGGGAATCTCGACGCGCACGGGCGCTTGCGGTCCCGGCGTTGGTAGGGCGACGGGCACCACCTGCTGCAACGTGTCTTTGAAGCGGTCGGGCGTAACAGCAGACGGCGGCTGCGAGCTGCCGGGTAGTGTGGCGATAGCAGCAGGTTGAGCGCTGGTGTTCGTCGTCTGGGGGGTGTTCGCTTGCGCTTGGATGTTCGACGTTTCTTGATTGAGCTCTTGCAGTTTGAAAAAGCCTGCAAGCAAGACGGCGGCGATGCCAAGCAGTGCGATGACTTCCATGCCAAGCAGCGCGCGATTGCCGACGCGCGACCAATCAATGCGTGGTTTATGGCGCTCGCCGAGCTCCGCGATTTTTTGTGCGCCCCTTTCGGCGATGGTCTGACGTGGCTCGAGTTGCACGCTAAAGCGCTTCGCGGCGCGCGCTTGGCGCTGCTTCTCAGTCAGCAACCTTTCAAGCTCTTCAATTGAAAGTTCGCTGGGATCAATCAGGGTATGAGACATAGATTGAATTGCGCGCAATTATACTAGAAAATGGCGGAAAGGGGGAGATATGACCGTTTAGGGAAATGAGAGACACTAAGAGGAGTTGAAGCGCATGAGACGCGCGCGCGCTAGCGCGACTGCTTGCCACGCTTCTTCGACGCGCAGCGCCATCAGCATGAGCGCATAGACCAGTCCACCAAGGCTGGCAACGACGACGAGATTGATGACCATGCTTTGCGACCACTGGACTAATTGACTCAGCGCCCATGTGACCGCGAAACCCATGGCGCTCGATGCGAGACAAATCTTAAGCGTCGTGCGCCCGATACCATAGCCGAGCAAGCCGCCAATGGGACGCCACAATAAGGCGAGCAAGATAAGAGCGTGCGATGAATTTTGCACAGCGTTGGCGAAGGCAAGTCCAATCATGCCCCACGGATTGACCAAACTCAAAGCGACAACCAAATAGCAGCCCAATGACGCAACGGCGACGAGATTGGGAATGAGTGTGTTCTTGCGCGCGTAGAAGGCGGCGAGCAGCAATTGGTCGAGCGCGACGAAAGGCAATTGTGGCGCATACGCGAGAAATGCCAACGCCGTGCGCACGCTATCGTCGCCGCTGAAATTGCCGCGCTCGAATAACACGCGCACGAGCGGCTCACGCAAAACGATCATGCCCACCATCGCAGGAATCATAGCCATCATCGCTAGCTTGATGCCGAGGGCAAGGGTGGCTTTGAAATCGTTGACGGAGGATGGGGGACGAGCGACGGGCGACAGAATATCTTTCGTCCTCCGTCCTTCGTCCTCCGTCGCTTGACGCGAGAGTGTTGGCAGAATCGCCGACGAGAGCGCGACAGCGACGAGCCCAATGGGAAATTGAATGATGGTTGTCGCAAAACGCATCGCCGCGAGGCTGCCTTCGCCCGTCTGTGAAGCGAGACGCCGATCAATAAATACGCCAATGGTCGAGACGAGCAAGCCCGCGGCAACGGGCGCATATAATTGCAACGCGCGACGCAGCCCTGGATGTGACCAAACGAACAAGGGGCGCACGCGCAAACCGCGCAACGCGGGGACTTGCAATACGACTTGCATGAACGCGCCGACGATAACGCCGATAGCTAGGACATGCACACCGAAGAACGATGCGCCAATGAGCGCGACGACGATGATGCTCACGTTGTAAATGGCGGTGACGAAAGCGGGACGCAAGAATTGTTGCCGCGCATAAAGCAACGCGGTGAAGATACCCGACAATGCCATGAACCACGTCGCGGGCAGCATAAGGCGTGTGAGCGTGATGGCATCCGCACGCGCGGCAGGCGTGAGCCCTTCCGCCAATACGTCGAGCAGTTGCGGCGCGCATACGCTCAACGCCACGATGCCAACGCCTAGCATGATGCTGATGAGCGTAAGCAAAGCGGAGGCGAGGCGCGAGAGCTCTGTATGCGGCGCGGGTTCGTCGGCATAATCGCTGAAGACGGGGACGAGCGCCGCGGCAATTGCGCCGCCAATCAGAAAATCGTAAACGAGCGTGGGCAAGGTGGACGCGGCTTGAAACGAGTCGGTGACGCTGCCGCCGCCAAACAACGCGGCAATGACTTGCTCGCGCACGAGACCGAGCAAGCGACTGGCGACGTTGCCGAGCATGATGAGCGTGGCTGCTTGGAGAATAGCGCGGCGGGC
>CAZDYP010000028.1:26644-32900 GCA_964509505.1 uncultured Anaerolineae bacterium | reverse complement strand
GCCGCATCGAAAGCATTCACACCGCACGCAAGCGCGAGCGTCAACACCGCAATCACGGTGTCGCCTGCGCCCGTCACGTCGAACACTTCGCTGTGATTGACGACAGGGAGGTGGGCGTAGTTGTCGTTTAGTCGCGGGGTCAGCTGGTCAGAACTGTCAGGGCGCGTGGCGACGGACATACCTTCATCGGCGCGAGTAATGACGACGACGCGCGCCTGGAGGCGTTGCAGCAGCTCATCACAGGCTGCGCGAAAATCGTCTTCGCTGACGAGCGCGCGTCCCAACGTCTCTTCGGCTTCGCGCCGATTGGCGCGCACCAGAGCGAAGTCAGCGAAACGAAACAAGTTGCCTTGTGAATCTACCGTGAGCAAGAGACGATGCGCTTTCGCAGCGCGCACGCAAGCAGCGATGATGTTAGGCGTTACGAGTCCGCTGCGATAATCGGAGACGAGGATGGCGTCGGCAGCCGTGGCGCATTCGGCGATGCGCGCGCTCACCCCTTGCTCGACGGATGAATCGAGCGGTTTGCGCGCGATGCGGTCAAGGCGTGCGACGTGCTGCGGGAAGGTGGGCATCGTGCCAGCAGACAGGATACGCGTCTTGGTCGTCGTCGGGCGCGAAGGATCAAGGACGAGCCCGCGCACATCCACGCCCAGTTCACACAATTTGGCGCGTAGTCGTTCACCGTTCGCATCATCGCCAATGACGCCGATGGGAATGGCGCGTGCGCCGAGCGCGACGAGGTTGTGCGCGGGGTTGCCTGCGCCGCCGGGCACAATGAACTCACGCGCGAGCTCCAACACAGGGATAGGCGCTTCGCGTGAGAGGCGTGTCGCTTGCCCGACGAAGTACTCGTCGAGCGCGAGGTCGCCGACGACGAGGACGCGACGAGAAGCGAGGCGGGAGAGGGCCGTGAGCAGTTGTAAGCTATGCGCGTTTTGCATACCATTTACTTTCCAACGGCAATCTCCAACATAGCCAGATACGCCACCATCCCTGCATCCTTCAGCAAGGGTAAGTTGATGTGATTCACGTCGTCGTTGGGTAGGTGGATGTTTGATTGCGGATCCGCCCACGCAATCATTACAGCGGGTGCGCCGCGCGCAAGGAACGATTGATGGTCGCTGCCGCCGCGCACGTTCGGCTCGAATACTTGCTTCACGCCTAAGCGTTCCAGCGAAGTTTTAACACGCGTGAACAACGCAAAATTTTCTTCGGAGATGAAGATGCCTGCAGGGTTATGCGCGCCGAAGCCGTCGAGTTGCAACATCGCCGCCGTCTCGCGGGGCCCGAATTTCGGCGCGTTCCGCACGTAATAATCCGAGCCGAGCAAGCCTGATTCTTCGCCCGTGAACGCGATGAACACAATTGTGTTGAGCGGCTTCACGTTTTGCTTTTGCAGCAGCGTCGCCATCTCGATCAGCGCTGCCACGCCCCAGCCATCGTCGTTCGCGCCCGGATACACCACGCCGTCGGGGTCGGCGCCGATGCCGTCGAGATGCGCGCCGATAATCACGGCTTTGTCCTTGCGTTGCTCGTCTGTGCCGGGCAAGACGCCGATCACGTTGGGCGCTTGGCGTTGCTCGATGGGTTGCAACATAAGACTTAAATGCGCGCGCGCTTTCGTCTCGAATGACGCGGAGTCGTCTTGTTTCAGTTCTTGCCGCGCCGCGAGCCGCGCCGCTGCTTTGCGGTCATAGTCGGCATAGAGCTGCGCGCTAGTGTGACCCGTGCCTGCGAGGATGGCGTCCGCGGTTGCGCGGTTGACCGTGAACACGGGCAGTGTCTTATCGGCGAAGTTGGTGAGGTACGAGCCTTTGAAGTCGAGGCGTGAATCGTCGCGCGCGATGAAGAGGAGGGCGGCCGCTTTCTTGAAGATGGCTGCTTCTTGCGCGGAGCGGGTACGTCGCAGTTGCGGCAAGACGCGATTGTTTTGCAAATCGGGTTGTAAGACCATCACAATCTTGCCTTCGGTCTCTAAGGTGTAATCGCTATACACAGCTTCGGCTGCGCCCCAGCCGACGAACACGACGGGCGCGTTAATAGTGCCGGGTCCGCTCGCGCCGCCGATGGCTACACGAAAATCTTTTTTCCATTGGAAGGCGCGCACGGTTTTATCATTCGCATCCACCAAGCTTAACTCAGGCGTCTCGCGCAAGTCCACCCACTTGAGTGGCACCGGTTGAAAGTAGCTATCAGCGCCGCCGGGTTGCAAGCCTGCTGCCTTGAATTGTTCCACGACCCACTGCGCCGCGCGCTCATATTCGGGCGAGCCTGCTTTGCGTCCTTTCAGCTCTGGCGCGGCGAGTGTGCGAATCGTCTGCATCGTTCGCTGCTCGTCAAAGGCGCGTGCCATGCGCGCGAACTCCGCTGCTTGCCCGAATTGGCTCGTGACGAAATTCAAGGCAAGCAGTGCGACGGCAAGCGCCATGGCATAACGCCACTTGAGGACTCGCACGAGCGGCACGTCGCGTCGTTCTAACATTTGCCGCAAGCCTTCGCCCAGCAAATTGAAACCCGCGACCGCCCATAAGAACGCCAGCGCAGGATAGACGATGATCCACGCCGCGTTGAAAACTGCGCCGCGTCCTGCCGCCAGCAACGCGCCCCATTCAGGCGCAGAGAAAAACGTTTGCGTACTCGTTGCGCCAGTGCGCCCCGGCGACACTTGCACCTCGCGGATGCCGCCGCCCGCGAACACGCCAATAAAACCCAGCTCGCCAAGCAACAACAACACCGCGCTCATTTCCAACGCAATCATCATCGCCAACGTCGGCAAGATGTTTGGCATGATATGGCGAATGACGATGCCAATACCATTCAGACCAACTGTGCGCGCGCCTTCGATGAACGGGCGCTCGCGCAGCGCAATCATTTCGGCGCGAGCGAACTGCGCGATCTCCGACCAACCCGTGAAACAAAGCCCTACGGTGAACGCATAAAAGCCTGTGCGAATGTCGAAGGCGAGAATCGCAATGACACCGAGTAACAACGTCGGTATAGACGCCCACGCATTCACGAATCCTATGAGCGCGTGATCGAGCGCGCTGTCATGATTCCAGCCTGCAGTGAGCCCGATGAGGAGCCCAATGCAGATGCGGGTCATGGCGACGATGAGCGCAATGAGCAGCGTGGAACGCGCGCCAAACAACAACAACGACCATACATCGCGTCCGAGTTGGTCGCTGCCCAGCAGGAAGCCCGCGACGCCCGGCGCAAATGGCGCAGGCATATATTCGCCGTCAATTTTGAGCAGCGTGTTAGTCTGCAAGGGGTCGCGCGTCGTGAGCAACGGCGCGAAGATGCCGCCAAGCACCAACAGCAGCGTCAACGTCGCGCCACAGACAAGCGGCGCCATGCCTGCGAAGCGCAGGCGCGGGGTGACGGCGCTTTGGCGATAGGCGATGGAGCGGGGAGTGGGGATCATAATTGATGGCAGTAAACGAGTACGCGGGGATACGGGGAAACGAGGAGGCGAGGACTCGTTCACCCATACCTCGTTTACTCGTTTGCCCGTTGACCTTTTGCCCTAGCAAATTCGTGATGTATTATAGCCGCATTCATGCAAGACAAAAGTCAGATGGCAGAACGCTTCAAGCTGCTCGTCGCCGTGCATCTGTTTCTGGTGCGCGATGGCGAGGTCTTGCTGCGGCGGCGTTATAGTTCGATAGTTTGGGGTGGACGGCATAGAGGCAAATAAAGGGAGATAAAGCTGAGGAGTTGGCGTTCTCTAACGCCGTTCATGGGGAAACCTTTGAAGCGGTAGGTGGAGGGGGCATGAGTACCATCTGGGGCGCGAGTGCGCGCTTGGATCCTGAAGAAATCGAGACGCGCTATCTTCACGACTTCGTGAACTTTGCAGGCACGCGTGTATTGGAAGTGGGTGTCGGCGAAGGGCGTTTGACGTGGCGCTATGCGGATGCGGCGCGTGAGGTTGTCGGCATTGACCCGCTAGTGACGCGCATCGTCGCCGCAAACTTGGAGCGCAGCGGGGCGCTGCGCACGAATATAAATCTGGTTGGCGCGTTAGCCGGCGAGCTGCCCTTCAAGCCCACTGTGTTTGATGTCGCGTTGTTGAGTTGGTCGTTGTGATGAATTCCGCATGAGAGCATGGTGCATGCTCTGCAAGATGTGGGGCGCGTGTTACGTCCTGATGGTCTGATGCTCGACGTGCGCTGTTACGCGCAACAGTGGCCCCTCGAAGTGCTGGCGAATGGGCAATGGCTGACGGCGGGCGCGATAGATGATGCGTCTTATACGCCCGATGATCTCGCGGCGGATGCGGCGTTGATGCACATCGAACGCGAGGGTTGGTTTGCGCGCGAGCGCGCAGACGAGTTCAAGCTGTATTGCTATTGGGACTCGCTCGACGCAATGCAAACCGAAATCGTCGAGGTGTGGGCGCCTGCGCGCGTGCCTGACGAGGTGATGACGCGCGCGCGCACATTGGCGCCAGATCAGACGGCACGAGCGCGCGTGCGGTTGCACATGAAGATTTCGCGGTGGCAGAAAAGATGAACGACTATCAAATCAAATTCCAATTTGCTTGCGAACCAACAACCGATACGACCGAGCCACTGATAGACCAGTTTATTGTTGCCGTACTCCAGGCAGGACGAGGTTGACATGGACATCCTCCTCACTCACGGGTACTTCCTCTATGAAGACCCGCACGAATTGAAAATCATGAAGCCATATCCGCCGCTGGGCATCCTCTACATCTCGGCGTATCTGAAAGCGCGCGGGTTCGATGTGGGCGTGTTCGACTCGACGTTTCACAGCAAGCAACAGTTCGCGGAGACGTTGCAGCGCGAGCGTCCACCGGTCGTCGGTATTTACACGAACTTGATGACGAAGTTCAACGCGCTTGAAATGATGGCGCTGTGTAAGCAACACGGCGCAACGGCTGTGTTGGGTGGGCCCGAACCCGCGAGCTATGCCGAGGAATATCTCGCGCGCGGCGCGGATGTGGTTGTGAGCGGCGAGGGCGAATTGACGTTAGAAGAACTGCTGCCTCGGTTGGCGCAAAAAGGCGTGCATGAATTGGATGACATTCTCGGCATCGCGTATCGCAATGCCGATGGGAACGTCGTCCGCAACGCACCGCGTCCCTATATCTCGAATCTTGATGTGTTGCCACTGGCTGACCGCGAAGCCATCAATATGGATGAATATGTGAACACGTGGCGCAAGCATCACGGCATGGGCTCGGTCTCGTTGATTTGCGCGCGCGGCTGCCCGTATCATTGTACGTGGTGCAGCCACACCGTCTTTGGCGAGACGCATCGCCGCCGGTCGCCGCAGAGCATGGTCGCCGAGGTCGAGCATTTGCGCGAGCGTTATCAGCCCGACATGCTGTGGTATGCGGATGACGTGTTTACGATTCACTATCGCTGGTTCAATCAATATGCAGACGAATTGAAGCGGCGCAATATCAAAATGCCATTCGAGTGCATCTCGCGCGGCGACCGCCTCAACCCACAAATTGTGGAGCGGCTTGCGGAGATGGGGTGCTTCCGTATCTGGATTGGTTCGGAGAGCGGTTCGCAACGCATCCTCGACGCCATGCGCCGCGAGGTGACGGTGGAGGAAGTGCAAGCGGCGACGCGGCTGTGCAAGCAACATGGCATCGAGGTCGGCATGTTCATCATGCTCGGCTTCGAGGGCGAGGAGCAACGCGACCTTGAGGAGACGGTCGCACATTTGAAGAAAGCCAATCCCGACATCTTCCTCACGACCGTCTCGTATCCCATCAAAGGCACACCGTATTACAAGCAAGTGGCTGACCGTGTGCTGACGCCGGGCGAATGGAATCAATGGAGTGATCGCATGGTGTCGGTGCAGGGGCGCAAGTCGCGCACATTTTATTCGCACGCAACACGCTGGATGGTTGGCTCGGTGAACCTGCACCGTCAATTGAACGGCAACGGGTTCCACCCGGTGCAAGCGGCGAAGGCGGCGGCGAATGTGGTGGTGGGGCGGGTGGGGATGATGATGACAGAAGAGCAGGTGGAGGTTTGATGAGTATTTGCGATGAAATCAGGAATGAGAAGTCAGCTAGAAAAATCAAAAAGATTATTGAGTCACATCCTGATTTTGAAAATTGGGAAGGCGACGGTAAGCATGTCAAGGCGCGATTTACGCGCAATCGCAAAATCCCTGTGACCAATCATCCTGATCGTGACATCCCAATCGGCACTCGCAAAAATATCATCGCTGCTTTGAAAGCCTTCGGGCTGTGCAGTTTGTTGCTGAT
>CAZDYP010000028.1:0-26634 GCA_964509505.1 uncultured Anaerolineae bacterium | reverse complement strand
TCAGCCTAATGTTTGGAGGTTAAGATGACCTATAAAGTAGAAGCCCAGCTCAACGCTGGCGCTCAAGATAAGGCGCTAGATGACCTAATCGCAGCCTACGACCTCGTAGATGAAGTTTGCACTTGTGGTGCGGATTCTGAAAAGCTGGTTGGGTTTGTCGAACCGCACATGTTGCCGATTGTGACGCGCATCATTTTGCGTTATGCTAAGCATGTGAATGTCTCTGCGTATGTGGATGAGGAAGAAATGGTCGCAGCGTAAAGCCTCCCTGAGAAAGCCATCGCGCATGTGCTGGTGGTATGCTACTGGCGCAAAATCAAATTGATGATAGGAGGCAGACTATGACTAACACTAACGACAGCACGACAAACAAAGAACTCGCGGGTCAAGTCGCCATCGTCACAGGTGGCGGGCGTGGTATTGGTCGCGCGATTGCACAAGCACTTGCAGCAGCAGGCGCAAGTGTGGCGGGCGTCGCTCGCTCGGCAGATCAACTGGCAGAAACAGTTTCGTCAATCACATCAGCCAATGGGCGCGCCATTGCTCTGACCGCAGATGTGATGGATCAGAGTGCTATTGAGCACGCAGTGGCACAGACGGAACAACAACTCGGACCGGTGGATTTACTGGTAAATAATGCAGGCAGTCTGGTAGCCATTGGGCCCCTTTGGGAGGCTGATCCGAAAGAATGGTGGCGCGACATGGAAATCAATTTGCGTGGCACTTTTCTTTGCGCGCGGGCAGTTCTGCCAAGTATGGTTGCACGTCGTCATGGGCGGATTATTAACACGTCGGCGGCGGCTCTACTCGACCCATGCCTTACTTCTCAGCCTATTCCAGCTCCAAGGCTGCTATTCTACGCCTCACCGATACACTGGCACTCGAAACGAAAGAGTATAGCATTAGCGTCTTCGCTATATCGGTTGGCCCTGCGCGCACAGAAATAATGGCACATATCATGAATTCCAATGCCGGGCAGAAATGGTTTTCAGAGGGTCAGACATGGCTTTCAAAACCAGAGGTGTGGGTGCCTGTCGAGCGAGCTGGCGAACTTGTGGGTTTCTTAGCGTCAGGCAAAGCCGATGTACTCTCTGGGCGACTATTCGGCAGCTCAGACAATGAGGCTGAACTGGTGCGGCGCGCCGAAGAAATACAAAAGGGTGATTTATACACTTTGCGTCTCCGCAAATGATACAACGATGACTAATCACGCCACCTTCGACCCCGTCGCCGCCGCCTACGACGCCGAGTTCACTCGCACGCCCATTGCGCGCCTGCTGCGTCAGGCGGTGTGGGCGCGCATGGACGCACATTTTCAGGCAGGTATGCGCGTGCTAGAGCTCGGCTGCGGCACGGGCGAAGACGCCGTGCATCTCGCGCAACGCGGCGTGTATGTCACCGCCACCGACGCAAGCGCCAACATGCTCGCGGTCACACGACGCAAAGCTGAGAGTATGGGAGTATGGGGGTTGGTTGGAACACAACAACTTGATATGAATGCCTTATCAACAAAAGAAAGAAGAAAGAAAGAAAGCGGGGATGGGACAAGTTCTTTCTTCTTTCCTCTTTCTTCGTTTGATGGCGTCTTGTCAAACTTCGGCGCGCTCAACTGTGTCGCCAATCCCTCTGCTAACAGCGCTGGGGCAGGTCTTCAATCTTTAATCTTCAATCTTTCCCAATGGACAAAGCCCCATGCCCGCCTCGTCTTCGTCGTCATGGGTCCCTTCTGCCCGTGGGAGATCGTGTGGCATCTGGCGCATGGGCAGGTGCGACAAGCGTTTCGCCGTTTCGCGCGTGATGGCGCACGCGCGCGCGTGGGCGACAACACCGTGCGCGTCTTCTATCCCTCATCACGCACACTCATCAACCTTTGCGAACCATACTTCAAATCATTGCGCGTGAGCGGCTTGGGCGTGTTCATCCCGCCGCCGTATGTGCAGAGTAGGCAGTATTCAGTCAGCAGTAGCCAGATTGATACTTCTAATCTGGCTATTGTCCCGCGCACTGCGCTGTGGCTACTGAATACTGCTCATTGGCTTGAGCGGCGGGTAGCACATCGGTTTCCCTTTAATCAGTGGGGTGACCACTATATTTTGGAACTGGAACGCCGATGAACGACCGATGCAAGATAGAAAACGCCATCCTGCATCTGGTATCTTGTATCCTACATCTTGGAGCATTTTCATGATCATCCTCTACAACCCTTGGAGCACCCCCTCTCGCAAAAAACCGTTGCCGATGTCGCTGCTCGCCGTCGCCGCGTTGTTGGAAGGCGAGCATGAATACGAAATGGTGGACGGCAATTTACTAAGCGATCCTGTGGGGTACATCATTGAGAAAGGAAAACAAACAAAACTCACGGCAATAGGCTTCACGGTCATGCCTGGTCCGCAGCTCAATCATGCCGTGCCTGATGCGAAACGCATCAAAGCCGCGCTGCCTGATGTGCCTATCGTGTGGGGCGGCTACTTCCCATCGCAACACGCCGATGTCATCCTCAAAGAACATTACGTGGATTGTTGCGTTCACAGTCAAGGCGAGCAGACGTTCCTCGAACTCGTGCGCGCGTTGGAAGATGGCGGCTCGTTCGCTTCTATCTTTGGCTTGACCTACAAAGAAAATGGTGTCATCAAGGAGAATCCTCATCGTCCGCTCATCCCGCTCGACAAGTTGCCGGTGTGGCCCTATCACAAAGTTCCGATGGAACGCTACTTCCACAAGCACTATCTCGGCAAGCGAGTCGGCACGCATCACTCGTCTTATGGCTGCCCATTCGCCTGTAACTTCTGCGCCGTCGTAGATATGGTCAACCGCAAGTGGCTGCCCGAATCGCCTGCGCGCATGGAAAAGATTTTACGCTTCCAAAAAGAAACCTATGGCGCGGATGCAATTCAGTTTCACGACATGGATTTCTTCGTGAACGAGGCGCGCGTCGCCGAATTTGCGGAGCGCATCACCCCCTTGAAGATGACCTGGTGGGCGCTGGGGCGCATTGACGAACTGATGCGTTACAATGACGCGATGTGGCTGAAGCTGAAGGCGAGCGGCTTGAAGATGGTGTTCTGCGGCGCGGAGTCGGGCAGCGAGGAAGTATTAAAGCGCATGAACAAGGGCGGCAAGGTCACGCCGAATGCCACACTCGAATTGGCGAAGCGCATGAGCAAACATGGCATCGTGCCAGAGTATTCGTTTGTGCTGGGCAATCCACCCGACCCACTCGCCGACATCGAGAACACCATCGGGTTCATTCGCCGCGTGAAGGAAGCGAATCCCGCCACTGAAATCATCATGTATATGTACACGCCCGTCCCACACGAAGGCACACTCTACGAAGAAGCGAAGGCGATGGGCTTCAAGTTTCCCGATACACTCGAAGGTTGGGTAAGCGGCGACTGGCGCGAGTTTTCGTTGCGACGCGATCCGCATAACCCGTGGCTCACTCAAGAGACGCAGCAGAAGGTACGCAACTTCGAGCGCGTGCTGAATGCGTATTATCCGACGACGACGGACATCAAGCTCAAAGGCTTGCGGCGCCAGGTGTTGCGCGCCATCTCGTCGTGGCGTTATCACTCGCGCTTCTACCACTTCCCCCTCGAGCTGCGCGCCTATCACAAGTTCGTAGGGTATCAGCGACCAGAGACAACGGGGTTCTAAAGAGTAATGAGTCGGGAGTAATGAGTAATTGGTAATTGGTAATTGAAGGTCAGTCTTTGGATGTTGGAGATATAGGTCGTGAGCCGCGTCAATCTAAAATCTAAAATCAAACATCTAAAATCTCTAATCTCTAATCTCCAACATCCAATGACCACCCTTGCGGCATACGACCGTTGGGCTGCCTCCTACCCACCGTGCGCGCACAACCCATTGATGCGCGCGGAACAAGCGGCAATGTTGGAGTTGTTGCCTGATGCGCATGGGCGATGGGTGTTAGATTTAGCCTGTGGCACGGGGCGTTACACGCATATCTTGTTGGAGCGCGGCGCGGCGGCGGTGGTCGCGCTCGATTTTTCGGCGGAGATGTTGGCGCGGCTGGCAAAATTACAAATCCCCAATTCCAAAACCCCATCACAGTTCGCCATTCGCCATTCGCCATTCGCCGCCGTGCGCGCTTCCATGATGCAACTGCCATTAACTGATGACTCATTCGATGTGATCGTATCAGGCTTGGCCATTGGTCATGCCGACGACCTTCAGGTATGGATGCGCGAGTGTGCGCGGGTGTTGCGACGGGGTGGCATATTGGTGTATTCGGACTTTCATCCGCGCGCGGCGCAAGTTGGCATGACGCGCACATTTCGCGCGAATGATGGGCACGCCATCACCGTGCCGCACACCATCTTCACCCTCGAAGCGCAGCGCAACGCAGCGCGTAACGCGGGCCTGACAATTGAAGCTCTGCGCGAAGTGCGCGCGGGCATCGAGCTAACCGAAGCCTTCGATGGTTCGATGGAGTTCTATCGCAAGTGGCGGGGGACGCCCTTGGTGTTGGTGGTGAAAGCGTCAAGACCATAGCGTGCATCGGCTTGACTACGCGACTATGCGACTATTCGACAAACCACTAACCTTCCTCAACGCTCGCCTCCCCCACACTGACGCCGCCACCCTCCGCATCGTCGGCGAGCGCATTCGTGCCATCGGCGAACCGCCGCAACGCGGCGATCAGGTGATTGACCTCGATGGCGACTGGCTGTTGCCCGGCCTCATCAACGCGCATGATCACTTAGAGCTCAACAACTTTCCTCGCCTCAAATGGCGCGAGCGCTATGTGAACTCGCGCGATTGGATTGCCGACTTTCAACCGCGTTTCAAGACCGACCCCCAATTGATTGCGCCCATGTCCGCGCCGCTCAATGATCGTTTATTCATTGGCGGTCTCAAAAATTTATTGAGTGGCGTCACGACTGTGGCGCATCACAATCCATTGCATCACGCGCTTAGACCCAAAGGGTTTCCAAAACCCTTTGGGTCTTGTAACTTCCCTGTGCGCGTTGTGCAGGACTATGGTTGGGCGCATTCGTTTTTGATAGATGGCGCTGACAGCGTGCGCGCTTCGTATCAGCGCACGCCCAAAACGTGGCCGTGGATCATCCATCTCGCAGAAGGCGCCGACGACGAAGCACGCGTAGAGTTGCAACGGCTTTATCAGCTCGGTTGCCTCAAGCCAAACACGCTCATCGTGCATGGTGTTGGCTTGAGCGATAGCGACCGTGCCTTGTTGCAGGCATTAGGGGGCGGCTTGATCTGGTGTCCCTCCTCAAATCTATTCATGCTCGGACAAACGGCGGATGTACGTGCGCTTGCTAGGCATGGTTGCGTCGCGCTCGGCAGCGATTCACGCTTAAGCGGCGAGCGCGATTTGCTCACAGAACTGTGTGTCGCGCGCGCGACGAGCATGGCAACTGACGAGATACTGTTCAAAATGGTGACCGTAGATGCAGCGCGTCTGTTGCGCTTAAAAGACGTGGGGGAATTGCGGGTGGGCGCATTAGCCGATTTGCTGGTGATGCCCGCGTCAGTCTCCCCTCTCCTACAAAGAGAGGGGCAAGGGATGAGGTCGCGGCGTGATGTGCAATTGATCATCATCGGTGGGCGCGCACGCTATGCCGATACGAAATATGCTCACGTATTCGCCGCGAGTCACATGCGCGCTGAACGCATTCAAGTAGATAGCTGTGAAAAATTTTTAGAGCGTTCCATCGTCGCGCGCTTGCGCCAATGTAGCATTGCCGAAGTTGGAGTCAACGCATAATGTCTGCGCCTTCACGCTTCACATTTCGCGTTTCACGTCTCACGCCGCTCGCCCTCCTCCTCCTCTTCTGGGCCATCTCCATCTTCAACCTTGATCGCTATCCTGACATCAACGACGACGAAGTGTGGATTCTCTCGCCGGGCTACAAGTTGTTCACACAGGGCATCTATGGCTCGGACCTGCTCGCAGGCTTTCATCACATCGAGTTGCGTTACTTCGAGTTCTTGCCCTTGATGGCAATCCTGCAAGGCGCAAGCACACACACCTTCGGCGTCGGCGTTTTTCAGTTGCGCTTCCTGCCCATCGCGCTAGGCACGCTCACACTCGCGCTCACCTATGCCACTACGCGCAAGTTGTTTGGCGCATCCATCGCCATCCTCGCCATGTGGTTGTTGTTGTGCTGGCAATGGACGCCCGCAGGCATTCACCCCTTCGCCAGCGGCGTGCCGCTCGTAGATTTGTCGCGCATCGCCCGTTACGACATTCTCGTGCCGCCACTGAACCTCGCCGCCTGGTGGTGCTTCATGCGCGCCAGAGAAACCCAACGCAGCTCTTACGATTTTCTCAGCGGCCTCTTCGTCGGTTTCGCGGGTCTCGCGCACCTATACGGTCTCTTCTGGGGTATTGCGTTGTTGCTGCTGCTCGCCCTCGACTCCATCGCATATCACACGTCACGTATCACACTCCGCGCTTCACACTTCACGTTTCACGCTTCACTCGTCATTGCAGGCATCACGCTCGCATGGTTGCCCTGGGTATTGGCAGCGGGATGGTATCGCGACGATTACCTCGGACAAAATTTTCAATACAGCGACCGCTTTGCCTTGCTTAATCCTTCATTTTACTTCGACAATCTCTTGAACGAGCCGCGTCGCTATCGTCTGGGCGTCTCTGACTGGAGTACGCGATGGCGCGTTGGTTTTTGGTGTTTGATGAGTTTCCCCATCGCGCTGCTCGCGACAAGCGTGCGCGCCATCCGCGAGCGTCAACAGGCGCTGCGGTGGTTGCTATTGCCCACATGGGTGTTGCTAGTGTGCTTTGCCTTACTCATCAAAATCAAGCAATATAACTACGTCGCGCTCCTCGCGCCGCTGTTCGCAATGGTAATGGCGTGCGCTATCCAACGCCTCATGGCGTCGCGTTGGCGTGTGGTGACGATGCTATTACTCACAGCGCTTATCACGCAAGGCGTGTATGGCTGGATACAGTTACACCAATCAGCAAATCAAGTATCATCGCCCACACAATTCTTTGCAGAGCTGCGCGACATCGTTCCGCCAGCCACGCGTGTATTAGGTCTGCCGCGCTATTGGCTCGCGCTGACGGAGCACGCGCAAGCGTATCGTTCATGGGTCTTGCCCTTCGACCTCGCTTCGCCGCATATCAGCCAATATCCTATCTCATTGGATGCGGCGCTTGAACAAGTCGCGCCGCACGCCATTATCTTCGACTCATATACAATCACTTTGCTCACGGCGCACGATACTCCAAGCGCTGCCGCCATCAGCCAAACGCTATCCGCTTACTTGCAGCGCCATCGCGCGCGCCGCATCGGCGAGCTGCGCGACCACCATGGCGCGCTCGTGCAAGTGTATCAACTCGACCCATGACCTCACGCTCACAGCTCATCATCGGCTTTGCCATCGTCTTAGCGCTCATCATGGCGCATCGGGCTGTGTGGTTCAATGGTCCCGCGCCCGCTTACGTCGTCGCCGCGCGCTTGGTGCAAGCCAATCAATTCGATACGCGCGTCTATGATGATGCGTGGTACAAGTTGCAGACATTGGCGCTGACACAGGGCGCAGTATCCGACATCTTCGCGCCTAGCCCACCAACGCTTGGGCTCTTTCTGTGGCCGCTGATATGGGTCTCGCCTCTCGTCTGGACGATACTAAATTTTGGCGTGTTGTGGCTCGCTATCGCTTTGTCATTCCATGCGCTCACAAATACATCCATCATGCGATGGGCTTTCATCGCCGTGTTGAGTGGCATATTACTCTCGACGCCGTTATACGAAAACATGGCGCGCGGTCAAATCTATGTGTTCATGGCGCTGCTGCACGCGCTGGTCTGTTGGGGCATGATGCGCGCGCGCGATGGGGTTGCCGGGGTCGCGCTCGGCTTGATGTTCGCATGGAAGTTGCACGCCTGGCCGTTGTGGGTGATTGTGTTGGCTTTACGACGGTGGCGCATCGTGATGTGGGGTCTCAGCGCCATCGTCGCCTGTGTGTTGCTCACCTTGCCGCTCATGGGCGCCGATATTTGGCGCATGTATCTGCAACAGGTATTGCTTGCGCGCGCTGCGGACCCATCTGCCACTGTAACCGCTTATCAAACGCTCAACAGTTTTTTTCAACATCTCTTTCGTTATGACGCCGAATGGAATCCTGCGCCGTTGTGGAATGCGCCGTGGTTGGCGCTGCCTCTTTGGGTATTCAGCAGCGCGGTCTTATTGGGTATCACCCTTTGGCGCAGGCGTGTTGTTCCACTGGCACGTACGCTTGGCGCAAGCAGTCCGTTGTGTATGATCCTCGCGCCGCTCGCGGAACAATATCATTTTTTGATTTTGCTCGTTCCCTGCGTCGTGTTAGTATTGGCATGGTCTGAACTGTCGCCGCGTTCACGCCTCACGTTGCTCTTAGCATTGGGATTGCTGATTATGCCATTGCCCTTCCAGCATCCAGCGTTGCGCGATGGTTGGCTGGCGCTGTTCGCCTACCCACGCTTATATGGCGCAGGGCTGCTCTGGAGTTTGTTCATATTCTCAAGCCCATCACCGCGTATCTCACTGCCGGCTGAACATTGAATACTGATTACTGATTACTTTTTGTTATGCGCGTCCTCCAACTCAATTACGATTACGAAGCCAATCTCACCGCACCAGCCGAATTGTTGCAACGCTATACCACACTCACAGGTTGGAGCGAGGCGCTGTTGGCGGCAGGCGCGACCCAAGTGACCGTCGTGCAACGCTTCCATCAAGACGCAACCTTGCAGCGCAACAGCGTCGCCTATGAATTTTGCGTGGATGGTTCGTTGCGCGCCTTGCGCCTCAATCGGCGCGCTGCTAGCGCACAGCCCGACCTTGCGCATGTCAATGGTCTGTTCTTTCCGATTCAGCTGTGGCACTTACGTCGTGAGTTGCCCAAGTCAACCGCCATCGTCGTACAGGATCACGGTGGATATGCCGCGCTGCGCTTTAATTTCTTGCGACGATTCATCTATCGGCGTGCGTTAGGCGCAGCCGATGGCTTTATGTTTGCGGCGACGGCGTTGGCGGACGTGTGGCGCGCGGCAGGCGTATTCACGCCGACTCAACCAATTTACGAGGTGATGGAAAGCAGCGCCGCCCTGCAACCCACCTCACGCGAAACGGCGCGAGCGGCGAGCGGCGTCGTGGGCGAGCCTGCGGTGTTGTGGGTTGGGCGGCTCAACGCCAACAAAGATCCGCTGACTGTGCTTGACGGCTTCGAGCGCGCGTTGTCGCAGTTGCCCAACGCCCATTTGACGATGGTGTACAGCACAGAAGAATTGCTATCGCAAATACAAGCGCGTCTCGCAGCTTCGCCTTTGCTTGCCCAGCATGTGCATCTACGCGGGCCAGTGCCGCATAACCAACTCACCATGTTTTACAGCGCCGCCGACCTGTTTGTGCTGGGCAGCCATCACGAAGGCAGCGGCTACGCGCTCGGCGAAGCGTTGGCATGTGGCGTTGCGCCCGTCGTAACCGACATTCCATCTTTTCGCATGTTGACTGCCAACGGCGCATTGGGCGCATTGTGGCGCGTCGCCGATGCCGATGCTTTCGCTCGCGCGCTCATCACAGTCAGCCAACGCGACCTCACCGCATTACGCGCCGCCATCCGCAATCATTTTGAACGCGAATTGACTTGGTCTGCCATCGGCAAACGCGCGTTAGCCGCATACACAGACGCCATCGCACGCCATTCAAACACACCGTAGAAATACACACCCCTCCTTGGTATGCTAGGGCTTGCGTCGTTCGCAGCGCCATCGCGCGCCACCGTAGAAATACCCTCGCACTTTTGACAGAGCGCTGATTACTGACCACTGATTACCGAATCTTACCCATGCGTATCGCTCTCGTTCTTCCCGGCTTTAGCAGCGACGAGCATGATTGGTGTATCCCTGCTTTGCTCAATCTCGTGCGCGCCGCCTCCAAAGCAGTTGACCTCGAAGTGTTTACGTTGCGCTATCCACATCGGCGCGACACCTATCGCATTGGCAATGCCGTCGTGCATAGTCTCGGTTGGGCGCAACGGCGCAGCGTCCATAGCGCGACGTTGTGGGCTAACGCGGTTCAGCTCATCGCGCAGCGCCATCGCCACAAACCCTTCGACGTGCTGCATACGCAATGGGCTGACGAGCCGGGCTGGATCGGCGTGACCGCAGCGCGTTGGCTGTGCATCCCCAGCATCGTCAGCGTCATCGGCGGCGAGCTGAGCCATCTGCCTTCCATCGGCTATGGCGTGCAACAATATGCGTTGCCACGTCGTCTCATTCGGTGGACGTTGCGCCATGCGACCCGCGTGACGGGCGGCTCACAATACACCTTAGAGTTGATACGCGCACACGGCATCGCAGCGCCCGTGTGGTTGCCATGGGGTGTGGACACACGATTATTCGCGCCGGCTACCCTCACCCCCCAGCCTCCGCTCCGCATGGGGAACGAGGCAGAGATTCTACGGCTCGTCAACGTCGGTTCGTTGCTGCCCGTGAAAGGACAACTGACGTTATTGTGCGCCATGCGTCGTGTCATGGACGTTATGCCACAAGCGCGCTTGCAGCTGGTGGGCGCGGGGCCTCTGAAACGTGAATTGCTGGCGGCGCTTGAGCGACTGAATTTGCAAACACACGTGACCTTGCGCGAGCCCGTCGCGCATCACGAATTGCCAACTCTCTATCATCAATCCACCATGTTCGTGCAAACCTCGCTACACGAAGGGCAAGGCATGGCAGTCCTTGAAGCGGCCGCCTGTGGCGTGCCGTGCATTGGCACACGCGTCGGCGTCGTGCCTGAGCTCGCGCCCGACGCTGCCCTCGCCATGTCAATGGGCGACGAGCGCGCATTAGCAGACGCCATTATAGAGTTGTGGCAAGACGAAAAAAAACGCGCAGCGATGGGAAGGGCTGCGCGTCAAAAAGTGGAAGAGGTGTATAGTGTGGAGAAGTGTGTGGAGCGATTTATGAACTTGTGGTCAGGCAATCACATGGTCGCATAGTCACATGGTCAGATGGTCACGTAGTCAATTGGTCAAAGCGGTATCTTCACGCATCACCCAGGCAATGACAAGCAACTGCCAACAGGATGTTTCACCCAATCAGTGCGCGTCAACACTGACACGCTGCTCTTGCCCATCACCTCCCATTCACCGCCACTGCGCCCGATAAGCGCAGTGTGCTCGTCAATGCCAAGCGCGTATTGTCCATCGCTCAACTTGCTTTGCATGAACGCGGTCAAGCCCGGGCGATATGATTCGAGCTGGTCGAAGTGCGGCATGATTAAACAATTTGGGAGTTTGTTGAAAGCTGGATGGAATTGAAAGTTTTCCTCGTCGCGTATGTCAGGCACAACCGCGCCCAGAATCATCGCGCCCGCCGAACACCCCGCGAAGATTGCGCCGCGCGCCAGCGTCGTTTCAATCGCCGCCCACGCGCGCGTGTCCGCGAGGATGCGATATAAGTCGAGCGGATTGCCGCCTGAAAAATACATCAAGTCAGCCGCTTCAAGCATCGTCGCCCACTTTGCGTCATTCGCAGATTCACGATCAATGATGCGCGCCACGTCAACCGCTGCGCCCAAGCGACGGAAATGCTTGAGCCCCATCTGCGCCCAGCGCTCAATGCTTGCTTCGCCTTCTTGCGCGGCCGCCGTTGGCACGCACACAACGCGCGGCGTTGACTTCCCCGTCGCCGCGAGCAAACGTATATCCACCGTGTCCATGAGCTCAAGATATTCGCCCGCGCCGACGAGCGCGATGAGTCCGCTCATGCGTTCCCTCTTTTCACCACAGAGACACAGAGAGCACAGAGAAAATTAACTCTGTGCCCTCTGCGCCTCTGTGATTTATTCAATCAACCATTCACCATCCGCATCCTGAGCTTGTCGAAGGACGCTATGCTTCGGCTTTGACGGTATTCCGCAATATGCCGATGCCGCTAATTTCCACTTCCACCACATCGCCGGGTTTCATCGCTTGAGGTCTGCCGGGCGTGCCGGTGAAAATCACATCGCCGGGTTCCAGCGTCATCGTCTGCGAACATTGCGCGACGATTTCGTATGGATTGAAAATCAAATCGCCCGTCGTCTGTTTTTGCTTTTCCACGCCATTGACTCGTGTGTACAACCACGCAGCCATGAAATCGAACTCGGTCTGAATGTATGGCCCGAAGGGACTGAATGTGTCCGACGATTTGGCGCGCGCCCATTGCAAATCGCCGCCTTGCCATTCGCGCTCGCTCACGTCGTTTCCGCAAGTGTACCCGAAGATGTAATCCTGCGCTTGGTCGGTGGGAATATGCTTACCTTTCTTGCCGATGACGATGACGAGCTCGCCTTCGGGTTCGATGCGATTGCCCGAGCTGACTTTCGGGAAGATGATGTCGCCGTCGGGGTCTTGAATCGAGGTGGGCGTCTTCAAAAACATTTCGGGCTTGTTGGGCGCAGGGCGGTCGCCGATGTGGCTCTTGTAGTTGAGGCCGATGGCGATGAGCTTGCCGGGCTTGCATGGCGCGAGCAATTGTACTTTGGACAGCTTGATTTTGCGTCCCGCCTTCTTGTGCTTGCCGAACAGATTGCCAGCAATCGGCGTGACACTATCCCCCTCGACGATGCCGTACGAGGTTTTGCCGTTGTACTTGAAACGAGCGTAGAGCATGATGCAATCTCCTTAAATAGTTTGGAAGTTTTAGCGTGTAGATTTTTAACTTCCAGTGTTTGATGCTGGTGCGCGATGAAACGCCACATACTGGCGCAAAAATTTGGCGCAGTCGTCAGACAGCTTCGCGCCGCACAACAACTTTCCCAAGAGGCTTTTGCCGAACGCTGCGGACTCCATCACACCTACTTGGGTTGCATTGAGCGCGGCGAAAAGAACGTCACACTTGAAACCGCAGCTAACATTGCCCAAACATTGGACCTTGACCTGACTGCGCGCTTTGCCCAAGTGGAGCGTAGCGAATGAGCAATCAGGGTGCTTTTGCGCGCCTCCGCTCTCGATGGTTAGAGGATGACGGCACTCTGGTGTGTCCGCTTTTGTTCGAGTGCTTTTCGAACCGCTCGCTTTCCCAATTGCGCGTATTTTTCCAACCGCTCAATACCCATGAAGTTACGTTCTTCCTGAATGGCTGTCACAGCTCACGAGCTTGACACGTGTCTGTGTCGCATATTTGCCGCCGCGAATGTTGTTGCCATTGAGACGACGATCAATCGTTTGCTCGCTGCAACCCAACATCTCTGCCAATTGATAACGGTTGTAATCGGGATGTTCGGCTTTCGCCTTCCGCTACGCGAGAAATATGAGGCGTGAAGCATGAGACTCTTCACGTTTCACTTTTACTCGTTAGTTCTCCCCAAACTTCTTAATATCCTCCGGCGCATCCTTGGTCACGACTGGCTTGTCGCCCTGCACCATCACGCGCACTTGCTCGACCACTTCGGGGTTGGCAAGCGTCGTCACATCGCCCACGTCCATCGTGTTCGAGATGGCAGCTAGCACACGGCGCATAATTTTGCCGCTGCGCGTCTTCGGCATATCGGGCACGATATAAACATGCTTCGGGCGCGCGATTTTGCCGATCATGTCTTCGACCGCTTTGACGACTTTCTGTTCAATGTCTTTGTTGGCTTGGATGCCAGGTTTGAGCGCGACATAAATCTCTGGCACACGCCCTTTCGTCTCATCGGCGACGGGCACGACGGCGGCTTCTGCGATTTCGTCCACGACCAAGCACGCCGACTCCAATTCTTTCGTGCCAAGCCGATGCCCCGCGACATTGATCACGTCGTCCACGCGACCCAAGATGCGATAGTAGCCATCCGACGCGAGTACAGCGCCATCGCCCGCGAAATAGGGCCAATCGCGCCAATCTTTGCTGTTCGAGTTTTTGTTATACTTTGCGTAATACTGCCGCTTGAAACGCTCGGGGTCTCCCCATACTGTCTGGAACATCCCTGGCCATGGATTGAGAATACAAATGTTGCCGGCTTTGCCTGACCCTTTCGGCACCTCGTTGCCTTCTTCGTCGAGAATGATGGGATGAATGCCGGGCATCCCCGGCCCCGCGCTGCCGGGCTTCATGGCGTGAAGCGCGGGTATAGTGCTGCACAAGAAGCCACCTGTTTCCGTCTGCCACCACGTATCCACAATGACGGCCTTACCCTTGCCGACGACTTCGTAATACCACTTCCACACTTCGGGCTCGATCGGCTCCCCCACTGTCGTCATGTGCTTAAAACTGTAATGATATTTTTGTGGTTCGTTGGGGCCCGCTTTACGCAATTGGCGAATCGTCGTCGGCGCGGTGTGAAAGATGTTCACATTGAGTCGTTCCGCAATGCGCCACGCGCGTCCGGCATCGGGGTAGGTCGGCACCCCTTCATACAGCACACTCGTCGCCGCGAGCGCGAGCGGTCCATACACGATGTATGAATGCCCAGTGATCCAACCAATGTCCGCCGCGCACCAATACACGTCTTCGGGATGAATGTCTTGGATGTACTTTGATGTGCCTGTGACATAAGCCAAGTAACCACCTGTGCTATGCTGACACCCCTTCGGCTTGCCCGTCGTGCCGCTCGTGTACATCAAGAACAACGGCGCTTCGGCAGGCATTGGCACAGGCGCCACTTTTTGCCCGCTGTATTTTTGCTTGATGAGATCATCCATGAAGTAATCACGTCCCTCGACCATCGGCGCTTGCGAAAGATATTTGCCGCGGTGCCGTCGCCATACCAACACCTTCTCGACCTTCACACCTTGTTCAGCAGCCGTTTGCACCGCGAGGTCTGCCTTCTCACGATGATCGAGTAATGCGCCCGAGCGATAGTACGCATCGCTCACGATGAGTACGTGACTGCCCGAATCCGCCGCGCGGTCGCCGCACGCTTTACCACTGAAGCCGCCGAACACGACCGAGTGAATCACGCCCAAGCGCGCGCACGCCAACATCGTGATGGGCAGCTCGGGCACCATCGGCATGTGAATCGTCACGCGGTCGCCTGCTTTGAGTCCACAAAAATCACGCAGCACTGCCGCCGTTTCATTGACGCGGTTGTACAGCTCACGATAGGTCACGACAACCTGCGGCTCGTCTTCTGGCTCAGGCACAAAAATCAACGCCGCTTTGTTTTGGTATTTCGATAGATGGCGATCCACGCAATTATAGCTCGCGTTGAGCTTGCCGCCGACGAACCATTTCCAAAACGGCGCGTTGCTCGTGTCGAGCGTCGTATGCCAATACTGATACCACGTCAACAGATCGGCATACTCTTTAAAACACTCAGGAAAGTTGTCCAGACTGAACCGCTTAAGAATATCGGGCTCAGTCATGTTCGCTTGCGCGATGAACTGCGACGAGGGATGATAATAACCCTCTTCCTGCCAGTGAACAGCAATTTGCGCTTCGGTCAAGTTCATGGATTCTATGGACATGGCATCATCATCCTTTCTTGGAAAGTGGAAATAAATCCCTTGCGGGGTAGAGTGATAATACAGATGGCGTCAGGGCCGCGCAAATTATAAACCAGATTTACGTTGCGTCAATGCGTGTAACTTTCAACACAAATAGGCATTACGCCGTTGCGCCGCGAAGACGCGAAGCGCGCGAAGAATTATTTGTTCTCTTCGCGCTTCGCGTCTTCGCAGTAAAATTGTCGCCCCTGCGTAACTGCTACACAAGGTCGCGCAGAAATCACGAATTGGGAGGTTGAAATCGAAATGTTTGCGGCACAAAAAAATCGGCGGCTCATCATCATGATGAACCGCCGATTGCCGTATGCCGTGTAACTGGAAGTGGGTTTACTTCGGGGTCACATTGGTGGCAAGCAAGCCTTTGGGCCCGCGTTCCACGTTGAACTCCACGGCTTGACCTTCCTTCAGGGTGCGGTAGCCTTCCATCTGAATGGCGCTATGATGTACGAAGACATCTTCGCCCCCATCCTGCGCGAGGAAGCCGTAGCCTTTCGCGGCATTGAACCACTTAACGGTACCAGTGACTTTGTTGGCCATAGCGGAAACTCCTTAAGAGAAAAAGTATTTTGTATGGACCCGAAGTTGTTCACCCACGTGGTTGGCGCACAAACAAAAATCGCCCTCGGCACTGCGTAAGCCTTGGGCGACACGTTCAGCCTGCCAACCAACTGGTACTTACCTCGTCCTACGCGCGCTAGAATACTATGGGTTAAACTTTCTGTCAAATAGTTTTGCCGCGAAAAAAATCGGCGACTCAGGTCATTGTGAGTCGCCAAAAACAGGGATGTTTTGCGTCTTGGGGGATGGTTATTGCGGGACGACGCGCGTCGCTTGCAAGCCCTTGGGCCCGCGCTCGACCGTGAACTCGACGGTCTGGCCTTCCTGCAAGGTGCGGTAGCCTTCCGTTTGGATGGCGCTATGATGCACGAAGACATCTTCGCCGCCGTCCTGCGCGAGGAACCCGTAACCCTTCGTGGCATTGAACCACTTGACTGTGCCCACAACTCGATTGTTCGACATAGTGGAAACTCCTTGTGTTAGATAATATGAGGACCACTGAAGTCATTACCACTCGATTCTGCGGCACAAAAAAAAATCACCCTCAGCGTTGCGTAAGCCTTGGGTGACGTGTTTCTCCTGCCAACCGACTGGTACTTACCTCGTCCTACGGCGCCTATCATACGGGAGATTGAGTGATCTGTCAAATGATCATTCGCTCAGTGGCGCGGGGGTAGGCTGCTGCCCTCTCTCAGATTCGGAGGGTGATGGTTGATGCGTTTCGTGAGCGGCTTCGGCATTGATGCGTTGCGCTTCGGCTTCGGCTTCTTCCAACGTCCTAACGCGGAAATTGCCTTCGCGCACTGTGACGATAATGGAGGCGGCGATGGCAATGCCTAAAATGCCCGCAATGACGCCCAGCGAAGCGCCAATCGGAATTTCAAGATGAAGGTTTGGAATCGCCGGCAAGAGCATCTTGACGCCGATGAAACCTAGCACTAAAGAGAGTCCCACCTTCAAGTAGCGGAACAACGTCAACATGCCCGCCAACAAGAAGTAGAGCGAGCGCAAGCCCAAGACGGCGAAGATGTTTGAAGAGAAGATAATGAAAGGGTTTGTGGTGACGGCGAAGATGGCGGGAATCGAATCGAGTGCGAAGAGGAAGTCCGTCGTTTCGACAACCAGCAACACAATCAGCAGAGGGGTTGCCATAAGTTTGCCTGCATGGCGCGTGAAAAATTTGTTGCTGTCGTAGTCGTTGCTCACAGGCATCAAACGGCGGAAGAGACTGACGACGGGATTTTTTTCTGGATGCACGCCCTCATCACCCGCCGTCGCCAACTTGAATGCCGTGTAGATCAGAAACAAGCCGAAGCCGTAAATGAGCCACTCGAATTGATGGATGAGCGCCACGCCCAATGTGATCAATGCGCCGCGCATCACGACGACACCGACAATGCCCCAGAACAATACCTTGTGCTGCCACTCGCCATGCACGCGGAAGTACGCGAAGATGACGAGGAATACAAACAAGTTGTCCACGCTCAACGCGAGCTCGACGAGATAGCCCGTCATAAATTCGAGCCCGCGTATGTCGCCGCGCGTGTAAAACACCCAAACATTGAACGCGGCGGCGACGCTGATCCACAACAGACTCGTTAGCCCCGCTTCTTTGAACGATGGCACGTGCGCCCTGCGATTGAACACGCCGAGATCGAGGACGAGCATCACGACAACGATCACGCTGAACCCGCCCCATAACACTGTTTCACTCACAAATTGCCTCCTGCTCGTCGCTCGTGACGAGTGACTAGCGACTAATAACTAACGGCGCCTATGATATAATGCTCGCCATGAATCAGCAAATCATCCTTGCCGAGCTGCAAGCCATCGTCGGGCGGCGCAGCGTCTTGCATGAACCTGCCGACCTCGCGCTGTATGAATACGATGGCTCGATTGACAAAGGGCGTCCCGATTTCGTCGTCTTCCCCGAAACGACCGCCCATGTGTCCGCGATTGCCAAACTCGCCACGCGCGAACACATTCCATTCTTTCCGCGCGGCGCTGGCACAGGCTTGAGCGGCGGCGCGGTTGCCGATCAAGGCGGCATCACCGTCGCCATGAGTCGCATGAACAAAATCCTTGAAGTGGACACGGTGAATCTGCGCGCTGTCGTGCAACCCGGCGTCGTGAATGCGGACATCTCACTCGAAGTGGCGAAGCACGGCTTGTATTACGTGCCCGATCCATCGTCGCAACGCGCTTGCACCATCGGCGGCAATGTCGCGGAAAATTCGGGAGGCCCGCATTGCCTCGCCTATGGCGTGACGACCAATCACGTGCTGGGCGTCGAGTTAGTCTTGCCCGATGGCGAGGTCATCGAGACGCACATTGACGCGCCGGGCTACGACCTCACAGGGCTCATCGTTGGCAGCGAAGGGACATTGGGTATCGTGACCAAAGTGTTCATTCGCCTCATGCCGTTGCCCGAAGTCGTGCGGACGTTGCTTGTCGTCTTCGACACAATAGACGCGGCGAGCAACGCGGTCAGCGCGATCATTGCAAGTGGCACGGTGCCTGCGGCGATTGAGATGATGGACAACACCGCCATCATCGCGGTTGAAGCAGCAAAGCAGTGTGGCTATCCGACCGACGCAGGCGCGGTGCTGTTGATTGATGTGGAAGGCGTGAGCGGCGGCGTAGATGAGGTGGTCGAACACATTCGTCGCATCTGCGATGATTTCGACGCGCGCGAGACGCGGGTCGCGCAATCAGCGCAAGAGCGTGAGAAGTATTGGTCGGGGCGCAAAGGCGCGTTTGGCGCGATGGGACGCTTGGCGCCAAGCTACTACGTGCAAGATGGCGTGATTCCGCGCAGCAAGTTGCCCGAGGTGCTGCGTCAGATTGGCGCGATTGGCGAGAACTACAAGCTCAAGATCGCCAACGTCTTTCACGCGGGCGACGGCAACTTGCATCCGCTCATTCTGTTTGACGACCGTGATGAGGTGATGACGGCAAAGACGATTGAAGCAGGCAACGCCATCATTCAGGCGTGCATTGACGCAGGCGGCAGCATCACGGGCGAACACGGGGTCGGGCTTGAAAAGCGGGACCTGATGGCGCGACTGTTTAATGAGACCGACCTCGACGCAATGAAGCGACTCAAAGCCGCGTTCAATCCTAATGACAACCTGAATCCATGTAAGGTGTTTCCCGCAACCAAGATGTGCATCGAAACGTGGCACAAGCGCAAGGCAGTGTTGAAGCAACCTGTGAAGTTGAGCGGGTTGAAGTTAGGCGGGCTGCCGATACCGTGAGACGTGAAGCGTGAAAATCATCGCTGGCGTGTGAACCACCAACCGCCACACACTCCCAATATCCCTAGCACCGTCATCCCCACGCCCACCTTGAACGACCATGGATCGAAAATCATTCTGACCGTGTGTGTCCCTGCAGGCACCGCCACCGCACGGAACAAATAATTCGCGCGCAACACGGGCGTATCGTTATCATCCACCGTCGCGCGCCACCCCGGATAAAACGTCTCGGCGATAAACAGATACCCGTCGCCGCTCGATGTCACATCCAACTCAAGTGAGTTGGTCGAACGACTTTTCAGTGAGACTTGGGATTGCAGCGCCGTTTGCGGGTTGAAGATTGAAGATTGAAGATTGGAGTTTGGGATGGGGGATTTGGAAGTTGGGAGTTGGGAGTTTTCAAGGATGATAGTTTTCGTCGGGTCGAAATCTTTTTGTTGAATGGCAGCGAAGGCTTCATCATCGTTGACGACGATTTGCGCCTGATAGACCATAAACGCGCGCGGCAGCGCTTTGGGATTGAGATAGACATTCACCGTCGGGTCGCCAGCAAACACAGGCGTGAACTTCGCGCTGATCTTCGCATCTTTTTTGGCAATGAGGTACTTCGTGTTGAGCAAATCGTACAGCACATTCTCACGCCCAATTGCCGCTTTCCAGTAACGGTCATAGCGCTGCAACAGCAACGGGTTATAGATGCCCGCTGCGTCATCCAAGCGCGCCAGCAAGCCAAGATTCGGCTGCCACTCAAACCAACTCTCTTCGGGCGTCTCGATGCGAAATGGGTTGGGGTCGCGGCGCAAAAAGTTGAAGACGGCGGGATGCTGGAAGTTCAGCGTGGGGTCTCGCTCGCCAAGGTCGAGGTACGAACCCGCGCTGGACAGATCGGCAAAGACCAAGCCAAGCATGGCCAGTGTCCATACAGGCATTGTCAACCAGCGTGTGCGACGCGCAAGCAACAACACGAGCGACGCGCCCAACCACACCGCGAACAATATCAAGCCATTGAACCCATTAGCGGTGCGATTGAAGATGGCGCTGTCTTGCGTCTGATTCAAGACGACGGCGACAAACATCAACGGTGCGAACACGAACAAGGTCGCCGCCAGCGTGGCGCTCACCACAAGCAATAGCTTGCGCCATGCGGTGCGGAAGAGGCGGGGCAGTGGTTGGCGCAAGGTCTCGAACCCATACGCGGCAAGTGCGGCGATGGCGAAGTCTAACAAGAAGACGAAGCGCGCAGGCACGCGAATCTGCGAGTAGCCGGGGATGAGATACAGCCAGCCATGCAGCACGGTGTAAAAACCGAGCGCGAGCATGAACGATACGATGCCCAGCAACAGAAAGAAACGCGGCTCGCGTTCCTTGCGCCACATTACTCCTAACACCGCGAGGATGAGCGGCAAGACGCCCACATAGCCAACCTCGACGCGCTCCCATGGTCCCCAATGAATTTCGGGACCCCGTCCCCACAACTCAGGCGACAGCAAGCCGATGAGATGCGCGGGCGGCAACATGTAACGCGCGGCGTCGCTATACGTCAACGAGTCGCGCAACGATTGGGTGGACATCTCGACGTTGGGAACGAGCGAGATTGCGCTCACGAAAATTGTGAAGGCGAGGAACGCAAGTAAATAAATGACGGGGCGAGCGAAAGCAGAAAGCAGCAAGAAGAAAGAAGGGGCTTTCTTCTTGCTGCTTTCTTTTTTCAATTCAAAGAGTGTCACATATACTGCATACGCGCCGACCACGAACAAAATATATAGAAATGGCTGAATGTGTCCCGCGAGATACGCCATGCCCGTGACGGCTCCTGCCAGCAGCGCGTAGAAGATGTGTGCGCGTGTGAGCGCATGGCGAAAGAGCAAGAACACCAACGGCAGCCAGGCGCCGACGGCGACCATGTTCGGATTGCCTGTGTGTGTGATGAAGAAGTCATTGAACATGAAGACGAGCGCACCGAGCAACGCAGCGGGACGAGAAAGGTTAACTCTCACCCCCTCTCCCTGGTAAGGTGTGGGGCGCAAATTTCGCAACATGAAATACATCAACACGCCCGCTAACCAGAAGTGCGCGCTAAGCAGATACAAGATGGAGCGATAGGTCACTTCAGGCGTGAGCAAAAACAGCAACAAGTTGGGTGGATAAAACGCCCCCGATTGGATATGACCGACGAAGGGAATGCCTGCATACAAATGCGGATTCCACAATGGGATAATGCCTTGTCGGAAATTTTCTTGCGCGAAGTGATAGACGGGATAGATGATGGCGGAGATGTCGCCGCCGCCGGCGGGGATGTATGCGCCTGCGAACAACACACGCCAGAAGAAGCCAACCGCGCAAAGACCAATGTAGCCGATGTACACGATGTCCTTGCGCCATCGTCGCAACGTAAACCAGGTGATGAGATAAAGCGCGATGACGATAAACCCGCAGAGCAAATCAGCGAACGATAATTTCATGAGACGAGATTTTACCACATCGCCCAAAAGAGACGGGGCACAGGGGAGGGGGGCCGGTTCCCCATTCACCCGTTTCCCCGTTTCCTCGTTTTCCCCTTTCCTCCTTTCTCCCTTGATGATCATTATCGCGTTCCTCGTCTTGGGCATTATCTACGATTCCGTGACGCCCATCTTCGAGGCGAGCGACGAACAATCGCATTACCCCTACGTCAAACATTTAGCGGATGGCAAGGGCTTGCCTTATCAAGAGCTCAACGACATTCGTGAATGGCGACAAGAAGGCAGCCAACCGCCGCTCTATTACATGCTGATGGCGCTGGCGACATTGTGGATTGACACGCGGGACTTCGAGACTCGTCACGTCGTCAACCCGCACGCCATCGTCGGCATCCCCGCGCACAATTCCAACGATAATCGCAACATGTTGGTGCATACCCCCGCGGAAAATTTTCCGTATCGTGGCGCGACGCTCGCCGTGCATCTGATTCGCTGGCTGTCGGCGCTCATGGGCGCAGGCACGGTATATGCAGTATATCGGCTTGCCTCACGCATCATGCAACGTGATGATGTGGCGCTGCTCGCCGCTGCGCTCGTCGCGTTCAATCCAATGTTCGTGTTCATCAGCGCCGCCGTCAACAACGACAACCTCATCACGTTGTTGGCGACACTCAGCCTGTGGCAGCTCACTCGCATCTGGCAAGATGGCATCACGACACGCCGCGTCGTCGTGTTCGGTGCGCTCGTCGGCATGGCAACGCTCACGAAACTCAGCGGCATTGGCTTGATTGGCGTGGGGGGGTTGTTGATTCTGGTGAAGAGGTGGGAAGCAGACAGCAGACAGAAAACAGCAGACAGACAATCCCTCTTTCTGCTGTCTGCGTTCTTCCATGAGCTCGCTTTTCTGTTGCCCATCTTCCTCATCGCGGGTTGGTGGTATGCGCGCAACTTCATGCTGTATGGCGATCTGACAGGACTCAATCGCATGTTGGAGATTGTCGGCACACGGCAAGGCACACCCGCCTTGTTGCCGTTGTTGCAAGCTGAAGCGGAAGGGTTGTGGTTGTCGCTGTGGGGTCTGTTTGGCGGAGTCAACATTCTGGCTGCGTCGTGGATTTATATCTTCTTCAACGGCGTTACACTGTTTGCCTGTGTCGGCATCGGCATTGCGCTTTGGCAAGCGCGCGGACATATCAACATGAAACCAGTCACAGCGTTTGCATGGCTGGCGTTGTGGTTCATTGTATTGTTGCTCGCATGGATGCGCTGGACATGGATCACACCTGCGACACAAGGACGCTTGCTTTTTCCAGCGATAGCGACGCTGGCGATTACGCTGGCGATGGGCTTAGTGACGTTATTGGATGTATCGCTCTCTCGCGTGAAAGAGAAATTTTCACGTGGACTCGTCGCCCTTTTTGCGGGTATGCTATGTCTCATCGCCCTGCGGGTCGCGCTCTACGACATCGCGCCCGCATACACGCCCGCGCCGCTCATCGCGCAAGCGCCGTTGCTCGCCGCACGCGAACCGATTCGCTTTGGCGATGGGTTGGAATTAGTCGGCGTTGAACCGTTGGGCAGAGTCTCATTAGACACGCCACTGCAAGCGCAAGCAGGTGACACCATCGCAGTCACGTTGTATTGGAAGGTCGTCGCGCCCATGCAAAAAGACTATTCCTTTTTCGTGCATTTGCTGGATGTGGGTGATTTGCTCATCGGGCAACGCGACACCTATCTCGGCTTGGGTCTGCGTCCGACGACGCAGCTGCGCGTGGGGGACATCGTGCGCGAGACGTATCGCATCAAAATTAATGACACGGCAATCGGTCCCAGCCAACCCGAGATTCGCGTCGGCGTGTATGATGTTGCGACAGGGCAACGTCTGCCGGCGCGACGCGGCGCGCAAGCATTAGGCGACAACCCAACGATTGGCGCATTGAATTTGTTGGCGACTGCGCCTAGCAGCGCGCCCCTCCCTGTTGCCTTCAATTTTGAAAAGTACTTTGCGCTGACGGGCTACCAAATCGAAAATGTCGTCGTGCGCGCGGGCGAATCGCTCACACTCACGCTGCATTGGCAGGTGAACAGCGCGACGCCGAAAGATTATTCCATCTTCACGCATGTTCTCGGCAAGCACGATTCGCTGTGGGGACAAGTGGACCGCCAACAGCCGATGACGACGTGGACGATTGGGCAGCGCATCGCCGATGTCTATGTAATTCAGGTTAAGCCAGAGACACAGCCCGAAGTGTACGACCTTGAAATCGGAGCATACGATTTAAATGACAACTTCAAGCGGTTGAATGTGTGGGGCGCAGATGGACAATTCGTCGGTGATCGTGTGCTACTGCGGAAGATTCGGGTAGTCAAGTAGTCGCTAGTCGTTAGTCGCTCGTCACTCAGCGCTAGGCGCTAGTCACTTCTCACTAGCGACTAGCGCCTCATGACGAGCAACTAATGCCCCCGACGATCACTTTGAGTCCACCGCACACTACGCTGACTCGTCATGACAATGCGAAACCCATGACGGTAAGGTTTGGGATTCATTGATTCGTTAGTTATAATCTTCGCCGTTCAGCTCATTCATCCTCAGACAAATCCGCTCACATGAAAACGATTGGCATCTTGCATCATCCCAAAGTTCCCGCCACGCACACGTTCGCGCACGATCTACGCGCGCGGTTGGAACAGGCCGGCGTCCAATGTTGGTTGGCGTCGGCGTGGGATGAGGCAGATGCGAAAGCGCACATCGCGCACACTGATGCGCTGATCACACTCGGCGGCGATGGGACGATTCTGCGCGCGGCGCGCATCGGCGTCGAGAAGGGGGTGCCGATTGCGGGCATCAACTTTGGGCGCGTCGGTTTTCTCGCGGAATATCAACCGTCCGAAGCGCAGCAATGTTTGAACGATTTGTTGACGGGACGTTTCTGGATTGAAGAGCGGATGATGCTGCACGCAGAGCTGTTACGCGGCGAACAGGTGCTAGGACGCTACGATGCGTTGAACGATGTGGTGATTGGGCGCGGCACGGTGGCGCGGGTGGTACGCTTGCGCTTGGCAGTGGATGGGCAGGAGCCGTTGCACCACGTCGCCGATGGCATCGTCGTCGCCACGCCGACGGGCTCGACCGCCTACACTGTCGCCGCCGGTGGCCCCATCGCCGACCCACGCGTGCGCGCGATGATCGTCACGCCGATTGCGCCGCATTTGTCGTTGTTGCGTTCCATCATCGTGCCCGATGCGTCAACGGTGGACATCTTCGTGGAGAGCGATTACCCCGCGCTCGTCTCGATGGATGGACAAATCGAGCTCGCCATCCAGTCGCATGATCTGGTGCGTGTGCAGACGAGCGAGCGCATCAGCCGCTTCATTCGCACGCGCCCCAAAGAATATTTTTATGTGAGCTTAGCCCAACGTCTGGCGTAATTGTGATAAGTAACGAGTATTGAGTCATGAATCATTGCGCGTCATCAGCAGACGGCTACTTATTACTCATCACTTGCGACTCGTTGCCGACTTGGAGGAGGCGATGACACAACCCGCTGTTACCGAGCAACAGACCACGCTCTATTGTTACAAGCATCCTGACCGCGAGACGTTGTTGCGGTGCGGCAAGTGCGACCGACCGATTTGCACGAAGTGTCTGGTACGCCATCCAGTTGGCATTCGCTGTCAAGAGTGCGCGCAGGTGCGCAAAGACCCACTCACGAACCTGACGCCGACACAATACGGACTAGCGTTTGTGTGCGCGCTCACAGGCGGCATCATCGGCGGATTCATCGCGCCATTTCTTGGCATTTTGTTCGCGTTTTTCATCGGGCCCGCGATTGGCGCAGCCATCGCCGAATTCGTCAGGCGCGTCATTGGCTACAAACGCGGACTCGTGCTGCAAATCATCGTCGGCGTGTGTATCGTGTTGGGGGTGATTATGGCTCAAACACTCGCGCTATGGTTGCCTCTGTTGAATCCAGAGGCAGCAACCGAGAGATTGCCTGCGCGTGTGGTGAATGCGTCAACCTTGATCCAATTGGCTATCGCGAGTGTACTGCGTAACATCGTCTATATCATCTTTGCTATCGGCGGCGCACTGGCGCGGCTGCGTTGATAGCGGATGGCACATAGCGGATGGTAGCTGATGCCTATTATGAGCTATCCACCATTTCCAGGAGTTTCCTTGTCTGCTAAAGTTCTGGTCATCGGCCTCGACGGCGCGACGTTTGATTTGCTTAAGCCGTGGCTGGCTGAAGGGTGCATGCCCAATTTGCAAAAATTGATTCGTAACGGCGTGAGTGGCGAGCTCGAATCCACGCTCCCGCCTTTAACGGCGGCGGCGTGGGTATCATTTGCAACGGGTGTCAACCCCGGACAACATGGCTTGTTCGATTTTGTGTTTCCGCGCAATGGGTCGTATGAAGTCATGGTCGCCAATCCAAAGGCGCGCTCCGCCGACGCGATGTGGAACATCGCCTCGCGTCACGGCAAGCGCGTCGCCATCATCTCCGTGCCAATGACGTATCCGCCCGAAGCGGTCAACGGCGTGATGGTGTCGTGTTTCATGACGCCCAGCTCGCAAAGCGCTTACACGTATCCACCTGAATTAAAACACGAGCTCCTCAGTCGTGGTCTGCGCTTCGAGACTGCCGTGAGCGAACTGCATCGTAGCGGCGATGTCAGCAAGTTCTTGGCTGAGGTCGCGCACAGCACTAAAAATCGTGTCGAGGCAGTGTTATACTTGCTGCAACGCGAGGAGTGGGATTTATTCACGTTCGTCTTTCAATCAACCGATTTGTTGCAACATGAGCTGTGGCGCTTGTTTGATGCAACGCATCCACGTCACAACCCACAAGAGGCAGCGCACTATTTACCTGAAGTGAAAAATTTCTATCGGCAACTCG
>CAZDYP010000027.1:28858-37489 GCA_964509505.1 uncultured Anaerolineae bacterium | reverse complement strand
AGAACATCGGCTATGGGCATAACGGTGTGTTGTGGTTTCGTGTGCAAGTGAATGGCAAGGCAGCGCACGCAGCACGTCCCGAAAAAGGCATCAACGCCTTGGAAGGTGCAGCGACCGTGATTAATGGGATGCAATCGCTCAAAAAGGTCTATGCCAAGCGCGCATTCATGCCAGCGAATGGCAAGGCGATGCACCCGACGATCAACATCGGCGGCGTGTTCGGCGCGGGCGCAGGCGGCAAAGTGAACACTGTGCCCGCGCAGGCGTGGTTTAGCATTGACCGCCGCATTGTGCCAAGCGAGAAGTTGAAAGATGCGGAGAAAGAAGTTATAAACGCGTTGAGGGCAGCGAAGACTAAAGATAAAAGATTGAAGATGGATGTGAGCGTGTTCCAACGCATTGACCCATGCATGAGCGACCCCACCTCGTCGTTCCATCAGCAGTTCGCCAACGTCGTGCGTGCTGTGCGTGGCAAGAAGCCGAAGTTCAGCGTCGTGCAAGGCTTCACCGATTTGCATTGGTTCGCACACGACCTCGGCTTGCCCGGCATCGGTTATGGGCCGGGCGGCGAGGGCGCGCACGGCATGAACGAGCGCGCGAAGCTGGACGACCTCGTGACGACGGCGAAGGTGTATGCGGGGTTCATGGAGAAGTTTGAGCCGTAGAGCAAGACCCAAAGGATTTTTGAAAACCCTTTGGGTCTTTTTTGATGCGCGTGCTATACTCGTCGTCACGCGTAAGCAGGAGGTATAAGAATGGCATACCCTTTGCCTGGCATGAATCCATGGTTGGAAAACCCGTTGTTATGGCACAGTGTGCATAATCGCTTGATTGTCGCGTTGGCGGATGACCTAGCGCCGCGTTTGCGTCCACGCTATTTTGTCGCTAATGAAATACATACCTACGTGATACAGCCGCCCGACACGCCACCCGCGCCGCGCTATCCTGATATCATGGTCATCCAACGTGGCAACCCTGCGCTCACGACTGCACCGACGCTTGAGCCTTCACCGTATTTGACAGTGCCCGTGCCACAAGCCGAACTGATTGATGAGGGATATTTGGAAGTGCGCCTGATTCCTTCGGGCGAAGTCGTCACCGTGATTGAATTATTGTCGCACACCAACAAGCAGCGTGGCGAGATGCGCGACGAGTATCTCAAGAAGCGCAAACAGTTGATGAAGGCGGATGTGAGTTTCGTTGAGATTGACTTGCTGCGCGCAGGTCCGCCCATGCCTTACACCGAACGCGCACAGGACGCGCACTACCGTTTGTTCATTCGCCATCGTGACCATCCTTATCAAGCGCGGCTGTATCCCTTCAACGTGCGCCAACCGATTCCGACGTTTCCATTGCCCTTGCTCCCCGACGATGAAGAACCCATCGTGGATTTGCAGACATTGTTGAGCGGAGTCTATGAGCGCGCGGGATACGATTTGGTGATCCACTACAATCAACCTCCTGAGCCACCCTTGAGTGATGATGATGCGACGTGGGCGGCGCAGGAATTAGCTTTGGCTGAGTAAGCCCCGACAGGGCTAATTGGGTTCAATGGGTGCAGCTATGGCCATTCTACCATCTGGCACAGTCACGTTTTTTTTCACCGACATCGAAGGCAGCACGAAGTTATGGGAACAGTATCCCGCTGCGATGAAGGTCGCATTGGCGTGGCACGACGACGTGTTGCGTCATACGATTGAAATGCACGGCGGCTACGTCTTCAAGACCGTGGGCGATGCGTTCTGCGCCGCCTTCTCGACCGCGCCCGATGCGTTGGCAGTCGCGCTCGCAGTGCAACGCTCTCTACAGAGAGAGGACGGAAAACCGCAGACTGAAGCTGTGTCTGTTTCTATTCGCGTCCGCATAGCGTTGCACACTGGCACGGCGGAAGAGCGTGACGCCGATTACTTTGGTCCGCCCGTGAATCGTGTTGCGCGTTTGCTGGCGGCGGGACATGGCGGACAAATCCTGCTCTCGTTGGCGACGCAAGAGTTAGTGCGCGATCAATTGGACGACATTGCGCGACGTGGTGGGGTGGCGTTGCCTGTGCAGCTGCGCGACATGGGCGAGCGTCGTCTCAAGGACCTCATTCGACCTGAGCATATCTTTCAAATCGTCGCGTCCGACTTGTTGCAGGAGTTTCCGCCGCTCAAGACACTCGACTATCATCTCAACAATCTGCCCGCGCAGACGACGCCGTTCATCGGCCGCGAGCAAGACATCGCCGCTATCAAACAACAACTGCTCTCACCCGATGCGCGCTTGCTCACATTGACGGGCGTGGGCGGCACGGGCAAGACGCGCCTCTCGTTGCAAGTCGCCGCCGATTTGCTTGACGACTTTGGCGATGGCGTGTTCTTCGTCGCGCTCGCAGAGGTCCGCGACCCTGCGTTGGTAGCGGGAACTATCGCGCAAGCCTTGGAGGTGCGTGAGACGGCCGGCAAGCCGTTGCTGGAACAGCTGAAGGACTATCTGCGGGCGAAACATGTATTGCTGGTGTTGGACAACTTCGAGCAAGTGGCTGAGGCTGCGCCCACAGTGAGCGAGTTGTTGAGCGCCGCGCCGAAGTTGAAAATTTTGGTGACGAGTCGCAATCTACTGCGTGTCTATGGCGAGCGTGATTATCCTGTGTCGGCATTGACACTGCCTGATCCCAAGCATTTGCCGTCGTTGGACCGCTTGACGCAGTACGAAGCGGTGGAGCTGTTCATCGCACGCGCGCGCGCCATCAAAAGCGATTTTGCGGTGACGAATGAGAATGCGCCGGCGGTCGCAGAAATTTGTTATCGGCTTGATGGGTTGCCATTGGCGCTTGAGCTGGCGGCGGCGCGGGCGCGCGTGTTGACGCCACAAAAAATGTTGACGCAGTTGGACAATCGTCTCAAATTCTTGACGAGTGGCGCGCGCGATTTACCTGCGCGTCAGCAAACCTTACGCGGCGCGATTGATTGGAGTCACGATTTGCTTGATGAACCAGAACGCACGCTATTCAGGCGCATGGCGGTCTTCGTGGGCGGCGGCACGTTTGATGCTATCGAAGCTATTTGCAATGCCACAGGCGAATTGGATGTGTTGATGGGCTTGGAGTCGTTGACGGACAAGAGCCTTGTCAGGCAAACTGACAGTGGTGGAGAGCCGCGCTTCACGATGTTGGAGACGATTCGGGAGTATGCGTTGGAACGCTTGACGGCCAGCGGTGAACGCGACGCACTGCAACGTCAACACGCCGAGTTCTATGTGGCGTGGGTTGAAGATGCGACAGGGCGTATTCGCAGCCCAGAGCAATTGCGCTGGCTCACTCAATTGGAACAGGAGCATAACAACGCGCGTGCTGTGCTGGCGTGGTGCCAAGCTGCGCAAGGGGAAGCCGATTGGGGCGCGCAAATGGCAGGGGCGTTGATGTGGTTTTGGTATCGGCGCGGTTATGCGAGCGAAGGACGGCAATGGTTGTCTGCGTTGTTGACGCGAGCGACGGCGCGCACCACGGCGCGCGGGCGCGCGTTGACGCGGTTATCATTTTTAAAAAATTCTGATGTCAAGGCGCGACCACTTGTTGAGGAAGCGTTGGCGATTCAACGTGAGTTGAACCATCAACCCGGCCTTGCCGATGCCTTGATGCGGATGGGCGACACGTATCGTTTCTATGGTCAAGATGCTGACAAGGCGCGCGAGTATTACGAGCAAGCGATGTCCATCTATCAAGCGTTGAATGATTCGTTGGGGCTCGCGGAAGGGTTTATTGAATTGGGACATGTGGCGCTGATTAAGGGCGAGTATCGCAAAGGGCTTGGCTATTATCGGCAATACACAGAATTGAGTCGCTCGCTAGGCGACCATTTCAGTCTCGCGCAAGGACTATATCAAATGGGCATGGCGGAGCAAGCATTAGGCGCTCACGCCCAAGCGTTGGCATTGTTTGAGGAAGCGTTGGCGAGGCAACGCGAGTTAGGCAGTAAATTTTCCATTGCGAATGTTTTGCAGTTTATGGCTGATACCGAGCTGGCTCAAAACCACTATGTCGCCGCGCGCGAGCATTACCAAGAGGCTTTAGTCATTCAACGTGAGTTGGGGAATCAAAGCGCGATGGCTCACTTGCATGGCAACTTGGGTATAGTTGCGGCCCGTATGGGCGACTTGGAGACGGCGCGCGCGCAGCAAACAGAAAGCTTTGCGCTGTATCAAACTTTGAACAATGCGTGGGATTTGGCGAATGCGCACACCGGTTGGGGGGAACTTGAGCGTCTGCAGCAGAACTATGTGGCGGCGCGTGAGCATTATGTCGAAGCGCTGCGATTGTGGCGCGGAGTGTCCGATGAGCGTATGCTCGCTCTGGCATTGTCCAATCTTGGCACAGCGCTGTGTTTCTTGGGTGAGGCAACGCAAGCGCGCGCCTTGTTCGTCGAAAGCCTCACGTTGAGCCAAACACGCCAAAACGAGTCCGGTGTCTTGTATGCGCTGTTAGGCTTGGCGCTGGTGGCGCATGTGAAAGGACAAAAGACACGCGCACTACAGCTATGCAGCGCAGTGAACGCGCAATTTGAGCGGCGTCAGGAACGACTTTCGATTAATGAGCAGACCGAGTACGAGCGAGCGGTGGCAGAGTTGCGCGGGCAATGTGACGAAAAAACATTCAACGCGGCATGGGTGGAGGGGTGTGCGTTGACGCTGGAGCAGGCGATTCAGTTGGCGATGAGTGACACATCAGGAGGGAAATAAGGGGAGATAAAAGGAAATCAAATCGTCGTGAAGTGTCATTCTGAGCGACAGCGAAGAATCTCCACGTCGCAGTAATGAGATTCTTCGCTATTGCTCAGAATGACAATTAGGAAATCATGGAATTCATTTGTAATGTCTGCCAACAAATATATTTTGCCAACGCGCAGACGTGGCGTTGCTCGTCGTGTGGTGGTGTGTTGGAGCTCGCGCAACGCAAAGCATTTGATGCGAATGCCATCATCAAAGACGATCATACGTTGTGGCGGTATCGCGCGATGTTGCCAATTGAAGATGACGATTGTATTGTCTCGCTGGGTGAGGGCATGACGCCGCTCGTCGCAGCTGAGTTCGCAGGGCAGCGCGTCCACTTCAAACTCGAATATATCGCGCCGACAGGCTCGTTCAAAGATCGCGGCACGACGGTGCTGATCACGAAGTTGAAGGAGTGGGGCGTGACGCGCGCCGCCGACGATTCGAGCGGCAACGCGGGCGCGAGCTTCGCAGCGTATTGTGCGCGAGCGGGCATCGCCACCGAAATTTTTACGCCCGCGTATGCGTCGCCTGCAAAACTGTCGCAAATCGAAATTTTTGGCGCGAAGCTCAACAAAATCGAAGGCGTGCGCGAGAAGGCGACGGAAGCCGCTGAAGCAGCGACGACTAACAGTGATTTGGTATATGGCACGCACGCGTGGTCGCCGTTCACATTGGAAGGGACTAAAACAGTTGCTTATGAGATTTGGGAGCAACTTCTTACGAAAACTTCCAATCTCCAATCTCCAATCTCCAATCTCCAATTACCAATTACTTTTGTATCTCCCATAGGACAAGGCTCACTCTTCCTCGGCGCGTATCGCGGCTTCAAGGATTTGCGCGCGGCGAGTCTTATTTCGCAACTTCCGCGTATGATTGGTGTTCAATCTAATGCGTGCGCGCCGATTGTGGAAGCGTTGCGACAAGGACTCAACCATCACGCGCCCATCACCAAGCAACCATCCGTCGCCGAAGGCATCGCGCTCGCGCACCCAATTCGTGACCGCGAGATTTTGCGTGCGATACGCGAGACGGGCGGCGACGCGATAGCCATGAGCGACGAGGAGACGTTGGCAGCGCGGCGCGAGCTCGCACAGCTGGGTTTGTATGTCGAGCCGACGAGTGCGGTGGTTGGCGCGGCGTTGAAGCAGTTGAAGTTAGAGGGCGTCGTCGTGGCGGTGTTGACGGGGAGTGGGTTGAAGAGTCCGTTATAAGGAGAACGTATGCCATCGCCATTTCCAGGGATGGATCCCTATTTTGAAGGTTCTTCGGAGTGGACGAGTGTGCATCACGAACTCAGTTCGGAAATTGCGCGGCAATTGGCGCCGAAATTGCGCCCCAAGTACTTGGTGCGCGCAACGCGTCGCTTCGTGAGCGAAATGCCTGAAGGTATTATCATCACACAGCGTGGCACATATCCTGACGTGGGGGTTTACGATACCAGGCAACCTCGTACTTTGCGCGAAAGCTCAACCGTACAAACGGCTGCGCCGTTGGAAATGATGACGCTCATGCCTGAGGCAGTGCCGCATGTCACCATTGAAATTCGGGATGTAGCTAAACGCGAGCTGGTTACTGCGATTGAAGTGTTGTCGCCTACGAACAAACGCAGCGAGGGATACAAAGAATACTTGGACAAACGCGCGCGTGTGCTGGGCAGCACGGCTCATCTACTGGAAATTGATTTGCTACGCAAAGGACAACGCGTGCCGATGCAACAACCGTTGCCGCCTGTTTCTTATTTTGTGTTCTTGAGCCGCGCGAATCGGCGTCCACTCACAGAGGTCTGGCCCATTCGCCTGCAAGAGCGTTTGCCGGTGGTGCCCGTGCCATTGCAAGCTCCAGACCCAGATATACAGTTGGATTTACAAGCCGCTTTCGATATGGCGTATGATACGTTTGGCTATGATTTGTTAGTAGATTACACTCGCCCGCCCGAAGTGCCGCTCGAAGGCAATGATGCAGCATGGGCAGAGGACTTGTTGCGCGCGGCAGGTTTGCCGCAAACATAACCCACGTGATGAAAATATCAGAAGCCATCGCCGTTGGCTTTTTCCCCAAAATCACACAGCCCAAACCTGATGGGTTCGGCAACCCAGTCGTCAAAGAAATTTGCAGCGTTAGCGAATGTATTTCCGCGGGCCCCGCCGATTGGGTCATGACTTGGAAGCATAATGAATGGGGTTTTTATGCTTCAGAGGAATTAGCTTATCAGGTCGCGGGTCATGCGCGTGAAAAATTTGATATCTATGCGTACAAGCTTTACCCCTTTCGCTATGGTTCGGGCGGGATAGAACCCTTGACCATTGAGAGCGGAACGATTATTTTGCCCACAGACTATGCATGCCTGGGATATGACGTTGTGACTAACAGTGGCGCCACTCATTTTGAATGTTCACCTTTATCCTGCAACAACGCAGCCGAACGCTACACTGTCAACGAGTTCTGCTTAATTGGCGATCCAGCCGACGCCTATCGGGTTTGGCTTGCCATCGGTCAAGATGGCTCATACGAACCTGGCCCATACTATCTCGTTGAGGTTCACCGCAAGCGAAGCCGCGCGTAACAGCATGAGTAGATTGATCTAATCGCTAAACTTTAATTTCCAGAGGAGCTTATGCCCTATCAAGGTTCACCCCAACTCTATACCTCCATTGTGCAGAAGAACATGATGGTCACGATGCGCGATGGTGTGCGGCTCGCCACCGACATTTATTTTCCCGCTATGAATGGGAAGATGGTCGAGGGACGCTTTCCCGTGATCTTAGAGCGCACGCCTTATGACAAGAATCGTCCTGACCTCGTGGCGAATGGACAATACTTTGCGCGACGTGGTTATGTTGCTGCCGTGCAAGATGTACGCGGACGTTTCGCATCGGAGGGTGAGTGGTATGCGTTTGCTAAAGAAGCGCCTGATGGCTACGACACGATTCAGTGGCTGGGTGAACAATCGTGGAGCGATGGGCAAGTTGGCACGATGGGCGCGTCGTATGCGGGCAGCGATCAATCGGCGGCGGCGACGCTCAACCCGTCATACTTGAAGAGCATGGTCGTCGCGGTCGGTGCGGCGAACTACTATCACGCTTCGATGCGACAGAACGGTGCGTTGGAATTTCGCTTCCAGATTTATGCGTTTCGCATGGCGACGACGGCGAAAGAGGCTTTGGCAGATCCCGCGCTCAAAGCCCTGCTAGATGATGCGTTCAAGCACATCGAGCAATATGTGGGACGCGCGCCGCTGAAAAAAGGCGCGACACCGTTGCGCTTCCTGCCATCCTACGAGCAATGGGCGCTCGATATTTTGACGCAAGGCGACTATGGTGAGTATTGGAAGCAGCGCGGCTATGCCATCAACGAATACTACAAGCAACATGCCGACGTGGCGACGCTCTATCTCGGCGGTTGGTACGATTCGTATGCGCGCGCGACGTGCGAGAACTACATCGCGCTGAGCCAAATCAAACAGACGCCGCAGCGCTTGCTGATGGGACCGTGGACGCATGGCGGCTGGCCCAACACCTTTGCAGGCGAGGTGGACTTCGGCACACATTCGATGCTAGACGATTACAATGATTTGCGTCTCGCGTGGTTCGATTGGACGTTGAAGGGGATGGAGACGCAGTTCACACATGCCGACCCCGTGCGGATTTTCGTGATGGGCGGCGGCAGTGGACGCAAGAATTACAGTGGACGCATGGCACACGACGGCTACTGGCGCGACGAAAAAGATTGGCCCCTGCCCGACACAAAACTCACGCCATACTATATTCATGCAGATGGCTCACTCTCATCACGATTACCTAACCAACCAACCAACGAACCAACTCGCTATACCTACAATCCGCGCGACCCCGTGCCGACGATGGGCGGCGGCATTTCGGCGGC
>CAZDYP010000027.1:0-28758 GCA_964509505.1 uncultured Anaerolineae bacterium | reverse complement strand
ATTATCGAACGATGAAAAACACCGACAAATGGAGATTTTGAAGTGACAATAGCCAAAGAAATCCGTCTCACTCAATATGCCGCGTGCGCGGGCTGAGCGGGCAAGCTGGGGCCTGCCCTGCTGGCGCAAGTCTTGCGTCCTCTCAACCAAACCTTCGATTATGCCAAGTTTCCGAATCTGATGATTGGTTTGCAAACATCAGACGACGCCGCCGTGTGGCGTCTGGACGACGACCATGCGCTGGTGCAGACGGTGGATTTCTTTCCGCCTATCGTGGACGCCCCATATACATTCGGCGCGATTGCCGCCGCAAATGCGATGAGCGATGTGTATGCGATGGGCGGCGAGGTGTTGTTCGCGTTGGCTATTGCGGGCTTCCCACCCGATTTTTCGCCCGAGGTGATGAGCGAAATTTTTCGCGGCGGCGCGGAGAAAATGGCGGAGGTGAATGCTGTCATCGTGGGCGGTCATACGGTGCAAGACAACGAGCCGAAGTATGGTTTGTGTGTGACGGGCTTGATTCATCCGAAGCATGTCGCCACCAAAGGCGGCGCGCAAGTAGGCGACCAACTGATTCTGACGAAGCCACTGGGCACGGGTCTCATCAGCACGGCAGCGAAACAGGGCATCGTGCAAGCCAAGCATCTTGAGGCAGCGATTGCGACGATGTTGCAACTCAATCACACGGCGGCGCGCATCATGTTGGAGGTGGGCATTCACGCGGCGACGGACATCACAGGCTATGCGTTGCTCGGCCATGCGTACGAAATGGCGGAGCGCAGCCTCGCAGGACTTCGTATCTTCGCAGATGCTGTGCCTATACTCGACGGCGCGTTGGCGTATGCGCGCCTGGGCGCGGCGAGCGGCGGCACGGGACGCAATCGCATCTTCATGGCAGAAAAGACGCGTTTGCCCAAGAATCTATCACAAGAAATGAACGACCTCTTGCATGACCCGCAAACATCGGGCGGCTTGCTCATCGCCACACCGCCCGCGCAAGCCGATGAACTCATGCGGCGCTTCAAGGAGGCAGGACAAGCCGCATGGGTCATTGGTGAGGCAGTGGAAGAACAAGGATTAGAGATTAAGGATTAGCGTTTGGATATTAGACAGCGGCATAGTAGAGATTGGTTATGGCAGGGCGGAGGTTGCGGTTAGCAATTGGAGGCGGGGCAGCGACAGCGATGAAATCATACATGGGGATTGGACACGGAACTTGTTTGCGATTATATTTCACGCCCAGCCGACTCACCAATAACCAATCTCTAGCATCCAATCGCTAATATCCACTGATCAATAACTCCCAGAGGAGGAGCTGATGGAAAACCATACCACACCACGGGTAGTGATTACCGGCATGGGGGTTGTGACCCCACTTGGATTGAATCTTGAAACGACTTGGCAGCGTTTGTTGAAAGCCGAGTCGGGTATTGGTCCGTTGACACGCATTGATCCGACGAACTATCACGTCAAGATTGCGGCGCAAATCAATGACTTCAATCCCGAAGCGTATCCAGAGGTGATGGAAAAGAAAGAGGCTAAACGCTTTGATCGCGGCATGCAGTTTGCGCTGGTGGCGGCGTCTGAAGCCTTGAAGCAAGCGGACTTGAAAATCACCGAAGATAATGCGGACGAGGTGGGTGTGCTGATTGGTTCTGGCATTGGCGGTTTGACGACCATTCAGGAAGGGTTTGAGACGTTGACCAACAAGGGCCCCATGCGCGTCTCGCCCTTCACGGCGGCGATGATGTTGCCGAACATGCCAGCCGGACAAGTGGCCATCACCTTCGGCGCGCGCGGCATCAACTATTGTCTCATCTCGGCGTGCGCGACCGGTTCACATGCGATTGGCGAAGGCTTCGAGATCATTCGGCGCGGCGACGCGCAAGCGATGATTGTCGGCGGCACCGAAGCGCCAATTTGCACGGTAGGCTTGGCGGCCTTCCATCGCACGGGCGCGATGTCGCAACAAAGCGCCGAGCCGAGCAAGGCTTCGCGTCCGTTTGACGCGAAGCGCGACGGTTTCGTGATGTCGGAGGGCGCGGGCATTTTGATTCTGGAGAACTTGGCGTTCGCGCAGCAACGAGGCGCGCGCATCATCGCCGAAGTCATCGGCTATGGTGCGACCGACGACGCCTATCACGTTAGCGCGCCTGTCGAGGGCGGCGGCGGCGCCATTAAGAGCATGCAGCGCGCGCTGAAGAAGGCGAAGATCGAACCCAAAGACGTTGACTACATCAACGCGCACGGTACCAGCACGCCGTTGAATGATAAGAGTGAGACGCAAGCCATCAAGAAAGTGTTTGGCGAGAAAGCATACGATACGCCAATCAGCTCCACGAAGTCTATGGTGGGACACATGCTGGGCGCGGCGGGCGCGGTCGAAGCCATCATGGCGGCGCAGACGATTCAAACGGGCATCATCCATCCGACGGCGAATTACGAATTTCCCGATCCCGAATGCGACCTCAACTACGTGCCGAACACGCCCATCCAAAAAGAGGTGAAGGTCGCCTTGAAAAATTCGTTTGGCTTTGGTGGGCACAACGCGACGATTATCTTGAAGAAGTTCGAAGGCTAAGTGAAAGCAGTCAACGAGTAAACGGGTAAACGGGGGATGGGTCTGAACCGCGTTTACCCGTTCCCGCGTTTACCCACTCCCTCATTCCTCGTTTACTCAAATGATGCAACCCACTGACCTCCCCGCAGCCCTCAACCTCACGTTCTCCGATGAAGTGTTGCTCACACGCGCGCTCACGCATCGTTCGTATTTAAATGAAAACCCTGAACTCACGGCGCTCGACAACGAGCGTCTCGAATTTTTAGGCGATGCGGTGCTGGATTTTCTGACGGGCGATATCTTGTATCAAGCCTTTCCCGATTTGCGCGAGGGCGAGTTGACAAACTTGCGCTCGGCATTGGTGAAGCGTGAGACGCTCGCGCGCTTCGCTGTGCAGATTGTGTTGAGCGACTACATGATTATTGGCAAAGGCGAGCGCGCGGCGGGCGGGCATCTGCGCGAGGCGTTGCTGGCGGGCGCATTCGAAGCGTTGATTGGCGCGGTGTATCTTGATCAGGGACTGGAAGCGGCGAAAGAATTTTGGTTGCGGTTTGCGCTGCCCGAACTGCAAGCCATCCGTCAAGGACGGTTTGATAAAGACGCGAAAAGCAAACTGCAAGAACTCAGTCAAGGCGCGTTACACCTCAAGCCGACCTATCGTATCGTCGCGCAAGTGGGACCCGACCACGCGCGCGAGTATGTTGTGGAAGCGTATATCGGTGAGCGAGTGTTGGGTGAGGGGCGTGGCTTGACCAAACAGAGTGCAGAACAACAGGCGGCGAAAGCCGCGTTAGAAATTTTGGAACAAGAGCTAAAGGAGAAAGAAGCCAGCTGAAAGAAGGCAGAGCGTTCCGTCTTCTTTCAGCTGGCTGGATGGTATGATGCGATTACTGGTCACAGGTGGCAGCGGCTTTCTCGGTTCACATATCTTGCGACTGGCGAAGGGACGATACGAAGCCTTCGCCACATTTTTTTCGCATCCGTGTGAAGCGGGGGTGCAACTCGATGTGCGTGATAGAGACGCCGTGCAAGCCGTGTTGGCGCGCCTCAACCCCGAGGTGGTGATTCACACGGCTTATGATAAAGCGCGGCGCGATGTGATTGTGGATGGCAGCGACAATGTCGCATACGCGGCGCAACAACATGGCGCGCGCTTAATTCACCTGTCCACCGATGTCGTGTTCAGTGGACAGAAGGGTTGGTATGTGGAAGATGATACGCTCGACCCCGTGACTGAGTATGGGCAAATGAAAGGAGCAGCGGAACACGTCGTGCTGGCGCACGCGCCTGATGCGCTGCTGGTGCGTACCTCGCTCATCTACGGCGCGGATGCGAACAATCGGCAAGATGCGCATACACAATTTGTGTTGGACGGCTTGCGCGCAAATCGTTCTGTTATGTTGTTCACGGACGAATATCGTTGCCCAATTTTCGTGGAAGATTTGGCGCGGGCATTGGTGGAATTGGCGGGGGCGGGGTTCGTCTTGTCTCAAGCCGGCGGGGCAAGGACAAGCCTTGCCTCTCCACATCATGGCATTTTGCACATCGCAGGCGCGGAGCGAGTGAGTCGTTATGAGCTCGGCGTGGCGCTTGCACGCTATCATGGCTATACGGATTTGACGAATTTGGCGGCGACGACCAGCGAAGCGACGGGTAGCGTGCGCCCCAAAGATTGCACCTTGAACTGCGAGAAAGCGCGAGCGTTGTTGCGAACGAAGTTGCGCGGGGTGAGCGAGGTGTTACGGCGCTAACAACAACACGGGGAGGCTCTTATACACATAAGCCTCCCCGTTGCCCCGTTCTCCGGTTTCTCTGTCTCCTTGTCTCCCTGTTTCCTCGTTTACGCTTGTCCCCGTTTCCGTTCCTCCGCCTCCTGCCATCCAATCACCGGCGGCGTCTCTGCAATCTGGTCGGCGCTGATGACATCAATGAAGGTTGGCTTGTCGGCTACCAACGCTTCACGAATGGCGGGCGCGAGGTCACGCGGCTCCTCGACGCGAATGCCATGCCAACCAAAACCGCGCGCAATCGCTGCGCAATCTTGTTGCAAAAAGTCCACGCCGAAGTAGCGATTGTCGTGGTGAATGTGTTGGAGCTCCTTAATCCAACCAAAGGCGCCGTTGTTGAATTGCAACACGATGACCTTGACGTTTTGGCGGATGATTGTTTCCAGTTCGCCCACCGAGAACCCAAACGAGCCATCGCCTGTCAAACAAATGACGGTCTGGTTCGGCTTCGCCATTTTCGCGCCGAGCACCGCAGGGATGCCGTAGCCCAAGCCGCCATGCGCGCGTGGGATGACCGTGTAACGTCCGCCACAACACAGGGGATAATGCGCGGCGACAAATGGCGTCGCGGTGCCGGGGTCTGCGACGATCACGGTGTCTTCGGGCAACAGCTCTTGCAATGTGCGGATGGCGCGCTGTGGGCGAATTGGTTTGTCATCGGAAGCCATTTGGGGTTGTTGTGTTGCCCACCACGCGCTCTGGGCTTGGCGAATGGCGACCATACGCGCGGCGTTGTGTGGCGGCAGTGGATGCGCTTGCGCCTTCAGCGCTGCGCGCAAATCGCTCAATGCCAATTGCGCGTCGCCGACTAGCCCAACATCTGCGCGCAGATTGTTACCAATTTCGTTGCCATCCACATCAACTTGAATGATTTTGCCCGCATAATTTTTCGGCGGCGTGCGCCAATCGTTAGCCGTGACGTAGTTGACGCGCGTGCCGACGAACAAGATCAAATCACTGTCTTGCACAATGTCATGCGCGAAGGCGCGCCCGCCATTCGCGCCAATCACACCGAGGGACAAGGGATGCCCCTCAGCTAGTGCGCCCTTGCCATTGATCGAAGTTGCTACAGGCATGGTCAACATCTCCGCTAACGCTTGCGCTTCAGAATAGGCGCGCGAGAGATGCACGCCGCCGCCGCAAATCATTACGGGCTTTTGCGCGGCGACCAACAATGCCGCCGCGCGCTCGACATTCACAGGATCGGGGCGCGTGCGATAGGCAGGATACCCACTACACGCAGGGTCAGCCCAGAGGTCATTGACCATGATGGGTTGCTCGAGGATGTCTTTGGGGAACGACAGATGCACCGCGCCTGTGCGCCCTGTCGTCATCAGCCGAAACGCGCGGCGCACGATGTGAGGGATGAGCTCGGCGCGTTTGATGGTCGCGCTCCATTTTGTGATGGGACGGAACAACGCCTCTTGGTCGAGCGCGGTCAGTGCGCCTTGATGCTCCATGCTCAAGGCGTTGTCGCTCGTGATGACGAGCAAGGGGATGGACGAGTGATGCGCCTCGGCGACGCCAGGCAAGATGTAGGTTGCGCCGCCGCCCGATGGGCCCTCGCACACGCCAGGCTTGCCGCTCAAGCGCGCATACGCATCCGCCATGAACGCGGCCGAGCGTTCGTCGCGCGTCAGCACGTGACGAATGGTGTCTTGCGCGCGCAACGCATCATAGAAAGCGACCCCAGTGTCGCCAGGCAATCCAAAAATGACTTCGACGTGGTGCGCTTGCAACATCGCAACGAGGATTTCTGCGCCGGTCATAACAGCTCCAAACTCGATCAGAGCTAACCACAGAGGCGCAGAGGACACAAAGAAAAACTGACTCTACCACCTTTGGTATAGAATGCTCGCGGTGGATTTGGAATCCACCGCCCCAAGCGCGGGATTCCAAATCCCGTGCGAGCGGGCAGAGGGTTTCTACATCAAAATCGAGAGACCCGAAAAACTCTGTGTTCTCTGTGCCTCTGTGGTAATAATCATTTCACGCCCAACAATTCCACTTCAAAGATGAGTGTCGCATTCGGCGGGATGACGCCGCCCGCGCCGCGCGCGCCATAACCCAATTGCGGTGGAATCGTGAGCTTGCGCTTGCCGCCAACCTTCATGCTCATCACGCCTTCATCCCAACCTTTGATGACTTGCCCGATCCCAATCACGAACTCGAATGGTTGGTTGCGGTCTTTCGAGCTGTCGAACTTCTCGCCGTTAGTTAGTGTGCCTGTGTAATGCACAACGACGGTTTTGCCTGCTTGCGGACTCGCGCCTGTGCCGACGACGAGCTCTTCGTATTCCAAACCGGATGCGGTTTTCACTTTGGGCCCCTGTGTGGATGGTGTGGCTGTCGGCGCGCACGCGAGGCTCAGTCCGACGAGGCTGACGAACGCGAGACACAACAGCGGATGAGAAAACAAATGACGAAAAGACATACATTAATCCTTGTGTAGAGGGTGGTCAACCAACTAGCGACTAGCGACTAAACAAAAACCCGCTCTCCCATGAGAACGGGTTAGTGTTTCATCGTCATGCGCCACCGTTGGCTATGCGATGATACGCAGATCTGGGTCTGTTTGCAACTGAGACTTGCTAGGCGCGGATGGCGCTTGACCCTCCGCCAGTTGTTTGAGCGCGCCGAGCAACAGCGGCAAATTGATATTGTGTTGCTGCGCCGCTGCGGCGAGTGTTTGGTTGGGACTGACGGCGCACGATGAACAACCGCCCAGATGAAAACTTGCCAGCACGGTTGTGGCCATGGGGTGCATTTCGGTAATTTCGGCAATCGTCATCTGCGGCTCAAATTTCAACAAGCCCGCTTGCCGTTTCATTTCAATTTTCAAGGCTATGAGCTGTTGTTGTGTCGCCTCTTCCAATTCGCGGAGTTGATGGGCGAGCGCGAAATAACGGTCATTGACCGAATCGAGACGCTCTTGCAATTCTTTGGCTTGTCGCCCGTTGCGCCATGCCATGAACAATGCCCACACACTTACGCCAATCAAAACGTATTCCATGCTTCCGCTCCCCAATGGAAAATCGGGAAGCATTATAATTGGCGTTGCCGTAAATTCGCAAACTCGTATAATTACGCGCTTTTTCCGCGATTCTTGGCAGGATGTTTTGACGCGCTCTATGAGTTGTGTTATAGTATCGCCCGTCATCAGCCATTGAAACACAAGGAGAGCGTAGCGTATTAGCAGCAAGAATCAGCGGGTCAATGAATTTATTCGCGCCCGTGAAGTTCGCTTGATTGATGTGGACGGTAGGCAGGTCGGCGTGATTCCCACGCGCGAAGCGTTGGAGATGGCGCGAGCCAAAAAAGTGGACCTGGTGGAGGTGGCGCCGAATGCCAATCCCCCAGTGTGTCGTCTGCTCGACTTCGGCAAATACATGTACGAAAAGACGAAGCGTGAGCGCGAGGCGCGCAAGGCGCACAAGCTGCAAGTCATTAAAGAATTGCGTATCATGCCGACGACGGATGACTATCACGTGGGCTTCAAGGTCAAGCAAGTCCGCAAGTATTTGGCGGAGGGCGCGAAAGTGAAGGTTAGCGTGGTGTTTCGTGGGCGCGCCATCACCCATCCGGAGGTGGGCAAACAACAGCTCATGAAATTTGTGGAAGAGCTGGGCGCGGAGGCGGTGTTGGAACAAGCGCCAAAAATGGAGGGGCGTAGCTTACAAATGTTACTCGCGCCTGCCTCGCATGGGAGCGCAAAATCAAAAGCTGCCAAACCATCTGCCGATGGTCATGCCAAACCACCCAAGACCACTGCTGAACCCGCTGCGAGAGCTGCCTCGCCATCCCCCACCTCGCCACAGAATGTGACGACGTCACCCAAGCCGTAACGATGGAAATTTTGTTTGAGTCTGATTCCAGTTGAATCAAAGGCTCACGGCAAACCCGTGAGCCTTCGTGTGTCAGGAGAACATTGCATGAAGCAAAAACTAAAAACCCACAAAGCCACAGCAAAGCGGTTCAAGCGCACGGCAACAGGCAAGTTAGTTCGCACCCACATCGGCAAAAGCCATTTGCGCCGCCGCAGCGCCAAGCGCGTCAAGCGTTCATTCGACAAGACCGAAACCGTGACATCACATGGCAACACACGGCGCGTGAGCCGTTTAGCGCCGTTCTTGGAATAATCGTGAATCGTTATATGTAAAAGGAGTTCAGCATGGCAAGAGTCAAAGGCGGTCCACAAGCTCGCCGCCGCCATAATCGAATTTTGAAGCTGACCAAAGGACAATTCGGCGCGCGTCATCGTTTGATTCGCCGCGCCAGCGAGGCGCGCCTGCATGCATTGGATTATGCCTATCGTGATCATCGTAACCGCAAGCGCGACATGCGCCGCATTTGGATCACGCGCATCAACGCGGGCGCGCGGTTGAATGGTCTGTCGTATGGCAAGTTCATTGCGGGTTTGATCAAGGCAGGCATTGCGATTGATCGTAAGATGCTGGCAGACCTCGCGGTGCGCGATGCTAACGCATTTGCAAAGCTGGCTGAAGTCGCGAAGTCCAATGGGTAATTAGGGATTAGTCAGTGGTCATTGAAGTCAACGCCAATGACCACGTACTAACTGGCCCATTACCAACATGATAACTAGCACAAGCAATACGAAAATCAAACACGCGCGGGCGTTGCAGCGGCGTAAAGCGCGCACAGCGCATCACCAATTTTTGCTGGAAGGCGCACATCTCATCCAAGAAGCAATCCAAGCGGGCATTCAGCCCGCTTGTGTTTTTTGCGCGCCCGATTTTCTGCAAAGCGCGGATGGGCAACGCGTTACGCAACATTGGTCAGCCATGCTTGAGGTGGTATCGGAATCGGTGTTGGCTGCTATCAGCGATACGGTGACGCCGCAAGGCGTGGTTGCCGTCGTACCGTATCTACAGCTGCCTTGCGCCCAGCGCGACCTCGTGTTGATTGTGGATCAGCTGCGCGACCCCGGCAATCTCGGCGCGCTGTTGCGTTCGGCGTGGGCAGTGGGCGTGTCGGAGGTGTTGGTCAGCCTGGGCAGCGCCGACATCTATAATCCTAAAGTGGTGCGTGCGGGGTTGGGCGCGCATTTTCATTTGCCCATACAACCTGAGCTAACGTGGCAGCGGATTGCCGCACAAACGCAAGGCTTGGCGGTGTTGCTCGCTGATGTGAGGGGTGAGCTCGCGTATGATGTGTGGGATTGGCGACGCCCATCTGCGCTCATCATCGGCAACGAGGCGGAGGGCGCGGGCGCAGAGGCGCGAACTTTAGCGACTCAGCATGTGTCTATTCCAATGCAAGCCAGCGCGGAGTCGTTGAACGCAGCAGTCGCAGGGAGTGTGATACTGTTTGAGGCGGCGCGACAGAGGCGCAGCAAAGAACACAGATAAACAGAATGGGCGGATGGATGATCCGCCCATTCTGTTTATCTGTGTTCGCTTGTGTTCAGAAATTGCGCGCGGCGAGGAGGCGGCGTTCTCTCATACCGCCTGTGCGCTCGGCACTCATGCAACTTTTCTTGCTGTGCGCTCGGCGCTCATGCAACTTTTCTTGACATGAGCGTTCGTGTGATGCACTGCATCATCCGCGCAGGTTACGCAGAATCGCAATGGCTTGTTCAAGGTGTGCGATGGCGTCGCCTAAAGAGCTGCCGCCTGAGATGGGTGTGGCGGTGGGTGTGGTCGCCACAGGCGTAGTTGTGACAGGGGTAACAATCGGGGTAGTGCTGGTGGGCGCGCCGAGTGTGACGCCATCATCTCTGCCCGCCGTCATCTGGCGGAAGGTGATGACGTAATCTACGTGATGACCTTCTGGCAAGCCCATTGAGCCAATTCTGTCGCCCATCACTTTGGGCGCTTGCAATTCTTCGGAATTGCCGCCCTCTCCGATAAAGACCGTGTGCGGACCATCTTGTCCGCTAAAGAAATAGCTGCCACGTCCGAGATAGAATGTGGCCTGTCCATTCCCGCCTGTCTGAATCATCTCGAAGCGGCCATCGGGGCGCACGTTATAGACATTGATGCCAGCCGCAGGCACACCTTGATTATCAAGCACATAAACCGTGATCGAAGCGCCAACGTCCACGCGGGCGCTGCCGCTGGTGAACCCATAGTAGGTTTCATTGGGTTGAGGCGCATACGAAATCAATTTCGCGCGCACGTCTGCCAACTGTTTGGGTAAGGTTGTGAGCCGAGCCATAGGTCATCTCCTTTACATGAGTCAATTGACTGTTTGGGGTTGGCGCGATTATAGCATCGGGGTATAGGCGTGTCAATCAGTTTTTGAATTGCCCGCCTATGGAGAACATGCTATTATCTCCATGCAAGACTGTCGCAGCAGACACTCATGCGACACACGAAGGAGCGTTCATGAGCAGCGTGCAACCTGGTATGACGCTGGGCGCGTATCGCGTTATCGCGCAAATCGGACAAGGCGGGATGGCAACCGTCTATCGGGCGTACCACGCGGCGATGGATCGCTACGTGGCGATTAAAGTGTTGCCGTATCAACCGGTCCGCAGTGAAGAGGCGCTCGCGCGTTTTCAACAAGAGGCGCGCACCATCGCCAAATTGGAACATCCGCACATTCTCCCCGTTTACGATTACGGTCAACACGAAGGCATCACCTATTTCGTGATGCGCTTGCTCGACGCGGGCGATTTGAAGACGCGCATCAAGGCAGGAGCATTATCGCTGAACGAAGTGGACCGGCTCTTCACGCAAATCGCCGATGCGTTGGGCTACGCGCACGAACACGGCGTCATCCATCGTGACATCAAGCCGTCCAATGTGATGATTGACGCGCGCGGTGATGCGTTCCTCACCGACTTCGGCATCGCCAAACTCGTCGAGAGCAACATCCAACTGACAGCCAGCGGCGCGATTACTGGCACGCCCGCGTACATGAGCCCCGAACAAGCGCAAGGGGATAAGATTGATCAACGCTCCGACATTTACGCGCTCGGCATCGTGCTGTATGAGATGCTGTTAGGGCGTGTGCCATTCGAGGCAGAGACACCGCTCGCCGTGATTTTGAAGCACATCACCGACCCCTTGCCGTTGCCGACACAACTCAATCCAACTATCGCGCCCGCTATCGAGCGTGTGCTGTTGAAAGCGTTAGCGAAAAATAAAGAAGAGCGGTTTGCGACCTGCGCGGATTTTTTGACGGCATGGAAGCAAGCCTTCGCTGAAGCGATGAGCGCGAGCGCTGCAAGCCTCACGACCCCGGCAGCGCCGTTGCCTCCGCAAACTGTTACATCCATCACTCCACCAGCATCAACCTCAACGCCACCTCTAACACCCACGCCAACACCCATCTCTACATCAACCTTACCTTCAACACCAGCGACTCCTGTCGGTTTCATCGCGCGCTTGCGTGGTGTGCGGCGACGCACGTGGGCGTTGGGCTGTGGCGGTGCATTGTTCTTCTGTTGTTGTTTGCTCGCCCTTGCAAACCGCAATGCCCCCCCCGCCGAACCACCTTCAGCGCCCCCGATGGCTATCACTATGCAAGCGGCGGCAGCGACGATTCAAGCAGCTGCGGGCGTGGTGTCCAACACTATCGCCACGCAAATTGCTACCCCTGCTCCATCGGTTAGTGCGCCATCGCCAACAACCCCTGTGCGCCCAACGATTGCGCCAACCAGTGCCCAATCTAGCATCACTCATTGGGCGGCGGCGAACAGCGTTTACTCGGTGGCGATGCGCGGCGACGACATCGTAGCAGGCGCGCATGGGAGCGTGCTGATTTGGAAACGAGATGGTTCCAGCTACGAACGCTTTACGACTTTCAAAGAACAGCTGCCCGACCCCGAAGTCAACGTCGTCTATGCCGATAGCGATGGCGCCGTTTGGGTTGGCACAAGAGGTGGACTCGCGCGTTATGATGCGAAAGGTTGGACAACCTACACGAAAAACGATGGCTTGGATCAAGATACCATTTCAGCGATTACGCGGTGGAACGACAAACTCATCGTCGGCACGGTGTATGCGCGCGAGGGCGGCGGGCTCAATCAATTCGACGGCAAAGAGTGGAAGCCGTTGCCGTTTCCCTCCGCGCACAACGGCGGCGACAAGTTGAGCAACAACGTGCATGGCTTACTTGCCGACAAAGGCACACTCTGGGTGGCGACGGCAAACGGCTTGGGACGCTACGATGGCAAGACGTGGACACGCTATTCAACCGCTGATGGTTTGACGGATAATAGCTTACGCGTCTTGTTCGTGGACAAGCAGGGTGTCTTGTGGGTGAGCGCGTTCGATCAAGCAGGCGTGGCCAAGTTCGATGGCAAGAAGTTTGAAGCTGTGCGTCAATTGCAAGGCATCAGAGTTACCGGCATGACGCAAGACAAGCAAGGGCGTTATTGGTTTGCGACGAGCAATGGCCTCATGCGCTACGATCCTGACCGCGCGAAGTGGGACCTGTTCGGCAAAGCGAAGTTGCCAAGCTTCTTGCCATCCGAAGACTTCTTCGGGGCGGCGCAAGACAAAGAGGGCAACCTCTATTTCGGCAACGAGGGCGGCGGTTTGCTTATCGTGCGACCCGACGACAAATTCGACGGCTTGATGGCGAAGAACGTGCCTTCATTCGCCGCTTACGAAAAAATTCTACTCGCGCCCGACGGGCAACTCTGGTTCCGCGCGGATGGTTATGGGTTTAACGTAGATCGCTTCAATCCAAACACGCAAACGTGGTCGCGCGTGACGGACTTGCCTTGCGGCTATTGCACTGTGTTGGGGTTTGATGCCAATGGCAATTTATGGGCGGCGAGTGATGAGGGGTTGTGGTTCATTGGCAAGGACGGTAAGACGACGCGGTTCACGATGAAAGACGGCTTGCCCATGAACGAACTCGCCTCTGCACGCAATCGAGCCATTGCCTTCACGAAAGATGGCGCGGCTTGGATTGCGACGCCTAAAGGGGTTGTCGTGTCCGATGGCAAGAGCATCAAGCAAGTGCATAGCGCGAAAAGCGCTGGTTTTAGCGATGACAACATTCGCGCGCTATTCGCGCATCCCGACGGGACGATGTGGGTTGGCGCCGAAAAAGGCGTCAGCCATCTCAAGGCGAATGGACAATGGGAACACTTCACCGTCGGCAAGCCTTTTAGCAATCGCTTAGAAAGCGTCACAGACCTCGATGTGGGAAATCTCGGCAATACCCCCAGCGGCAATGTGTGGGTGACGACGGCAGGCGATGGCTTGTGGCGTTTCAATACCAGCAACCAGACGTGGCAACAAATGATTCCCACGACGGCGGGGGTGAGGTTGCCCTCGGCGTTTGTGCATAGCGTGGTCATGGTACCGGTCGGGGCATGGTTCGGCACAGCGCGCGGCGCCGTGCGCTACCTCGTTGCGACGAATGAATGGCTTACGCTCACTGCCGCCGATGGTGAGTTGATTCACAGCGACGTGAGAGATATTTTGGTCGTTGGCAACGCCATCTATTTCGCTACGGGCGGCGGCGTGACGCGGTACGTGGGACAATGAGAGTTAGTGGGTTGTGTTATAAGCGGCGTGCAGAGGAGGCGATGCAATGACGACCATTGAGAAAGATTTGACGATGATGATTCGGTGGACTCCAATATCGAGCGCTTTCGGGCTAAAGCGAAGCAAGTCAACGAAGAAGAACTGGCAGCAGATATTGCAGCGGCGGTACAAGCCATGCGCGCCGAAGCGCACAAACAAGCCAAAGACTAATGACGTTGAGGTATGACGGCATCAATGATTGTTGTGTTTGATGCGAATGTGTTGGCGCGACTGGGTTTCAGTCGCGCGCAGCGGCTCTGCGCTTTGGCAAGCTATCCTTTGCGCCCTAGAAGGTGGCGTGAATGCTCTCGTCGCCGAAGACGCACGCTTGCGGCAACTCAAGGATTATCACGGCACACCAATCGTCGGACTAGAGCAGTTTCGCAAAGAGGTGGGTATTTGACTTCATGTGAGCAACGAGCGATGAGGCAAACCTGTTTTTCAATGGCGCCATGCCATTGAAAAACGGGTTTCTGTTTTGCAAGACAATTACCGATTACCACTGACTACTCACCCCTAATCCCAATAGGGCCATTGCAACACCTCAGCTAGCATCTTTGGCTCGAAGCGCGGCGCGAAGTTGTAATAGATGATGACGTGCGTCAGTTCTTGTTTGCGAAATGTGATGTTGAGTGAGCGTAATTTCGCATCAATGGGATTGGGCTCGATGCGCGGGTTGAAGACGATGAGCGCGTGGCGTGGCGCGGCTTTCACCCGTTGACCGTACACAGGAAAGCGTTCCATGCCGAAGGGCGCTTCGGTGTGGTCGAAGGCGAAGATGGCTTCGCGCGCTTCGAACATGAGCGGATAGCCGAGCCAATGATTGGCGTAAACGTCGCGCACGTTTTCGCGTTGCAAAAAGTCAATCGCGTCGGCGTAGCTCGCGGGCAAAGGTTGATTGGCGAATTCGTTGCGCGCGAAGGCAACCGCCTCTATACTGCTGAACGACCACCCATTCACCGCGAGTAGGATGCCTAATGTGATAGTGCGCCACCCACGCGACAGCGACGCGAGCCATGCGCTCATCACCAACGTCAGTGGAATGGTAAGCGGCAACAAGAAGCGCGTGAGCAAGCCTGAGTCGGGAATGAGGGCGGCGAAGTTGGCGCTGGTGAGGGAGCCAACGAGGAAAATGGGAAAGGCGCAAAAAGTGATGAGCAATAACGTAATTGAAGATTGAAGATTGAAGATTGAAGATTGGCGATTAGGGGGCGGCGTTTTAGCATTGCGCGCTGCGCATGGCAAATGGCGCATGGCGCATTGTAGGACAAGCCACCCGAAAGCCAGCATATAGATCAGCACGACAATACTGCGCCAATCGGCGTGCCATGCCTCTTTGGGTGCGCGTAAGCCGATGAGTGTGGGCAAGCCGTCATACCAAAAGTATTGCCATGCTTGTTGTGTCAAGTCCCACCAAGCGCTGGGTGGTGGCACATCATTGGTGAATTGTGTGAGCGTGTCGCCATACGCCAGCCGATACAACCACAGCGGCAATTGCCCGATGCCAATGCCGATGCCGAGTGTGATGAGCGAGGGCAACCAGCTGCGCCACGCGCGCCACGCGACGCCGATGCGCCCCAGCGCCACCAGCGCGAGCGGCGCAAGGATGTAGAGTGTGAGGGGGTTCAGCCAAACAGCGTAGCCGACGATGAGGCCGAGATAAAAACCTACAGGGTTTACGCTTAAGGTCATTGCGAGCGTGGTTTGCCAGCGTAGCGGTGCAATCTTCTGAGTGTGATGTGGGGATTGCTTCGCTTCACTCGCAATGACATCTCCTGAGCGTAACCAACGCCACACCCACAACCACGCGAGCTGCGCGAACACCAACGCTTCGATGTAACCGCCGCGCGCCTTGACGCTCCACACCACAACGTAAGCAGGCGCCAGCGCTGCGCCCCACGCGGCGAGCAAGCCTACAAACTCCGACTCCAACACTTCTCGTCCCAATTGAAACAGCAAATAAATGAACAACAGCGCGAATAGCAATGGCACAAGTTTAAGTGTGAACGCCGATGCGCCAAACGCGGCAAACAGCGCAGCGACGAGGTAACTCTCCATGTTGCCAAGATACGTTTGTCCGGGGAAGAAGATGGGACGCTCGCCTTGCAGGATGTGTAATGCTTGCAAGCCGACGGCGGCTTCGTCGCCTTCAACCATCCATTGCGACGTGCTGAGAAAGTAGAGGCGGAGACTTGCGCCGATGAGCAAACTCAGACCAAGCCAAATTTTTGTGTGGGCGTTCATCACGTTTCGCTCGTCGCCATTATACTGTGATTCGTGACGAGACGCACTCGCGTCGTTTCGCATCTGGCAAAAAACTCGGTTATGATGGCAGCATGTGTATTGCCGTGAGTTGAGACCTCGCGGGTTTTGGAAACCCGCGAGGTCTGTCTAGTCGGAATTTTCAAGTGGGGTGGGGGAGGAATCTTTTCATGAAAACATTTTTCGCAGCTGCTATCGCGCATCGCTTTCAACTCCGGGCGCAGCGAAGGTCAGCCCAAGTCACGCTGAGCTTGTCAGGTTTGATTGGTTGGTGTTTGGCGGTGGGGCTGGCTTGGCTCTTGGCAAGCCAGCACACCTCGCTACAGGCTGCGCCACTCCGCGCGGGCGTGGTGACATCTTGCACCGACGCGGGACTGACTGCCGCTTTAGCAGGCGGCGGCGCCGTCACGTTCAATTGCAATGGCGTCAATGATCCTGCGACCATCGTGATTACGAGCGACAAAACCATTACGTCTAACACGACGATTGATGGCGGTGGCGTCATTACAATCAGCGGCGGCGGCTCGGTACGTCTCTTTGTTGTCAATGCAGGCGTTAATCTAACGCTGCTCAACATCACCGTCACGCAGGGCGGTGTGGGCAGCACTTCTGCGATCCTCAATGATGGCAATGTGGTCATTAGCCAAAGCACATTTATCAGCAACATTGGCGACCCCACGATTGCTGGACGTACGGGCTCGACGACATTGATTGAATCCAGCGCCTTCAGTAATAATACAGGCGGATTGCTCAATGATGCCTCTATGACTATCCGCAACAGCACTATCAGCGGTCATCCTACCACAGCCATCTTTGCGCGCACTGGCGCTACCACCATAGACCATAGCACGATTAGCAACAACAGCGGCGGCAACGCAATCCTCAATGATTCAACCTTGCAGCTGAGCCACGTCACGCTGGCTGATAATACAGGGTATGCTATCTACAATCGTTTCGGCTCCAGCGTTATGACGAACACCTTGCTGGCGCAGAATGCAAGCGGCAACTGTCTAGGCAGCAGCTACACCTCTAACGGTTACAATCTCTCAAGCGATGGCGGTTGCAATCTAACACAACCGACTGATTTGACCAATACTAACCCGCTGCTCGGACCATTGCAAAACAATGGCGGGCGCACCCTGACACATCTGCCACGCTTTGGCAGCCCTGCGCGCAACGCAGGCGACCCCGCTGTGACGACGGCGACGGTGCCGTTTGACCAACGCGGGGTTGGTTTCCCGCGCGTGTTGGATGGGCGCGCAGATATTGGCGCAATTGAGTCGCCTGTCACCACCATTCAGACGGCGATCGACGTCGCGCAAGCGGGCGAAACCATCTTTATCCCGGCCGGCATTTATACCGAAAGCTTAACGTTGAGCAAAGCCGTCAGTTTGACGGGCGTTCTAGCGAGCAGCACATTCATTCGCGCGCCGGGCGGCCAGCGCGTCATCGCCGTGACGGGCGCGGCTATCAGCAACTCCGTCGTCATTTCAGGCGTGACGCTTATAGGCGGCAGTGCGACCACTGGTGGGGGGATGTTGGTGGACAGCGGCGCGCAAATCCAGCTGACGAACATGGTCATCACGGGCAACACGGCGACCAACGGCGGCGGCTTGTACATCAACCTCGGCGCGGCGACGTTGAACAACAGCTTGATTGCTTACAACACCGTGTCGGGCAGCAGCTTGGGTGGTGGCATCTATATCAATCAAGCGAGCTCGTGGTTCACACTGACCAGCGGTGCCGTGTTTGCTAATGTGAATGTCGGTGGCGCGGGCAATCCTGACGGCGGCGGCATCTATGTCAACAATGGCAACGTGGTGATGAACGGCGGCGCGATTTATAGCAACACCACCATCGCGCGCGGCGGCGGCATTTATCTCAACACGCCGAGCGCATTCTTCACCATGACGAATGGCGCGATTTATAGCAACACGACATCAACGCCCAGCGTCTCGACGTACGGCGGCGGCGGCGTCTATGCGCAGAGCGGCGTGTTCTTCATGAGCGGCGGCATCATTCGCAACAACTTGGCGGCGTACGATGGCGGCGGCGTGCATGTGCAAAGCGGACAAGCCACCATCGCCAACGCGCAACTCGTGGGAAACTCGGCAGGCGCTGGCGCGGGCGGCGGTATCGTTTCACTTGGAGGCAATCTCACCTTGCGCAGTAGCGTGGTGCAGAGCAACACGGGCAGCAGCGGCGGCGGCGTGCTGTTCACGGGCGCGACGGCTCGCATCAGCAACACGGCTATCGTGAGCAACACGGCGACCAGTGTGCGCGGCGGCGGCGTCTATAACGGCAGCGTGATGACGCTCACGAATGTGACCATTGGCAACAACTATGCGGCGAGCGATGGCGGCGGTCTCGTCACATGGAGCGGCAGCAATACGTGGCTGGAGAGTGTGACGGTTAGTGGCAATAGTGCGGCGGCGGCTGGTGGGGGGGGAGGGGTAGATAACAATGGAACGGCGATTTATTTGCGCAACACGCTCATCGCCAACAACACGGCGCCGTCTTATCCTGATGTGCGCGGCAATTTCAATTCACAGGGCTATAACCTCATTGGCAAAGCCAACACGGGCAGCGGTTACGTTAGCACGGACATCACAGGCACGGTTGCGAATCCGCTCAATCCACAATTGGGTGTATTGCAAGATAACGGCGGCAGCACGCCGACCTTTGCGTTGCTCGGCGGCAGCCCCGCCATCAATGTGGGCGATCCTGCGACGACGATTGCTATGGTGCCGTATGATCAGCGCGGCGTAGGCTTCCCGCGCGTCGTGAATGGGCGTGTGGACATCGGCGCGTACGAAGCGGTCATCACCCAAACGACCTTCACGCTCGTTTACACGACGACGGGTGTGTTTCTTAGTGGAGCAGCTTGGGGCGATTTTGATCGGGATGGCGATTTGGATTTTGCCGTTGCGGGTTGCAGGTCGGGGAGTTGCGCTGCGGGTTTTGCGGGTATCTATCGCAACGAGGGTAATGGCGCGTTCATCAGTATCACCACGCCGCTCGCGCCCATGTATGGCGCGGCGCTCGCCTGGGGCGACTTCGATGGCGACGGCGATTTGGATTTGTTGGCGACAGGGAATGGCGCTGCGACTTCTATGTCGTTGTATCGCAACACGGTTGGCGCGTTCATCTCCACGACGACGGGCATTCCACACACGAGCGGCGGCACAGGAGGGCCTGGCACATTGGCTGTCGGCGACTTCGATAACAACGGCACGTTGGATGTGTTCGCGTGTGGTCGGCTTACGCCTTTGTATCTCAATCGCGGTGATGGCACATTCGTCAACGATGTGTTCACCACGACGGCCATGCTCACGTGCAACGCAGCGGTGGGCGATTACGACAACGATGGTTACTTGGATGTGATCGCGGTGGGCACCGACACCTTGAGCAACCCCACCACCCGACTCTATCGCAACAACCGCAACAACTCATTCTCTATCGCCTCGACGACGATACAAAATGTGCGCGATGGCTCGGTGGCCTGGGGCGATTACGACGGCGACGGCGACTTCGACTTGTTGCTGGCAGGCTTTGGCGCAGTGCGCGTCAGCCTCATCTATCGCAACAATGGCAATGGCACGTTCACCGACATCGGCGCGCCATTGACGGGCGTGGATGACGCCGCCGTGGCCTGGGGCGATTACGATAACGATGGCGACCTCGATGCGCTCGTCACGGGTTCGGATGCGAGCAGCATTCGACGCGCGACCATCTATCGCAACGATGGCGGCACGTTCGCCGACAGCGGCATTGCGTTCGTTGGCGTGGACGAAAGCGCGGTGGCTTGGGGCGATTACGACGGCGATGGTTTCCTCGACATGCTGCTGACGGGCGACACAGGCACAGGCTCGTACGTCACGCGCGTGTATCGCAACACGGGACCCGTTGCGAACACGCCGCCCTCCGCGCCCAGCAAATTGTCCGTCGTCGTCAGCGGCAATCAAGCGACGTTCAGTTGGGATGCGGCGAGCGACATGCAAACCATCTCGAAGTCTTTGACGTACAACATTCACGTGCGCGCGGGCAACCAACTCATTCAACCGTCTCATGCGTTCACGGCGACGGGACGGCGTCTCATCCCGCAAATGGGCAACGCGCAGCACGGACTCACGGCGACATTCATGCTGACGCCGAATCTGGTCTATGTGTGGGGTGTGCAAGCGATTGACAGCGCTTTCGCGGGTTCGCTGTTTGCGAATGGCGGCACGTTCTCACTGTCACCCAACAATCGTTCAGGCGCGCTGCCCATTCCCATCAACCAACCCATCACCTACACGCAAGCCACGTCGCGCACGACGACGTACTTCCGCGTGCCTGTGCCGAATGCAGGCTCGACGCTCACCATCACGCTTGACCAATTGAGCGCCGATTTAGATTTGATGTTGTTCGGTCCCGACATTGACCAACAAACGGGACAGAATGTTGACTTGGGCAAAATTCAGCCGTTGGGTTCGCTCTCCGATTTGGGTTCGTTGTCGGACTTGGGTTCGTTGTCGGACTTGGGGTCGCTCTCCGATTTGGGTTCGTTGTCGGACTTGGGTTCGCTCTCCGACTTGGGGTCGTTGTCGGACTTGGGGTCGTTGTCGGACTTAGGTTCGCTCTCTGACTTAGGTTCGTTATCCGATTTAGGTTCGCTGTCGGATTTGGGGTCGCTCTCCGACTTGGGTTCGTTGTCCGATTTGTCGAACATCATCCGCCATGCGTATCGCACGCTCGTCGGCATGTCGGCGCATCCCTTCACGCAAACCGAGCGTATCGTGTACAACACGCACGAACGCACTGGCACATATTACATTTTGGTCAAGGGACACAAAGGCTCGTACTCGCCGTTGCCCTATCGGTTGCGAGTTGACCTCACCGTGTCGGACGAGTTCTCTGGCACGATTACTGCCACGGTGCCTGTGTCGTTCTCGTTGCCCATCACCAACCCAACCGTCGAGACGGTCATCTTGTTCAACGCGACGCGCATGAATCAACTCTTCACGACCGGTGACACGGTCACGAGTACGGGACTCATTTCCAAATTGAACGAGCTCGCCAGCCATGCGACGGTGAGCGGCGTCGTCATCCATCTGGATCAATTCCCGCCCGTCGCGGCGGCGTATGCCGAATGGGACAGGCATCCAATGAATCCCAACGCCGCAAACTATATGGCCGCCAGCATCAAGTCCTTGCTCTATCAACTAGCCGCACGCTACAAAAATTTGAAACACCTCGTCATCGTCGGTCCCGATCAAGCTATCCCCTTCCGTCGTATTGTGGACGAAGCCAATGTCTCGAATGAACGCAAATACAACTCGCTCACCGTCGGCAATAGCCTCATCGCGCGCACGCTCAGCCATCGGCAAATTCTCAGCGACGATTACTATGGCGCGTTGTTGCCTTTGCCCTATCGCAACCGCGAGCTCTATTTGCCGCAACTCGGCGTGGGGCGTTTGGTCGAACGTCCCGCCGACATCGTGGCGCAAATCAATGCCTTTCTCAATCAGCCCACCATCAATGTTGCCAGCGCGTTGGTCACGGGCTACGACTTCACGGTTGATGAAGCAACAATCATCTCACAGACGTTGGCGTTGAACGGCGTCACGCGCACGCTGCTCATCAACGACAATTGGACGGCGAACGATGCGCGCGCGGCGTTCTTTGGCGCAACGGGACAAAGCGAGCAATCGCTCAATGGTCACTACGATCATTGGCGCATGCAACCCGCGTCAGGCAGCAATTACGTCACAGCCACCGAAGTTGCCAGCGCGACGACGAACTTTGCGAACTCGCTCATCTTCTCGATTGGCTGTCATGCGGGCTTGAACATTTTGGACGCCGATGCGACGACGCCCGCTTATGCGCTCGATTGGGCGCAAGCGTATGCCAGCAAGGGCGCGACGTACATCGGCAACACGGGCTATGGGTACGGCGACACGGATTTGGTCGCGTATTCGGAACAGCTCGCCGTCAACTTCGCGCAAGCCATCAACCAAGCGGGGCAGACCACGACGGTGGGCGAGGCGATGAAACAAGCCAAGCAAACATATTTCAACAAACTCGGTTACAGCGCGTTTAGCAACTACGATGAAAAGGTGTTGGGCGAGTGGACGTTGTACGGTTTGCCGATGCGCCGCATTGCGTTGCCGTCCTCACGCATCGTCGCGCGCGAGCCTGAAGTCGCGCAAACTGTCTCGCCTGCTCGTGTCCACGCCAATGGACTCATCTCGGTCAGTCGCTCGGTGTCGCCCACCCTTACATTGAATACCGAAACCAATGGTCGCTATTACTCGGTGAATGGCGAAACACATACCTTAGCCGGCAGGCCGATTGAACCGCGCCTGAGCATTGACATCGGCTACACGCAAACGTCTGCATACACGTTGACGCATGGCGTGTTGGTGATCGGCGGGCGCACACGCGATGAGGGCATTGATCCCGTCGTGTCGCAGATTGTGACCGACGCGGTTTATCTCAACGACGAACCCGCCTTCGACAACAGCACGACGGGCTTCTATCCGGATCGCATCGCCACCATCAATCGCTTGCTACGCACGGATGGCCGTGCATTGGAGCGCATCGTCTTGTTGCCCGGCCAGTTTTTTGCGACGGCGAATGTCACCGAAACGATTGGCACACAGCGCGTGTGGGAACGCCTCGACCTCGTGACGTTTCATGCGTCCTTCGCTATCACCGACTTCGTGCAACCAACCCTCTCCGACATCGAGGCTGTGACCACAACGAACAGCGTGACGTTCACCAGCATCGTCAGCGACTCAAGCGGCATCTTGCGCGTGGTGGTGTTGTATCGCAACGTCGGCAGCGCAGAATGGAACGCGCTCGATCTGGCGCAACAAGGTGTGAGTGAAACATGGACGGGACAAATCACAGGCAGGGATGGTGTGATAGAATATTTCGTGCAGGCAGTGGACAACGCGGGCAACGTCGCATGGCTCACCGACTATGGCAATCCGTTCACCATCGGCGCGTCCACTACAGCGACGCAGCAGAAAGTGTATTTGCCGTTGGTGGTGAGATAAACAGGGCATTACGTCCACTTTGATTAGAGCTCACCTTACGCAAAGGCGTCATGGCGAGCGTGGTTTGCGAAGCCATCTCCCTGCTGCAAGCGGGGATTGCTTCGCTCCGCTCGCAATGACCGCGTAACATGAGTTAGAGGTCTCTCGTAACACTCGCCTATGCTACAATCGCGGCGCGAAAGGAGTTTCGCTCATGTCCAGAAAAAGTGCGCTTCGCTCACGGCGGATTTGTAATCCGCCGCTTGGCGCGGGATTACAAATCCCGCGCGAGCAGAGCGGGTTGCACACTTTCTTTACATGAGCAAGGAGTTTTTATGCGTGAGTTCAACACGTTTGGTCCCATCAATCCGCAGCTGCACTACCACGTCAACCGTGTCGCTGTCAAAGCCATGTTGCGTAATAAGATTGAGCGAGGACGTTACTTCACACTCAATGCGGGGCGACAGACAGGCAAGACGACGTTGTTCCGCGAAGTCATTGCTGAACTCGAAAGTCACAGCGACTACTTCGGCATCTTGGTTGACTTTGGAGCGTTCAAAGGTTTTGAAGGCGAGTTGTTGTACGAGCGATTGGGCGCGATGTTGCGAGGACAAGCGCAACGCTTGGGCGTGCCGCTCTCCACGCCCTGGCGACATCATGGCCATTTTGTGGATTGGCTGCAAGCGCTGGCTTTGCAGCGCCAACAAAAGGGCGTGTTGATTCTCGACGAGTTCGACGCGTTGCCCGAAGAGCCATTGACCAACTTGTTGTCGTTGTTCCGCGCGATGTATTTGGCGCGCTATCAACCTGACTATGGCGCGCTGTGGAGTTTGCTGCTCGTCGGCGTGCGCACCATCCCTTCATTGTTAGGCGGCACCCAATCGCCGTTCAACATCGCCGATCAGTTCACCGTGCCGTACTTCACCGCTGCTGAGACTGCTGATTTGTTACAGCAACATACAGCGGAAACAGGGCAAGCCTTCGCGCCTGAAGTTATTGCGGGCATCTACCGCGAGACTGAGGGGCAACCGTTTTTGGTCAATCGTTTGGGGCAATTGCTCACGCAAGAGGTTGCGCCAGACTCGCGCCAAGCAGTGACGGCGGCCGCTTTGACCCAGGCGCTCGCCGCGCTCATTAGCGAGAACAACACCCATTTTGCGTCTATTCGTTCCAAAGCAACCTTGCACCGTGACGAAGTGTTGAACGCGTTGTTCACCCCCACACGCTACTATGATTTCCAAGATGAGGTGATGCAAGATCTGTTGATGTATGGCGTATTGCGCGCCGTCAGCGATGAACAAGGTAAACCGTATGCGCGCATCGCCAACCCAATCTATCAACGTATGTTAATCAAAGCCTTTGCTCCGTCACATCAGCTGATTCAACGCGCCGCGCAGAGCATCATCCGTCCGCCGTACGTGGTCAATGGGCATCTCAATTTTGACGCGTTGCTGGACAGTTTCAGCGCGTTCATGCGTGAGCATGGGATACGCTTGCTACGCAGCGAAGTGAGTCAACGCCCTTTGGAAATCAGTGGGCAGTATCTCCTGCTCAGTTACCTGACAGCCGCGCTCAAGAGCATTGGCGGACACGTGTTGATCGAGCCATTGGCGAGTGCGGGTGAGATGGATCTCGTCGCGCTCTACCGGGAACAGCGGTTCATCGTCGAGACAAAAGTGTGGTATGGGTTGGCGGCGTTCGAGAAGGGCAAGCTACAGTTGGTGGACTATTTGCGCGCAGCGTCCTTGCCTAGGGGGTATCTAGTCGTGTTTGATGAGCGCGGCGAAGCCAACCCATTGCTTGCGACGCAAGGCGCGGTGTTTGAATTGACCGTGGATGAGAAACAACTACGGGTGTATGTGATCGTGGTGCAGGTATGAGGCTACTACGCTGTGAACTGTGTAGTCCTGTGTCAAGCGCTGAAGCGCCACGCTTGCGGCGTGTAGCTGAAATTGCGCGCCGTCCCATAGATATGGTCGTTGCCGACATCTTCTGAATTACGCAAGGAGTTGGCAGCGTTGGAAACACTATCCAACGACGAACTGCAGCAATACGTGCGAGCGCAATATGACCCTGCTAAACTTGCGCGCTACGATGCGTTGCTCGCTTTCAATGTTACAGACAGCTTGCAGCTTGACTGAAGCAGCGCGAATGGAGCTGACCGCACTGCGCGGAAGGCGACCGCTTGATGTTTCGCAAAGCGTATGTGGCGTTATGGTTGAAGTGGCGCAGGCAGCGTGTGCCGATTTAGTGTAGGGTGGCATTCACCGAAAGAATGATCATGCAACTCATAGATACATTCATCCCAATGGATCGTCGCCACGCATTGGCGCGTGGCGTGGCGTTGCCGGATCGCGCGCATGGCGCGGTGTTGTTCGCGGACATCTCTGGCTTCACGCCGTTGACCGAGGCGTTGGCGCACGACCTCGGCGTGCGGCAAGGCGCAGAAGAGCTGACGGTGCATCTCAACACCGTCTATGAAGCCATCGTCGCCGAAGTGGACCGGCATGGCGGCAGCGTCATCACGTTTAGCGGCGATGCCATGACGTGCTGGTTCGCGGATGGCGAATGGCAGATGGCGGATGGCGACCACCTATCTGCTATTCGCTATTCGCCATCCGCTATGCGAGCGGTGGCGTGTGCGTTGGCGATGCAGCGCGCGATGCGAGGATTCACACAACGGCGCACCTCATCGGGGCGCGTGATAGCCTTGGCGATGAAGGCGTCGGTCGCCGCGGGCGCGGTGCGACGCATGAGCGTGGGCGATCCCAACATCCGTTTGATGGATACGCTGGCGGGCGCGACGTTGGCGCGCATGGCGCTGGGCGAGCATCATGCGAATCGCGGTGAGGTCGTCGTCAGCGCAGACGTTGCGGCGCAACTGGGCGAAATGCTGACGGTCATCGAGTGGCGTGAGGATGAGGAGACACATGAACGTTTTGCCGTCGTGACGAATTTGCAAAGCGCTGAGTCATTGCACGTAGCGACTATCATGCCTGAATCACTCGGCGCCAATGTGATACGCCCATGGTTGCTGCAACCTGTCCATGAGCGTTTGCAAAGTGGTCATAGCGAATTGCTCGCCGAGCTGCGCCCGACGCTGGCAATGTTCCTACGCTTCGGCGGACTTGATTACGATGTAGATGCTGCTGCGCCGCAAAAGTTGGATGCGTACGTGCGCTGGGTGCAAGGCGTGGTCGCGCACTATGAGGGTGCGGTCTGCAATCTGACAATTGGCGACAAAGGCAGCTACTTCTTCATCAGCTTCGGCGCGCCCATCGCCCACGAGGACGATGCAGAACGCGCGCTCCATGCGGCGTTAGCGTTGCGCGAAACGCCGTCCGAGTTTGCCTGGTTGCCTCCCCCGCAAATTGGCGTGACGCGCGGGACGATGTGGACGGGCGCGTACGGTGGACTTTCGCATCGCACATATAGCGCGTTCAGCGACGAAGTGAATCTGGCGGCGCGCTTGATGCAAGCTGCGCAACCCGGCCAGATTCTCGTCAACCAAAGCGCGCAACGCGCCGCGCAACGTCAGTTCATGTGGGAGAACGTGGGCGAGCTGAAGCTCAAGGGCAAGAGCGAGCCGATTGTCGCGTATGAGCTGAACGGCGTGCGCGCGCAACGTGACACCCACGAAAGTGAAGATGCCTTGTTGCCGTTGGTGGGGCGCGAAACTGAACTGCATGTCGCGCGCGAAAATATTGAACACGCACTGCAGGGGCGCGGTCACATTCTTGGTGTTGTGGCAGAAGCGGGTATGGGCAAGTCGCGCTTCGTGGCGGAGGTGGCGCGCTTGGCGCAAGCGCGTGGCTTTGCGTGCTATGCGAGCGCGTGTTTGTCCTATGGTGTGAACAGCAGCTATCTCGTGTGGCAGTCGTTGTTGCGTAGTGTGTTAGGCTTGCGCGAACAATCACCCGACGGCATCATCCAACAACTGACGCAACAACTCGCGGCGATAGATGCTAGCTTGGCGCAACGCTTGCCGTTGTTGAGCGCGGTGTTGGCGGTGCCCATCCCCGACAATGACTTGACGCGTTCAATGGATGCCAAGCTACGCAAAGCCTCGCTCGAAGCGCTCGTGGTGGACTATTTGCATCAGAGCGTGCGCCAACCATTGATGTTGGTCTTGGAAGATTGTCAGTGGATTGATGCGCTGTCGCGCGATTTGTTGGAGCTGATCAGTCGTGCGTTGGCTGATCGGCCGCTGTTGATCGTCGTCGCGTATCGGCCGGAGCGCACGCCGTTGCCGTTAGACAATTTCAGCGAGCTGCGTTTGCGCGCGCTTGACGCAATTGAGACGATGCAGCTGGTCGAGCGCAAGCTCACGCAGTTGGATGGGCGACAGGGCGCAGTGTCTGAAGCCTTGATTGAACGCATCAACGAGCGCGCGCAGGGCAACCCATTCTACATTGCCGAATGGATCAATTTGATTCACGAGCGCGGCGTGGATTTACGGAAGCTCAAAGGCGGCGGCACCAATCTGCTCTTGGACTTGCCCGACAGTTTGCACGGCTTGGTGTTGAGCCGCCTTGATCAATTGGAAGAGCGGCTCAAGAGTTCGTTGAAGTTGGCGAGCGTCGCGGGACGTTTGTTCAAAGCGTCGTGGTTGTGGGGCGCGTATCCGCACATCGGCACGGCGGAACAAGTGCAGGCGTATTTGCTCGAATTGACGCGACTCGAATTGACCCAACAACAGAAACCTGAGCCTGAGTGGGAATACTTGTTCAAGAGCGCCGTCACACACGACGCCACGTACGAGAGTTTGTCGGCGGCGACGCGCGCGACGTTGCACGAACAAATCGCTGCGTTCATCGAAAGCGCGCACGCACAGGAATTGTCGCGCTGGTTCGACGTGCTGGCTTACCATTACAGCCGCACACGCAACCTTGACAAGCAACGCGATTATTTGCGGAAGGCGGGTGAAGCGGCGCAAGCGGCGTATGCCAACGATGCGGCGATACAGTATTATCGGCGTTTGTTGGAGCTGCACACCCGTCACACGGAAGCGGGTTTGCCCATCACAGAATATATCCACGTGTCGCTCAAGCTGGGTGAGGTGTTGGAACTCGTCGGGCGTTGGGATGAAGCGTATGAACTCTATCAACGCGCCTCGTCAGCCGCGCTCGCGCAACCGACGACTGCTCAGCTGCAATCTTTAATCTCTAATCTTTATTTGGCAATGGGCAGCTTGTGGCGCAAACGCGCGCAATACACGGAGGCGCTGGCGTGGCTCAAGCGGGCGCGCGTGGCGGCGGAAAACTTGGGGCAACGTGAAACGCTCAGTCAGGTGTTGGTCGAGCTGGGCGAGGTGTATCGCGCGCAGGGCGACTATGTGACGGCGCGCACGTTGTATGATGAAAGTCTAACGACGCAACGCGCCTTGCATGGGCGTCACGGCGAAGCCATGTCACTGTTCAGTTTGGGAAATGTGGCGTGGTATCAAGGGGATTATGCCGCCGCGCGCGCCTTGCGTGAAGACGCCCTCGCCATTTTCCGTGATTTGGGGCATCGCCCGAGCATCGCGATGGTACTCGATAGTTTGAGCATCGTCGCGTTGGAGCAAGGCGATTACACGCAAGCGCATACACTGTTGGAAGAGAGTTTGCAAGTGCGTC
>CAZDYP010000026.1:0-37649 GCA_964509505.1 uncultured Anaerolineae bacterium | reverse complement strand
GACAAATCAAAGTGACCGTGATTCGTGAAACGCGCGCTACCGAATTTGCTAAATAGCGATGACCAATAGCTCATCGCTAATCGCTAGCGCAACTTTAGCAAAGCGATTGTGCAGCCGGCGCTCGCGTGCTTGACAGCGTTTGTCGCATGGAATGGGAATGGCGTTAGAGAACGCCTTCTCCCGCAAAAAAGGCTTGTTGATCTTGCGCTAGTCTCCTAAATTGACGTTACGGCTAAAGGCTAGTAAGATTGGTGATGGTTGTAGGGATTAGGGAGCGACTCAACAAAGGAGGTGTCAACGATGGAAGTGTTCAAAGTCTCCGCTCGTTCGCGTTCGACCTCAGTGGCAGGCGCCATTGCGGGGGTCATTAGGGAGGGGCAATACGCCGAAGTGCAGGCAATTGGCGCGGGCGCAGTCAATCAAGCCATTAAAGCGATTGCCATTGCGCGTGGCTATCTGGACAAAGATGGCATTCAGATTGTCTGCGTGCCCTCCTTTGTCGAGGTTGATATAGAAGGCAAAGAACGCACGGCAGTGAAGATGACCGTTCTGAAGCCGGGTCAACCTTTGCCCGCCTATGTGCCGCCCCGTATGATTGACGCGGACGAGTCTGATCGGCATGATACTGAATCTCATGCAGACAAGACCTAAATTCCCAATAAAGTTGAAATGAAAAACGAGTAGGCGTAGAACCTACTCGTTTTGTTTATGACCGAGCCGTCAGACTTCTTCGAGAAGTCTGACGGCTTATTTATTTGATGGTGGGCGCATGTAGCAACATCACTTCCAATACTAACCGCGCGTTGACATTTTGCTCGACGTGGTGGCGCGCATTCTGGAGCATCCCAATATAATTTTGAATGACCCGCAACTCCAAGTGGGCTGCGTCGCGCGCGAGCCGTTCACGAAAGTCCGCGTTCACGATGGCGTCAGCGCATTGCCCCTTGACAAGCAACAGATCGCGCCACCAGCTCAACCACAAATCAAGCATCTGCAGCGCGTCGTCGTCAGTACGACTCAATTTTCCAGCCAGCTCGATGCGCGCCGAGCGCCCACGCGCTAACGCCTGTAACAGCTCTTGCAATTGCGCATTGCGTTGCGCTAAGAGTTCTTCGTCGCCGCTGACCTCCAAGGCCCAACCGATGCGCCCGCCGCTCAAGCGCGCCAAGAGACGCGCGCGGTCTGGTTCGACCAGTTGGCGTTCCGTCAGAGCTTGTTCAACCTCGTTGATGGCTAAGGGGCGCATCGGAATGATTTGACAGCGCGAGCGGATGGTTGGCAACAAGGCTTCGGGGTTGTGCGCGGTGAGTAAGATGACGACTTGTGGATTGGGTTCCTCGAGCGTTTTGAGAAACGCATTCGCCGCGCTCGCATTGGCTTCGTGCATGTTCTCAATGATGGCGACGCGCCACTTGGCTTCGTAAGGGCGCAACGAAAGTTCGGTCTGCAAATCGCGCAGCTGCTCCACGACGATCTCGGTTTTGTCGGGCAAGCGACGCACGAGCCGCACGTCGGGGTGGCGCCCGTCGGCGATTTTCTGACACGCGCGACATTGCCCACAGGGCGCGCCATCGCCCGCGCAGTTGAGCGCGCGAGCGAAGTCTTGCGCCAACGTCAGCTTGCCAATGCGCGCGGGACCGACGAAGAGGTAAGCGTGTGAGGGTTGCGCGACCGCGCGTTGCAAGAGATGAAGCGCCCATTGATGACCGATGGTATGCCATGACATGGCGTGATGATACAGCGTGAGGCGTGAAACGCGAAACGCGCGCGGCGCGCGAGCTGCACGTTGAGCATGTTTGAGGCGTTTCCATAGTTTGTGTTATACTGTGGCGGCAACGCGCTCATAGCTCAAATGGATAGAGCAAGGCACTCCTAACGCCTAGGTTGTAGGTTCGATTCCTGCTGGGCGCACTTGATTCCCGACTCGTCGTCGGGAATTTTTGTTGGCGCCGAGCAACCTCTCTTGAGACTATGGTAAAATCGTTCCTATGATTCCCCTCAAACTCCGCCTACACAACTTCATGTCGTATCGTGGCGACGCAACACTCGACTTGTCGGGCATTCACCTCGCATGTCTCGCTGGCGACAACGGACATGGCAAATCGTCATTGCTCGACGCCATAACCTATGCGCTGTGGGGCGAAGCGCGCGCGCGCCGCGAAGATGATCTCATCACGCTTGGCGCGGATGAGATGGAAGTCGAGCTGACGTTCATGCTCGGCGACGAGCCATATCGCGTGTTGCGTAAGCGCAGCAAGCGCGGCAAAACGCGACAAGGCGCAGTCGAATTGCAAGTGGGTGATGGCAACAGCTTTCGCCCCATCAGCGGCGTGAGCGCGCGCGAGACGCAAGCGCGCATCGTTGATCTCCTGCGCATGAGCTATGACACGTTCATCAACTCCGCGTTCTTGATGCAAGGGCGCGCTGACGAATTTACCCGCAAGCCCGCAGGCGAGCGCAAGCAAATTCTCGCGGACATCCTCGGGCTCTCACAGTACGACGACTACGAAGAAAAAGCCAAGCAACGCATTCGTCAATGCGATGACGACGCGCAGCGTATCAACGGCGAAATCACGCATATCCAACAGGAGCTCAAGCAAAAACCGCAACACGCAGCGGAGCTGGCGCGTTTGGAGCGCGAAGCCGCGCAAGCCGAAGCGCAGTTGCAAGAGAGCGAAGCAATGCTGCAAACACTGCGCGATGAAAAGCGCGACCTCGAACAGAAGGCGAGGCAAGCCGATGAGCTGGAGCGACGATGGCAGCAAACGCGACGCGACACACAACACTTGGAACGTGACTTGGCGCAGAAGCGGGCGGCGCTTGAGGCGTACGAAGCGCGCGTCGCCGACGAATCGCGTATCGAGACAGGCTTCGCGCAATGGCAAGCTGCGCGCGCGCGTGACGCCGAACTCAATACGCTATTAGTGCAAGCGGCGAAGCTGACCGATGAACGCAATCAGCAGGAGCAAGCGATTCGCGCGGCGCGACAGACGTTGGAATTTGAGGCGCGTACCATACAGCACACGCTTGAGACGCTCGATGCGTCTATCGCCGAGGCGCAAGCGCGTGAAACCGAACTGACGAAGACGCGACAGGCGCTGTCGGAATTGACCGAGAAGGAAACGCAACGCGATCAATGGCGACAGCAGCGTGAACAGCTCAACCTACAAGTGGCTGAGTTGAAGACCACGAATCAGCAATTACGCGCGCACATGGACGCGCTCAAGGAACGGTTGACGATGTTGGAAAGCGCGACGGCAACATGCCCCGTCTGTCGTCAACCGCTCGCGCCTACTGACGCAGCGCGTTTGAAGCACGATTTTCAAGAAGAAGGCAGACAAGCAGGCGACGCGTGGCGCACGAACAACGATGCGATAGCTCAATACAGTCACCAGAGCGAGCAAATCAGAACGCACATTCAAAAGCTGGAACAAGATTTGCGCGCGAAGGATGCGCTGCAAAAATACGAAGCGCGTTTGAGCGAGCAGGCGCAACGGGCGGCGGAAGCGCAGCTCGAACGCGCACAGTTGCAAGCGCAATGGCAAGCCATCGCTGCGCAGTTGGAGCAGCGACAGTATGCTAGCTCACACCAAGCGCGTCTGGCTGAATTGCAAACGCAATTGGCGACGCTTGGTTACGATGCAACGGAGCATGACCGCGCGCGCGCACAGATCAACGCGCTCGCATCGTTTGAACAAGAACGCGCGCAGCTCGTCGCCGCGCGTGAACGGTTGGCGGCCGAGCGTGAGACGTTGGGGCATCTGGTCGCGCGCCTAGACAGTTTGCAACAATTGTTGGCGAGCGATGAGACGCAATGGCAAGCATTGAAGGGTGACAGCGCGCGACTCGCGCTGGTGAATCAACAAGCGAGCGAGCAACAGCGCAAGGTCAACGAGCTGCAAGGGCGCGTGGGCGTGTTGAATCGGCAGCTCGGCGCGGCGCGGCAATGGGTCGAACATGCGAAGAATCTGGAAGCGCAACTGGTTGTCAAGCAACAGTCGCTCAAAGAGTGTTTGCTGGAACGCGCGCTGTACGAGGAGTTACGCGTGGCGTTTGGGAAGAAGGGCGTGCAGGCAATGTTGATTGAGGCGGCGATTCCAGAAATCGAGGAAGAAGCGAATGCGCTCTTACGACAGATGACCGATGGGCGCATGAGCGTGCGTTTTGAGACGCAGCGCGAGAAGGTGAGCGCAAAGAAAGACGAGGCTGCGACGATTGAAACGCTCGACCTCGTGATTAGTGATGAGGTGGGGCCACGCAGCTACGAATTGTATTCGGGAGGCGAGGCGTTTCGCGTGAACTTTGCCGTGCGGATTGCCTTGTCGAAATTGCTGGCGCGCCGCGCGGGCGCGCGTTTGCAGACGTTGGTCATTGACGAGGGTTTTGGCACACAAGACACACAGGGGCGCGAGCGGTTGGTCGAGGCGATCAACATGGTGCGTGACCAGTTCGAGAAGATTCTCGTCATTACGCACATTGACGAATTGAAGGAGATGTTCCCGGTGCGGATTGACATCGTGAAGACGGGCGGGGCGTCGAGCATCTTCGTCTCGTAATCGTTAGCGAGTGTTTTGAAATTCAGACCCTAGCGGTTTTTCTGGCGAAGCGGGTTCACCAGTGGCGCCGCAAGCCTGCCGGAAATGCTTTGTGGCTGGCCAGCGAAACCGTTAGGGTCTCGGTCTGATATTTTCAAAACACTTTCTTAGGCGCTAGGCGTCAGTTATTAGTCACTAATCGCTAGTGACTAATGACCAGCAACTAGCGACTACGAGACTATCCCGACTTTGCTAATTTTTGCTCGCGCGCAACGGCGCGGCAACGATCGAGCGCGTCTTGCAAACCGAACCAATCTTTCACGGCAAGCGCGATGCCTTCCTCCAATACCATGCGACGTCCTAACCAAACTTGCAGCGCCGAGCGCGGTTGGGGCCAGCGCTTGAGTTCGACGACGACGGCACTGACGCCAATCAAGTCGTCGTCCAATTCGCGCAACGGCACGATACGGTCAATCGCTGTGATGCGCGTCGCCTTGATGAAATCCAACGGAACTTGCACCCGATAGAACGGCAGCTGAATCGTCAAATTGGTTTCGTCCACCATCGTCCACGCTAACAAGCTCACACCGTAGCTAAGCGCGAGGGTGAGCAAGCCTAGCCCCGCGCTGACTTCGAACAATGTGCGATAATCGCGCAGTTGGGGCGGATTCCAAATCCATAACCCAACGCCGGTGACGATGAGCGACGACGCCCACCAACGCCAAGCATAAAAGTAGCGCGCGTAGAACAATAAGCGAAATTTTTCCCGCCCCATCAGCTCGTCTCTTTGCACAACTTGACCTCACAGGTTTCCAAAACCCGTGAGGTCTATGTGTCTTTACTGTTTTCGAATCGGATACGCCTCGTTTTTCGCCACATCAAACAGGTTGCCTTCACCTTGCGCGCAACCGCCTACCGCATACAACCAGCCGTTGATGTACGCTAATTGCAAACCATGTCGTGAGGTTGGCATGGCAGGCAGCTTCGACCAACGCCTCGTCGCAAAATCGTATTGGTAGTGTTTATCGTATTTAGCGAGATGCACTTTGCCCTCAGCCATGCTCGCGCCAAAACCTGCGAGTGGTTCAGGTAGAGCGGGACCTGTTGACCACGTTTGCGTCGTCGGATCGAAAATGTCAATCGCGGCTGTAAGTCCTTGTTCTGAGCGATGCCCGCCCATGACCCAAATTTTGCCTGCGACGACGACTGCTTGCAAGGCGTAACGCGCGGTCGGCAGTGGCGGCGCGGATGACCAACGATTGGCGATTGTGTCATACACTTCGACGACGTTCAACGGTTTGGTGTCAAAGCCGCCAAAGGTATAAATGTTTGTGCCGATGACAGCCGTCGCCAAATCGAACCGCTTGGTCGGCATCGGCGCGAAGCCGGTGCGCCATTGGTCTGATTGTGTATCGTACACTTCGACGACGGTGGTTGAGCCCGATTCGGGAAAGCCACCGATGGCGAAAAGCTGCGCGCCGACGGCGACAGTAGCCGGTGAGCTGCGCGCGGTGGGCATCGGCGCGACGTAACGCCATTCGTTCTTCACGGTGTCGTACATCTCAACAGAATTTAGACGATGTCCCTGCGCTCCGACCATGCCGCCTACGGCGTAGATTTTGTCGCCCACGCTCGCCATGCCGATCCAACTACGCGCCTCTAACATCGAGAGCCGACGTTGCCATTGTGCGGCGCTAGCCGCAGCGGGGGTTGGCGCGGGCGTCGTCACCTTGACCGGCGGTGGCGCGCAACTGAGTGTCACTAGCACGATGATGAAGAGTGAGCTGATGAAACGCGCGCGTGTTACTTCCATAGTTTCCTCATTTCCTCAATGGTCAGTTCGGGCGGCACGGCATGTCCTTTGTCGAATTTGATGAGTTGGACAGCGTAGCCATTTTTCGTGAGCGCTTCGTAGAACTGTGTGGATTGCGCGAGCGGCACTGTGCTATCGAATGTGCCATGCAATAAACGCACGCGCGCGCTTTGGGGATTGTCGAGATAGGCATAAGGGCTGACGAGTTGCCACAATTGCGGATTATCTTTTTGTAGAGCCTCTGCTAAGGCGTAGGGGCCTGCGATGCCGACGAAGGCATTGACTTGCAACGAACCTTCAGGCGCGCTGCAGTTCACTTGGCGTGGGGGCCCGTTGCGCGTCGTCGCAAAGTCGTCCCACGCGCGCTCGGGTTTGTCCGCTGCGAACGCCAACAACGCGCTCGCGCTCGCGCCCGCCGAGAAACCCATCAAGGTCAAACGTGCTGCATCGCCGCCGTATTGGGTTGCATGATTGCGCGCAAAACGCACCGCGCAGGCCAAGGTCTCGTACGTGCGACGAAAGCCGCGATGGTTGTCACGCGCGCCGGCGTTGCGGGCGGGCCAGTCAATCGTGAATACCACGAAACCTTGTTCCGCCAATGTTTGGCTGAAGCGGCGATAGTCTGCTTTGCGTTCGCCGAAGCCGTGCGCGAAAATCACCACGGGCAATGACTTGGCGCCGACAGGCGCGACGATGTCCAACTGTTCTGCGTCCACATCGGGTTGCGCGGGAATCGTATAGACGAGGTCGCGCGTAGTCGTCACAGGCACGGTCGTTGGCGTGGGCGCAGGTGTTGGGGTTGATGGCAAGGGCGTGAGCGTGGCGGTTGGGCTGGGGGGCAAGGGAGTTGGCGTGGGCGCAGGTGGTGATGCGTTGCAACCGATCAACAGCCAAAGGAGAGACCAGAGAATGGCAACGCCGCCGAACCGATAGGTCACACTGGGTTTAGTATTTGAAGCGAATAGCATAATCATCGTGCGCCAAGTATAGCATAATTGCCCATATTGAAAATCTGCAGGGCGCTTACGTGAAAACCTTCGGGTTTGAATTTTCAAACATGCAGTATAATACGCTCAAGGTCAAAATGCGCGAAGCAATCGTGGTGTTGCGTCAAGGAGATTGCTTTGCCGCAAACTACGCTGATTCGCAATGACTGGGTCAGGTGAGGTCATGCGTTCACACCGGAGAAACGCGCTATGAAGTCTTGAGCAGGAAAAATTGCTGGTGTGACGGGCGCTAGTCGCGGCGTTGGCAAGGGCGTTGCGTTGGGCTTGGGCGAAGCAGGCGCAACGCTGTATCTGACGGGGCGCACGACGGACAAAGGCAAAGCTGATGAGAATTTGTCGGGAACGATTTTTCTACAATTGAAAAGGCGAGAGTAGAGATGGCTACCTACTTGCTTGGTATTGATGTCTCGACGACTGCGACGAAAGCGTTGCTGATGGATGAACAAGGCAACGTTGTCGCCGTCGCCGCCACAGAATACGCGTTTGAGACGCCGCAGCCTTTGTGGAGCGAACAAGACCCCGCACTATTTTGGAAGGGTGCGGCGCACAGCATCGGCAAGGCGCTGGCACAATCGCAAGTGAACCCTGCGCGCATCGCTGCCGTCGGTCTCACGGGACAGATGCATGGCTTGACCTTGCTTGACGCGCACGGCGAGACATTGCGCCCGTGTATCTTGTGGAATGATCAGCGCACCGCCGCACAATGCGCTGCCATCACCCAACGCGTCGGCGCAGAGCGTGTGTTGCAATTGACGGGCAATCCGATTCTCACGGGTTTCACTGCGCCGAAAATTCTGTGGGTGCGTGAGCATGAACCTGAAATATATCGTCGCGTCGCGCACGTTTTGCTGCCGAAAGATTACGCGCGCTATAAACTCACCGGCGGATTTTTCAGCGATGTATCGGATGCGTCAGGCACAGCGCTTTTTGATGTGGGCAAACGGCAATGGTCGGATGAGATGGTGCGTGCGCTGGAGCTGCCACGCGCGTGGCTACCTGAAGTGACTGAATCACCTGTGGCAAGCGCCACCATCAGCGCAGAGGCAGCGCGCGTGACGGGATTGAGAGCTGGCACGCCGGTTGTCGGCGGCGGCGGCGACCAAGCGGCGCAAGCCGTTGGCACTGGCATCGTGCGCGAAGGCATCAGCTCGGTCACGGTAGGCACATCGGGCGTCGTGTTCGCGCAAGCGGATACATATCGCGTCGAACCGCAAGGACGCTTGCACGCCTTTTGTCATGCCGTGCCGGGCAAGTGGCACTTGATGGGCGTGATGCTCTCGGCAGCGGGGAGTTTTCGTTGGTATCGTGATGCGCTGGGTGCACACGAAAAAGAGCTTGCTGCGCGCGCCAATCAAGATGTGTATGATGTGTTGACGGCTGACGCAGCTAATGCGCCCGCGGGGTGTGAGGGCTTGTTGTTCCTCCCATATCTTACAGGCGAGCGTACCCCGTACCCTGACCCGCACGCGCGCGGCGTCTTCTTTGGGTTGACCGTGCGCCATCAAAAAGCGCATCTGACACGCGCGGTGATGGAGGGCGTCAGTTTCGGCTTGCGCGATTCGCTGGAATTGATGCGCGCGTTGGGGATACCCGTGACACAAGTGCGCGCGTCGGGCGGCGGGGCGCGCAGTGGGTTGTGGCGTCAAATTCTTGCGGATGTTTTCAACGCGGAGCTTGTCACCGTCAACGTGACCGAAGGCGCGGCGTACGGCGCGGCGTTGCTGGCGGGCGTGGGCGCGGGCGTTTATACGGATGTGGCTGCGGCGTGCGACACTGTAATCAGGCTCACTGGCAGCGCCATTCCAAGCGCAGACGCTTCCGTGTATGCCGCATACTATCCGCGCTATCGCGCGTTGTATCCAGCGCTGGCGCGCGAGTTTGAAGCGCTGGCGAAGGTGGTTGAGCGGCAACAACAGAATACAACAACGAATTGAGAAAGCAAAGAAAACCATCAGCGCCGTGTTGTCTAAGAGTCGCCCTTGCTCTGCATGGGCGATTTTATTTTGCTCAACTGCGTCATTACGTGGTCGCATACATCCACCAATGGGCAGCGTTCACAGAGCGGACGTTGCGCTTTGCAGCGCGCGCGCCCATGCGCGATGAGGTTGACGTGAAACGAGAAGAAGTGTTGTGAAGGGATGAGCGCTTCGAGCGCGTCGTGCGCTTTGTTAGCTGAGAGGGTCGTAGGAATAAGCCCAAGCCGCCTCGTGACGCGATGCACGTGCGTATCTACGGGAAACGCTGGACGATTCAACGCGAATAGCAAAGTAATCGCCGCCGTTTTTGGTCCGACACCGGGCAACGCCATCAACCATTGTTTCGCTTCAGGCACAGGCCACTCTGCGAGAAAGCCGATGTCGAGCTCGCCGCGTTGCGCCGTGATTTCGCGCAACACGGCTTGGATGCGAGGTCCTTTTTGATTCGCCAAACCAGCAGTGCGAATCGCGGCAATCACCTCATGCGTCGGCGCATCGCGCACCTCAGCCCACGTTGAAAATTTTGCGCGCAAGGCCGCGTACGCGCGCGCAGTGTTTTGGTCGTTGGTATGTTGACTGAGGATACAATCTATCAGCTCGTTCAGCGCGTCGCCGCGCTGCGTGACAGCGAAGCGGCGCGGCTCGCCGTACGTTTTGGATAAACGGCGGTGGATGGTCAATGTTTTGCGGCGCAACATTTTGTAATCAGGGTGCATAGCTTGGGTTGTCATGAGTGAGGGTGTGAAAGGTGAAGCGTGAAACGAAAGGCGCGATCTGCTAACTGCCATCCGCTATACACTATACGCTTCGCGCAAAAGGACGAGCGCGTTCAGCCAGTAATACATGTAGCTCCAGATGAATGCGAGCGCGGGCCAGCGCAGCTGATCGCTCAACTCGTTGCGCCATTGCCACGTCGTCCACAGCGTCACGGCAGTCGCTGCGACAGAGAAGGCCCAATGCGACAAACCGCTCAACGCTACAGCGGGTTGACTCAACAGTTCTTGCGTAGGCGCGGAGAACACCAACTCTGCGACGATCAGTATGGCGAACCAAATGAGGTTGTGATATGTTGACGCTTGAATGAAGCGCACACGATAAGCGATGACGATGACGATCATCACCAGCCCGACGCGCCAGCTGAACGCGATGAGCAACGGGATAGCATACATGAAGGCAGCAGCAATCGTGAAGAGCATGTTAGCGAAAGGACTCGCGCCTGCGAACCCAAGCCGTTGCCATACCGAAACGGCGGCGGGTTGCGCTGTGTTGGCATAGAACAGCGCAGCATCCGAGTCGCTGATGTTCTCAACCCAAAAGAGATGTGGCGCGCCCGCGTTGTCCATGAACCAATGCGGTTGGAACGCGCCCGCTGAGGTAAAGGTGAGGCGCGTTTCGGCGGCGAGTGGTTTCCCGTCGAGCGTGAAGGGGCGCACAAAAATTTGCGCCGCTTTGCCGCGTCGCGCCTCCGACCAGCTCACCCATAATGTTGCGCCAACGCTCTTCACGTCAACCGCGCTCGCGCTACGCACACGCTCCAACACAATCGGTTGTGCGTCGAGGCGCGCACCGTTGGCGGCGAAGCGCGTGAGATGCACATTCCCTAACGATTCAAACAGATAGACATTCCCTTTGTCGTCGCTGGCAGCGGCGATGGGGTAGGGACCGGTGCTGCCAGTTTGTGTGCGATGCGAAAGCACCGCTGGGTCCGTGGCGCGTTCCCCACTAGCGCGCAGGGATGCCATACGCAAGTCAACGTATTTGTTGTCGTCCGTGAAGTAAAACGCCTCCACTCTCTCCCCATGCAAAACGAAATAGGGCAATGTTGCCAATGCCGCTTCAGGGTTGATGCGCTGCGTCGCGCCTGCGGTTGGGGTGCTGTCGCGCCACGTCACATTGGTCGAATACACATAGGGCTGCGCTTCTCGATTTTCGCTCCATGCCAGCGTCAGCATTTGGTCAATGCCAACCGCGATCAGCTGACGCATATCGCCGACGGCAGCCACCACGCGCAATGGCTCGCCAGAACCGCGCGCGACGACCAACCCACTCGGTGTGGACTTCTCAAGGTATGCGACGACGGCGCTGCCATCAGCCAGTTGCGCAAGTTGGGGTGAGATAGAATGTACACCTGTTTTACTGATACGCTTGGGGGGCTCGACCCATACGCCACGCAAGTCCAAGCGTCCCGTAAAAATTTGTGAGACGTTGTTTTCTTGATGCGCCCACGCGAGCTGAAAGGTGTTATTGGGCGCGAGCAGTACCGTATGCGTATCGCGCAAATCAATGAACGTGAGCTGCTGCGGCGCGCTCCACCCTGTGGCAAACGTCAGGGGCGGTGGTTGCGCGACAAGCGCAAGCGTGAGACTAATGAGGATGATACCGCCGATGAGAAGTAAATTACGAAATTGGGGCGTCATGGTAGCCAAGTGAGAAAGGCGATTACCTACTGGCCGCAAATGAAAATTCCAACCAGACCGGACAGGAGAAACTTGTCAGGTCTTCAGATGTAATCAAAGCGGTTGAAACCATCCCACCGTGCGATTGGTTTTGCGCAAGTACGTTTGCGCCACACGTTGCACATCTTTCGGTGTGACTTGCGAGATGCGTTCGGTGAAGATGGCGATGTCGCGCCATGTGCTGAGACACTCCATGACGCCGATGAGAAAGGCGGCAGAGGTCACGCGCTCTGTCGAATACGCAAACTGCGCGCGTGTTTGCTTCACCGCTTTGGTCACTTCGTCGCGCGTCGGCGGCTTGTCGGCGATGCGCTCCAGCTCGGCAAAGACGGCGTTTTCGACCTTGCGGAGCGAGCCGCCTGCGCGCACCGTCGCCGCAACTTCAAACAAACTCGGGTCACGATTCAAACCATAGCTGCTGCTCACATCGGCGGCGAGCTTGGTGTCCACCAGCGCGCGATACAAGCGCGCGCTGCGATTGAGCCACACGCCGCCGCCATAGCTCATCGCCTTGCCGCCCGACAGAATCGCATCCAACACGATGAGTGCGGGGATGTCGGGGTGCGTCGCAGCGGGTATGTGATAGACGACGCGGAAGTGCGCCGTCGCGCCTGCTTTCTCCAAATACACACGACGCTCGCTCTCCTGCGGCGGCTCGACGGAACGCACGTTGGGTAGAGCCGCGCCGTCGTGGTACACGCCGAACAAAGTCTCTAATTGGGTGAGCATCGCCGGTGTTTCAAAGTCGCCGACGACGACAGCGATGGCGTTGCGCGGCGCATAGTACGTCTGATAATGGCGATAGAGGTCGTCGCGCGTCATCGTTTGCAAATCACACTTCCAGCCAATCACGCCATGCTGATAGGGATGCACGTGAAACGCCATCGCTTGCACTTCTTCATAGAGTTGATACGTCGGGTAGTTCTCGCTGCCTTCGCGCTCCGAGATGATGACCGTGCGCTCGGACTCGACCTCGTTGGGATCGAACAGCGCATGTCCCATCAGGTCTGCGAGAATTTCGAGCGCGGGCGTGATACGGTCGCTTGGCATCGTGAAGAGGTAGGTCGTGTAGTCGAGGTCGGTCAAACCATTGTTCACGCCGCCATTTTTTGAGGTGATGACGTCAATCACGCCCTTGCCGAATTGCGGCGTGCCTTTGAACATCATGTGTTCGCACCAATGGCTCGCGCCTGTAATGCCTGACACCTCGTTGCGTCCGCCAACACGATAGAACGTCCACGCCGACGTGACAGGCGCGGCGTGGGTTTCTTGCAACAAAATTTTCAAGCCATTCGACAACGTATGTTCTGTGATTGGATTCATTCAAATCTCCATGGCTAACCCCAGCAGCCAAAAGTTCAACACCAAGGCGCCAAGCGATACACAGACCCCAAAGAATTTTTTTCGTGCGCTTCGCGTTTAAGCTGCTAAACCGATCAAGGAAAAATTCAGCGCACAGACGCCAAGCATCATGAAGAACCCAAAGAGATCGTTGTGCATCTTCGTGCCTTTGTGTTTAAGCCACTAGTTTCACCGTATAAAGTTCTGCGACGGTCATTGGCACGCGCAAGCACGTCAACACTGATTGCAACAAAATCGGATGGGGGTAGGCGTTGGGGTGGCGCGTCTTAAGAATGCGCCATGCCGCTTGCGGCGTGTGCCCATCCGCGAGCAAGCACGCGAACGCAAAGGTTGACGAGCGGCTCTGTCCCATCAAACAACACACCAGCGTCTTGCGTCCTGCTGCGCGTTGCGTCTGCACGAACTCGCGCCCCACATGCACGAGGTCGCACGAGATGGGTTGCCCGTCGGCAATTGGCAGATGCAACGCTTGCCAATGCGCGGGCCACGCTTCGTAGCCTTCATAGAGTTGCAAGACGGCAGAAATGCCTTGCGCGTCCAATTCATGTTTATCGCTGTCGTAGTAGGCAGAGCCGATGGCGAGGTTAGGAGTGAGCCAGTTCATATCCCAGTGAGACAACACGAGAGTTGTGTATATGTAATCGAAGTGAGACCAAGCCAAATTTTGTTTGATGTGCGGCACGTTGAGCCACGGCATGACCACGCTCCACGATTTCGTCTAGCAGCTCTTGTGTGTATAAAATCTCGCCTGTTTGCGCATCCACGTCGCGCGCGCCCACTTGTCCTAAGGGACCCGTCGTCGGCCAAGCCAACCACACAGGCACGCGCCACAACAAGCGTTGCCCTACTACCAGATTGGGGCGTTCACCGTAAAGCAGATTGCCTGCTTGGTCGAGCAGCAATTTGCTGACCTGCCGTTGTGTGGTGACATGCGTGATGTTGACTTGCGCCGTGAGACTTAATTCGATTTTGGCTTCGGCTGCTTTAGGCAAAGTCAGGTCGGGGATTTCGATTTGCATAGGAGCGACCTCCTTAGAGAGTGTTTTGAAATTCAGACCCTAACGGTTTTTCCGGCGCAGCGGGTTCACCAGTGGCGCCGCAAGCCTGCCTGAAATGCTTTGTGGCTGGCCAGCGAAACCGTTAGGGTCTCGGTCTGATATGTTCAAAACACTTTCTTATCACACTTTCCAATGAATCACCTCATCCAACGTAATTGGGCGTGAGCCAGTTCATAGCAAAGAAGGTTGTTGCTCTTTGGGTGTTTTGATTTTTGAAGTTGCGCCGAATTTGACAGCCTGCGCTATGCGTTCACTGGCTTCTCTAAAATACTCCGCAGCAACTTCAAAGCCTATAAAGTTGAGATTGAGTTCTACGCAAGCTAATGCCGTGTGCCCAATCCCCAAAAATGGATCAAGCACTAACCGCGTTTTTTCAACGCCATGTAGCTGAATGCACATCTTAGGCAGTTTCACTGGAAACGTAGCAGGGTGAGGTCTTTGCGAATCGCGGCTCTTGATCGTTTCGTAAGGGATGAACCACGTATTGCCCCGACACCGTTTGTCCACTTTGGCATTGCCCCAGCGGGTGACGTTAGATTTATCTTGGTAGGGCACGCCAATCGCCAATCTGTCCAGTGGCGTATCGCCCGTTTTGGTCAGATGAAAAATATACTCGTGGCAATCATTCAGGAAGCGATTGCTATTGATAGGCTTGTAGTGCCCTACCGAAATATCGCCAGAAATGTTGGCATAATTTCCCACATCTTCTTTTTGAATAGCGATAGATTTGATCCAATGGATCACGTTCTGTAACTGAAAGTGTCTTCGCATGATGCCTAAGACTTCAAAAGGCACAGCGGGGTCAGTAGGCTTTGAACCGATATTGAGAAACAGTGAGCCATCGTCCGTCAGCACTCTTTTGATTGTGCTGGCCCATTGATCTAACCACAACAGATATTGTTGGCGCGGGATACGGTCATCATAATCCCCATACTGAATTCCAAGATTGTAGGGAGGTGAGGTTACGACCACATCTACCGAACTGGGGGCTAACTGAGTTTGCATGCCCGAAATACAGTCCTCTGGATATAGGGTGTACTTGACCTCATGCTGGGTTGCTTGGAATGGTGTGCGTGGAGTTTGATTGGCTTTCATCGGATCTTGAACTTTCCTTCAGCGAGGGGTAGCCCGCTCGCATCCAAGCGGCGATTATCTGAGTTGAACTCGTACTTGACATCTACCAGTAGAGCGTGAATCGAAAGAATTTTGTAGCTTGCCACACCGTAGATATTGGGGGCGCCCTCTTGGCCCACGACTACCGTTTGCCTTCTTTTTGCCTGAGCGCGTTTGTGGCACTTGTGCCTCAAAACCTTGCTCGTTGAAAGCATGCAAGATAATGAGAGCTAATTTGACAATCCCTACCCCGCCCCCTAGAATCGCCTCACTTTATCATGTAGGGCAAATTGGCAATTTGCCTTACGCTTAGGGCAAATTGGCAATTTGCCTTACGCTTAGGGCAAATTGCCATCCCTCTCGTTAGAACGGCTGGGGCTTATTTGCCTTACACTTGTAACTTGAGGAAACTGTTATGACGATTCGCAGAGTAGTCTTGCTTTACCCCAAACGTGATGGGCGCATTCTCGGCAAAGCGCACGGCGCACCTTATACGCTGATGCGCCTTGCTTCGCTGGTGCCCGACGAGATTCCCGTCGAGATTTGGGACGAGAACCTGATGCGCTTGCCGCTCGACACGCTCGGTCCCGACGATTTGGTAGGCGCATCGGCGATGTCACTCGGCATTGATCAGGTGAAAGAACACGCGCAGATTATACACCAACAGGGCGCGAGTATTGTGGTGGGCGGCACGCACGCGACGCTTGTGCCTGACGAAGTAGAACAGTGGGCGGATGCGGTCGTCGTCGGCGAAGCGTATCGCACCTGGCCCCAAATCATTCGTGATTTTGACCAGCGCAATTTGCAGAAGCGTTACACCGATGAGGAATGGGCAGACCTCAAAGGTGTCGCGCCCATCAGCGACCGCGTGATTCGTATGGTGAACGAGCATCGCAACTATTGGACGCCGATGCTCGAAATCACGCGCGGTTGTCCCCGCAATTGTTCGTTCTGCACCGCGATTCGCGTCAGCGGCAAGATCATGCGCCATCGTCCCGTTGACGAAGTGGTGGATGAGATTCGTCGTCGCCGCCTCAAACGCTTCTTCCTCACCGACGACAACTTCGGCTTGAACTTTCGCACTGACCCCGATTATTGCGTCGAATTGTTCAAGGCATTACGCAAAGAGTCGTTGCATTCGTGGACGGCGCAAGCGGAATTGATGGTCGGCAATTATCCCGAGTTGCTCGATCTGGCGCGCGAAGCGCATCTCGATATATTCTTTATCGGCTTCGAGTCCATCAATGCCTCGAACAAAAAAGAGTTGGGCGGCAAGAGTCATGGCAAGGTGGACGAATACAAGCGCGTCATCAAAGAGTTGCACAAGCATGGTCTGAGCGTCGTCGGGCTGTTCGTGTTCGGTTTCGACGCTGACACACTGGCCATCTTTCAAGATACGTGGGACTTCATCCGCGAAAGCGAGCTCGACTCGGTGAGCGTGACGATTCTCACACCGTATCCCGGCACGCCGCAACGCGAGCAGCTCATCCGCGAGGGACGCCTCTTTGATCAAGGCAAAGACGGCTGGCGCAAGTACGATGTCTCGCACGTCGTCTTTCAACCCGCGCAGATGACGCCGCAACAACTGTTCGATGGTTACGATTGGATTTGCCAGAAGCTCTACAATCCATTCTCGATTGCCTATCGTGGCATTCGCACCTTCCGCCGCTATCCCGTCACCAAAGCTCGCGCCAAATTCTTCTCATCGTTCAGCACCGACCTGGGGTATCGGAAGACGTATGATTGGCGTTACGCATGATTGCGCATGGCAGATTGTAGATTGCAGCTAGTAGCCATACAGTAAAAGCCCGTTTCAACGTTGGAAACGGGCTTTTGGGTTTGTGGCGTGTCAATTCTCAATCTGAAATCAAAGAGCTGCAATCTGCAATTTTCATTCCGCCTTCACATGCTCATCCTGACTCCCCCGCCCCATGCCGCGATAGATGAAGCCGAGCTCGTCCATCTTGTCGGGGGCGTAGATGTTGCGCCCATCAATGATGACGGGCTTCTTCATCGCCGCTTTGATGCGCGGCAAATCGAGATTGCGAAACTCATTCCACTCCGTCGCAATCACGATGGCGTCGCACCCCGTCGCCAACTCGTACGCATCTTCGCAGAGTCGCACGTCCCGCATCATTCTGCCCGCCACGTGCATCGCCACCGGGTCGTATCCCTTGACCACCATGCCCGCGTCTTGCGCCATCTTGGCAATGTCCACCGCAGGCGCTTCGCGCATATCGTCGGTGTTCGGCTTGAACGCAAGTCCCAGCAAGCCTAGCGTCTTACCCTTCAAAGGGCCTAAGATCTCCCGCAGCTTGCCCATCACTTGGTAGCGACGGTCTTGGTTGATTTCGATAACCGCGCGCAACAATTGTGGATGGCAACCGTTCGCGGCCGCCATGTGTTCCAATGCCTTAACATCCTTCGGAAAGCAGTTGTGACAAATCAAGCCTGATGAAGCAATCAACGTGCCGGTGCTGGTCTCCATGCTATACACGGTCGTTTGCGTTTCCTCGTATGCGACGGCTTGCACGGTCAACAATGCATAAGCGCCCTGTTTGGCAAAGCCGCGTTGTTTGATGTGACGCTGATAGCCTGCGAGTATGGTTTCGATTTGCGCGCGGCGCTTTTCGCCAAAGACATGGCGCAACGCTTCCAGTTGCGCGTAACCGCTCACGCACACTAGATAAGCCAACTGCTTGGACTTGTTCATCCAGCGTGTGCGTATGGATGGCACAATGCCGAGTGTTTGCAGCAACAACGCCATGCCATCTGCCAACGGCTTGCTGACCGTCGCATACTCATACATCAAATTGCGTCCAGCTTGCGCGGGCGTCACTGCGCCATCGCCGCTGAATGCGCCGCGCACCAGCTCGTATTGCAATTCCGCTGGCACATTGAACACCAAACGCGGCAGGGCTTTATCATCGGAGCGCACGCCGCATTGCAACACATCGCGCAAGAGCCACGCCAAAATACGCGATGAAACAATCGTGGTGATGGCGTGAGTCTTATGCTTCTCGCTGAACTTCAAACCCAAGCGTGTTAGAATCCGCTGTAGGTCCGTGATGTATTCAGTTTCTGTTTCATTAAACGCGAAGCCGATGCGCTCGCGTGTGGCGCCTGCTCTGCCCGTGTCGCAACTGATCCAACCTTTGGCTAGGTAATAGCCGAGCAAGCGCAACCCATCCGCATCAATGGGGATCACGGCGTTGATTTTGGTCGCTGCGCCTTTCGCCGTATAGAGTTGCAGCTGCTCATCTGATACCTGCACCACGCCTTGCGCGCGCAAATGATAAAAGACGCGCAGCGACATGCGGTTGCGTCGTTTGATTTCGCTAGGATGCGTGAGCAGCTCGCGCGGGATGTGCTTGGCGAATTGCGGATATTGTTGGACGAACGCATCGTCCAGCGGCGACACATAGACATCATCAGCCAATGAGGTATCGCGCAAGCGCTCGATCAAATTCAGAGACTGCGCCGCCTCGATCTTGGGCAAGGCGCAGAGCGCCATCAGCTGATCGCCGGGCGCAATTGCCGCCGCGGGCAAAATGGCGAAATGATCGTGTGCGCGCACAATCACGGGATGATCTGCCGTCACTTTCAATGTGCGCCCCATGCTGGTCGCCAACGTCACCATGAGTCCCTGATAGGGGCGGCGCGTGATGGCTTTCACTTCGGCGAGAGTCGGTTGTCCCGTTTGCAAATCGAAAGCCAACACCCGCTTGTCCGTCGGCGTGACGACTTGCACCACATCCCCTTGAAATGGCTGCCCCGCTTTTACAAAAATGCTTTCCAACTTTTCGGCGGCGACGTTGGGACTGTTCAACGCGAAGACCGTTTCAGCTCCTTCAAAACACGAACCACCATAGCCCAACCCCGCATTCAAGAACGCGCGCCCAATGCGCCGATCGAGCCCCATGCCCTCTGCAACTTCTTTCACGTCCGCGCCTAACTTCTCGCAGATGTTTGCGATCTCATTGATGAACGAAATTTTCGTGGCGAGGAACGCATTCGATGCGTACTTGATGAGCTCGGCAGTGCGTAGATTCGTAATCATGATCTTCGCGCGCAACGGCAGATACAACTCTGCGACACGGCTGGCTGCATCCGAATCGCGCGAGCCCAGCACGACGCGATCGGTGTTTTGAAAGTCGGCGATGGCTGAACCTTCCGCTAAAAATTCAGGATTCGATACGACGGCGAATGGCACATCGTTCGTCTTATGTTCTTTGATGATGTCCGCGACCCAGTCGCCCGTGCCGACAGGCACCGTGGATTTGTTGATGACGATGAGCGGCTTGGTCAGATGTTTCGCGATCATCTCGGCGGCGCTCCGCACATAGTCCAAGTCGGCAGCGCCATCCACACGCCCCGGTGTGCCAACGGCGATGAACGCAAACTCGGCATCGCTCAATGCCTCGGCATAGTTCGTCGTGAAGCGCAAACGCCCCGCCTTGACGCAGCGTTTCACAATGTCTTCCAAACCCGGCTCGTAAATCGGTATCTCGCCTTTGTGCAGCAGCTCGATGCGTTTGGCGTCAATGTCGAGCAATGTCACACGATTGCCCAAGTCTGCAAAGCACGCGCCCGTCGTCAAGCCGACGTAACCCGCGCCGACAACGCAAATGTTTTTCATAAATGATGGCTCCTTCTTAGTTCAAGGGCAACGGTAAATGGGTAAACGAGGAGATGGTTTGCCTATTGCCTCGTTCCCCGTTCCCCATTGCCGCGTTCCCTCTTTCCCCGTTTATCCCTTTACCTTATCCTGTAACACCATCTGCGCCGTCCGCTGCCCAATTTCCACCGCGTAATTCGTGCCGCGATCCCACGGATACACTTGCGACATCGAAGCGAAGTAAAGTCCCTTGACGGGTGTGCGAATGTCGGGGATGTGACGCGAGTGATTGATGGGCGGCACGGGCTGCGCGTAAGGTGTTTTCCATAGCCACGTGTCCTTGATCCAACTGCGCTCAAACTGCGGATTGAAGCGTTGGAATGACGGCAAAAATTTTTCGAGTAGTTCGTCTTTGCTCAAGCTGAAATACTCGTGGTCAGGATTCAGATAATCGCCGCAGTAGAGAATGTGATCGCCGCCGTAGTGTTTGGCGTCCATATAATTCGTGTGTTCGACGAGCGCAAGAAATGGGAAGCCTTCCTCTTTCGGTAGATTGTGCCAGTAGTATTTCGTCAGCGGTCGGTCGAGCGCGACGACCAACATGACGGCGCCCATAGATTTCAATGCGCGCAGGTTCGCCGTATAAGCATCGGGCAAGTCGGGCGCAAGTCGCGCCATCAACGCTGGCGATGAGGTGGAGATGACGGCCTCGAAAGGTTGCGCGTCGTCTTTCGTGTGTACAGCGAGCTGGCCATCGTTTTGCGTTTTGATGTGCGTGACCGGACAATTGAGGCGAATCGTCGCGCCTTGCCCGCGCACCACCTCCGCGAGCTGGTCGAGAAAACGCTGGAAGCCGCCGATGAATGTGCCGAGCCGCGTCGAGCGCACGTGCAAACGCGCCCATAGCCACGCCATATTCACGATGGGCAAATTCTCTTCACCGAATTTGCTGACGAGTAAGGGACGCCATTGTAAGCGATAAACCCGTTCACCGAAATAACGGCGCGTCCATTCGTCTGCTGTGACTTTTTCGAGCGGTTGCCACCACGGCGAGAAGCGCAGATACGCGCCTACCAACCCATAGCGAATCACATCGCGCAGCGAAAAATGCTTGAGTAGAAATAGCGGGATGTTGGAGAACGGGTCATCGAATTGGTGAAACTGTCCCTGGTAATAAATGACCGTGATGGGGCGAGGAAAGATCACCTGATTGCTCCATCCCAATTCCTTGATCAGACCAAGAATGGCTTTATCCGAAGCAAACCAATGATGATAAAACTTTTCGAGCGTCCAATCCCAATGCGGCGCTTTGAAGCCCGCCGCCAGTCCACCCACTGCGGGCGCAGCTTCATAGAGGGTGACGCGCTGACCCGCTTTGCCCAAAGCATAAGCGGCCGCCAACCCCGCCGCGCCCGCGCCAATGATTGCAATGTTCAACGCAACTCCTCGTGGTCGGTGAATAGTGAACCGTGAGCAGTGATAGAACGCGCAGCGTGAAACGTAAGTCGTGATATATCGCGTCTTGCGCTCTACGCTTAACGCCTCACGTATCGCGTATCACGGTTCATGCTTCCTGCACCGCATTCAACTCGCCATTCTCCATAGTTCGTGGCTCTGCCAATTCGGCTTGCGCCTTGGACCAACTCAAACTTTCGCGCGCCATGAAAAATAGACCCAGCAAAGTGATGGGCAACCACAGCGCTGCATGTAAGACCAGCGTGTAGCCAGTCGCAATGGACTTGTTGACGCCAAACGCCGTCAATGCAAAGATCGCGGGCGTGTCGAATGTGCCAATGGCGCCGGGCGCGGCGGGAATCGTCGTCGCCAAGTTAGCGATGCCGTTGACGAGCATGAGCGCGATGAACGAAACCTTGAAGGGAAAAGCTTGCATGATGAGCCAATATTTGACCGTTTCGATCAGCCAGATGACGAGCGTCGTGAAGAAAATCATCAACACGTCCCGTTCGCGGCGCAGCGCCGACAAGCCAATCATGAAACGGTCAGCTAAACCATGCACGCGCCCCTGAAACTCAATCGGAATGATTTTTTCGATCAGCCAGCGGTACACCGTTTGGACGCGTGCAGGTTTAGCGGCGAGGATGAAGAAGATCACCAGCGCGCAGAAAAATACCACACTGGCGACCAGGATAATTTGCCGCAACCAATCAGGCAACACGGTGAGACTGGGCAACGCCACCAGCACGAACAACAAGACGACCACACCATCAAACAACCGCTCGATGACCACGGTGGCGAGCGAGGCAGAAACGCTGACGCCTGAACGCTTCTTCAGCGCGTAGGCGCGCAACACCTCGCCTGCGCGCGCAGGATAGATGTTGTTGCCCATGTAGCCGATGGTCACGATGGGGAAGAGCTGGCGCAATGGCACGGACTTGATGGGGCGCAAGAGATAATGCCAGCGCCACGTGCGCGCGACGACCGCGAGGAAGTATGTGAGAACGCCAGGCACGATCCAAATGTAATGGGCGCGTGAGAGCGCGTCCCACACATCGGTCAGTTTTTGCCCTTGCAATGCTAGCCCGAGAAAGACGAGACTGACGATGATAGCGACGATGAAGCGCAAACGAGACATACGACATTCAACAGAGGTCATGGCGAGCGTGGTTGGCTAAACAATCGCTGTAGCGTATGAGGGAAGGGCGCCGCAAACTACGCTGGTTTCACTCGCAATGGCCATGTAGCACGAGAGAATAAATTGCGGGGGGCTAACTTCCAGCCTCCCGCGCGCTGATTATACAATGCCCGTGATAAATGGCGAAACGTGAGGCGCAATCTCGCACTCACGTTTCGTAGAATTCAACGTTCACTGATTGGAGATATTTAGTTGTGCATTATGTAATTGTTAGGCAAGTATGGCTTCAGGCAACATCTTGCCCAGCACGCGCTCCATCGTCATCGTGTGGCTGCAGTCGCCGTGACGTCGAAAATATTCGCAATCGCATGCCCAGCGCGCGTTGGCGAAGCTAAGAGTGTGGTGACTATTGTCGCCTTGAATTTGCACGGTGAAAGAGAGGAAACGAATGCGCTCGTCGCGCTCTTCAGCATATTGCATCGCCTTCTGAATTTTGTTGATGCGTCCTGAATCCATCATACAGCCTCCTCAAGTAAGGAATACACAGATTTGCCGCATGGGGCTAGGGCGGCAGATCTGCCCGACGATGGGCAGAAACAAAAAAGCACCGACGCGCCAACGCGCTTAGGTGCTTAAGTGTTTGTAGATGCGTATGCGGTTGATGTTACAGCTGGAGTCCGCAAGGGGATACCCTCATCACAATTGTCGGAGGCAGTATAAAGCTAGCTTTCCTATCTGTCAATAGGCGGACGCAATTTTAAGTTTACAATCAGCAGTCAGACAGCATTGAGAAGTCTGATTGCTCACTTTGACCAAACGCCTAAGTGACTACTTCACCTGCGCGCTCAAGTCAATATCGAGCGCCTTCGCTGCGATGCGAATCGGGTCGTACGCTTTGTCTTCAATTGGCATGAGCTTCTCCGTCACAATAGCCTTCGCCAGCGCTGCGCTGCCTTCGGGCGTGCTGGTGACTTTGATGAGCGCAGCTTTCAATTTCTCAACCACCTCCTTCGGCACATGCTTGCCTACGGCGACGTTGTCGTTGGGAATCCATTCGGTATATTCAAGCACACGCGTCTTGTCCATGATGTCGGGCGCTGCTTCTTTCACGCGATCGCGCGCGTTCTCGAATGCGGCCGCCACGTCCACTTCACCTTTGTAGAGCGCGAGAATGGATTTGTCATGTCCACCAGAGAACACCACGTTGCCAAAGAATGACTTGGGCTCAAGCCCTTTGTTCTTCACGAGCGCCATCGGATACAGATAACCCGAAGTCGAAGCGGAGTCATTGAAGGCGACACGCTTGCCCTTTAAGTCTTCGAGCTTCTGATAGGGGCTGTCCTTCTTCACGAAGAACGCGCCGCGATATTGGGTGCTGCCTCTTTGCTGCGAGACGAGCAGCACTTCTGCGCCATACTTGTCGTGCGCCAACACGTATTGCAGGGGCCCGAACCATGCCACATCCACTTTGCCCACACCAATACCTTCAATGGCGGGCCCATACGACGTAGTGACGTCGAATTTGATTTTGTACCCTGACTCTTTGGCGACGAGCTCCGAGAACGCGCCCATATCGCGCGCCAGCTGATTCGCGTCTTGAAACGGAATCATCACCATTTTGATCGGATTGCCCTCCGCGCCTAATGCAGGCGCTTGTGGCGTCGGCGCGCACGCCGCCAGCAACCATACCAACAAACTCATGAATAATACAATGCTTCTCTTCATGTTTCCCCTCCGTGAGGAAAATAGATTGCGCTCATGTTAAGCGGAGCGCGTAGGGGAGCGTTAGGGGCGTTAGAGAACACCCGCTTAGGGCGTTAGAGAACGCCCCGCTCCTCACCCTGTGCATCCTGCATTGTGCATCCTGTATCGTGCATCATCGAAAGTGATTCCACCCTCGGTTGTGCAACGGAATCATCCGCCCATTGCCACGAATGAAGGTGCGCGCTTCGCTTTTCGGAATGATGTCGCCGATGACGGTGAGCGGCACGCCTGTTTGTGTTTGCACGAGCTCGATAAGTTGATCGGCGTTGGCGTGCGGCGCGGTGATGAGCAGTTCGTAATCTTCGCCGCCATGTAAGCCAGGGTCGAGCGGGTCGCGTCCCACCGCAGCCGCTGCCTCGACGGTCTGGCTGGTAATGGGCAACGGTTCAGCAAACAAGCGCACACTGACATTGCTCTCGTCACAGATGTGTCCCATGTCGGCAGCGAGCCCATCCGAAATGTCAATCATCGCGCTTGCCAAACCGCTGCGTGCGATGAGCTGTCCAATCTGCACGCGCGGCGTGGGTGTGAGCGCCGCTTCCAATACGAACTCACGCGCGCGCGGTGAGATGGGAATGAGACGTTCTGCCATCAACACATCCACACCCACCGACGCTGCGCCCAAATCGCCCGTCACCAACACGACATCGCCCTCGTTTGCAGTGGAACGTAACAACAAATGGCGCGGGTCTATCTCGCCCAGCAACGTCACGTCAACGAACAACTGATTCGCGCCCGACAAATTGCCGCCGACGATGCTCACATCGAATTGTTGGGCCTCGTCGGTCAAGCCGCGATACAACTCGTCCACAAACTCAACTTCTAACTCATTGGGCAAACCGAGCGAGACGAGCGCATACGTCGGTGTGCCGCCCATCGCCGCGATGTCGCTCAGATTGACTGCCAATGCTTTGCGTCCGATTTGATAGGGCGTCGCTTTGCGGCGCAGGAAGTGTTTGCCTTCCACCTGCGCATCGCATGTCGCCAACAAGTAACGGTCACTCGCTTGTTTCAGAATCGCCGTGTCGTCGCCAACGCCCATGATGACGCCGTCATGCAGCGCGAGCAATTTTTTTCGCAAGCGTTCAATCAAACCAAACTCACCGAGCTCAGAAATTTTCATGCTAAGCCGATTCACCTCCTGATTGAATAAAGCGCGTGGGCTACAAAACCAAACCGCCACCTGCTTGGGCAAGTGGCGGCAAAAGACATCATGGTTTGTGATTTCCCTTCGCTGGCATTACCCAGAACAGGTTCAATGGGTCGGCAACTCTAGTTGCCCTCTCAGCTCATCATACGAGCTCCCCGCGATATGCAATGCACGATACGCCAAGAGTATAACAGTCGCTCTGCGAATCGTCAAACGCTTGGCTGTTACATTTGCGCGCAAGATGAGGATCTTGTGCGCGACAGCGGGAAGTTAATAATTTACGAACTCTTAGTGCCTTTGGGTTGAGAAAGTTTCTAAATAACGTGAGTTCGAGATAAGCCACAGCGAAGGCAATGCGCGCGCCACGCCGCGCCAAGCCGACGGAGGTCGGCTGGAACTGAACCCGCGCCGGCGGGTTTCGCAGTGAGTAGGCGCGATTTTCAATCGCCCGCAACCTTATCTTCGCCGTGAAATGGACTCGCCATGACGCGCCCTGACTACGTAACCTGAGCCATTTCAATGGCTCTTGTAGATGCTGGTCTTGGGCTTGAAGGCCGCCCACGCAAACCAGAAATGATCAAAGTGGATGACGGGCGTGAGCTGTTGTCCTTTTAGTGCGCCTTCGATAGCCTGTCCCAGAATGTTCCAACGACTGCGCGTTTCGTTATCTACAAAACCTGCGGCATCACCTTTGAACGTCAAGGTCTTGCCATGCAGCGTGCGCTCGAAGACGCCTGTCGCACCGATGTCTTTCGAGTTAGCAATCGAACTGCTATCGAGCGATGAGGCGGTGCCGCGCTGCCAGAAGATCACAATGGCTTTGCCGCCTTGCGTGTCATTGACCACATTCACTTTGGCAAGCTCTGAATAGGGATAGGCGATGTCTAGGTTGCCGAGCGTGACGGCAACCACACGCTCCATCGGGCGCAAGCGGGGGTCGCTTTTGCCATCGAACAGAAACGGTGATGAGTGGATGTCATCGTAACCTACATACGGATTGCGGCCATAATCACGGTGATAGCCCGTCTCGCGTGAGAGGACTTTGCCGGTGGGGTGCGTCTGTTTGAAGTCGGCAAACGACACAATCGAGGCTGGCAAGAATGTCAACTGTTTGCCTGTCAGCTCGCCCACAATCGCTTCGCCACTGAACTGTTGCCACCAACTTTCGGTTTGGCGATCCCACATGATGAGGTCGCTGTTACGCAATTTGCCCGTCGTGCCAAAGTCGTACACGCTGCCGTCGAGCGTGCGGTCAAAGGCGATGGCGGCGTTGCAGAGTGGACAGAACGTAATGGTCACGGCTTTGCCGCCAACAGTATCGTTGACGATCTCATGCCAAATCAGGATTTGCAACGGATAGGCGCGCGCGTCGTCGTTCCACACAAATGCGATCACGGGTTCGTTCGCTGTGAGCCATGACGCGGCGGCGCTGGGCGCGACGAAAGTTGGTTTGTCAATGGGCGGGATGCCATCGCGCGGTGGCCCGCCACTGATGATGTCGGTGTAGGGGACGCTGTGCTTGGCGAAGTTGGTCTGCCATTCGGACACATCGAAACGTGGGCGGTCATTCGGGTCAAGCGTTGGGATGATTTTCGCAACAGCCGGCGAAGGAGTACGGGGTACTTCGCCAACGGGTTGCGGCGTAGTGATTGGTGAACTTGCGGGGACGCATGCGCTCACTGCCCATGCGCCTAAGGTTAGTATGATGATGCCGCGCCAGAGACGCGCGGTGATACGAGTCAGCATCGTTTCACCTCCTTGATCATTTCCATTACGCTAGCAACGCAAGCCAATTACTTCAAGCCCTTGTTCAAAATTTCCAGCCACGTCTCCCAAGGCAGCGAGCTGAAAATCTGTCCATGGTACTCGAACCAAGGCTGACCCCGCCGCTTGAGCGCGCGATAGCGCGTATCAGACGCTTGCACGGCTTTCGCCGTTTGTTGTGTGTCAATGCACCGATTGAATTGGTCCGTGTCCAACTTCAGTTCAGCGGCGTATTGCTTCAGCAACGCAGGCATATCAGCCACGCTGACACTCCAGAGATCGTTATAGCCTTCGTAGAGCCGATGGTGCATGCGCCAGAACGCGCCTTGTTCGCCCGCGCAAAATGCGCCTTGGGTGGCGGCGGCTGAACGCTGATGATTCAACACGGCGACATAGACGAGCTTGAGCTTGCCCGTGTTCACGTAATCACTCACGATTTTCTCCCCATTGCCCAACACGTGGGCGCGACAGGCTGGTCAAAGAAAATCGGAATACTCAGTCAGTGTTTGTTTAGCGTTGGCGTCGCCCAGAAAATAGTCGCCCTCGGGTGTGCGTCCTTCTACGACGACGATGGCGACTTGGGTGGGCGATGGCACGGCGTTGGGCGTCGGCGTTGGTTGCGGCATCCCCGTGGCCGCTATCGTCGGTGCGACGAACGTTGGCGTCGGTTGCGTTATTGCAAAGGAGGTTGGAGTGGATGGCACATTGGTCGCCGTCGGCAGCGCGGTCGCCTGAGCAACGGGTGGAGTGGTCAGCCCTTCGTTAGAAGGGGGCTGGCCTACAGGTGGGATTGAGGTGTTGGGCGACGTGGCAGCTGGTATGCAGCTCACGAACATCCATACCAGCGCGAGCAAAGTTAGTTTGGGTAAGGCGCTATGAACCACTTTTTCTCCTGATGCCGAGCTTAGATGCTCTAGGTAAGATGCTCTATTATACGCGCCGCACAGGAAAAAACGCGGTGCCAACAGGTTCAGTTTTCTGTCCTTCCGTATCAGATTGTCTGATAGGCTTTTTGCGCGACACATTCTCTTGAGGCAGCGGCGTTCTCGACGTATGAATTGCCGATGGTGCGGACGGGTGAGCGGGCGCGCGTGCGCTTGCTCCACATGAGCATGGAAGACCATCCAATGCGCTTGCGCCGCCATAGCTTTAAGGTGATTCAATACGGAGGATGCTTCATCACTCCGCTGTGGCGCGACACGCTGACCGTGCGACACATGGAGAGCTACGACATCGAATTTGTCGCAGATAATGTAGGCGTGTGGTTCTTTCATGGTCACAACGCGACGCACAGGGAAGGAGGCATGATTGCGTTGGTGAAGTATCAGTAACAAAAAACGGGTAGACGGACGCTATCCCGTCTACCCATTTCCTCAATTCCTCGTTGACCTTGCTGCCCTGTACCGTCTCAAACTGTGCATCGAAAATGAGACTCAAAATCCGTAGATTTATAGACTACTTGAAAATATAATACCGTCATGCAGAAGCACCCCCCTATAACCGAACAATTTGGGGAGAGAATCCGAAGTCTTCGCAAAGCACGCGACCTATCACAAGAAGAGCTGGCTGATTTGTGTGAGCTTGACCGCACCTACATTAGCGGTATTGAACGTGGCCTGCGCAACGTGTCTCTGCGAAATATCAAAGCTCTCGCTAACGCATTAGAGGTCTCACTATCGGACTTGTTCAAAGGCATTTAAGGACTACGGATGGCTGATTTTGAGACGCTTATTTCCCAACTGGAAGCGCTGCGTGATAATCCAGGTGAAATCGTTGTTGACCGCATTGCAAGAACCACCGTTGAGGAAGCTCGCCAGCTGATCAAACTTTGGTCTGCATTGTTCAGAAAGCTTCTTTTAGCAAACGATGTCGAAGCGCGACAAATAACCAGGTTGACAACGAAATTCCGTGACGCAGGGCGTCGTTCACCGCCTTGGCAACCCGGTTCAGAAACTGGCAACCGTAGGCCACAAGATGGCGCAGATGGCAATCGTCGTAATAGATGGTTGTTTGAAAAAGCCCACAAGTTCTATGCTGAGGAAGTTACGGCGACTTTGACAGAAGTGCGTTACTTCCTTCAAACCCTCTCAATGGAAGGAGCGCCTGCCATCCCCGGCGAGCGGCTTGAAATGGAATTTATGACCATCCTTGGTCATCCTCTCAAGCCGGGCATGTTCCTCGACCCTATACAGAAAATTCCAATCGAGTTTCAAAAATTCGTCGCCAATCCGCTCTACGTGGAATCGGGGCACTATGTGCCTCTGGGTAGAGGAGGACGACACACACCTGATAATGCCACCCTGATGTTGAGAGACAGCAATCGCCTACAGTCCGACCTGACCTTGGACGAACTGCTAAACATTATGGATGGAATTTTGACGCGACAGGGCTATTACAAAACTCACTCAAGAGAATAGTCTCTCAATGGCCTCAATCGCGATTTGCCTCGTTTGGTTGGCTTCAACTCTGGCCGCTTCGGAGCGTCGTACCCAATCTCCAACCTCCCTTTGTTTCTCCTTACGTGGAAGTGGTATAGGTATTTCCCCTAATCGTGTATGCGATATGGTTTCAATGACCGAGGCGTAACGGCCTTGGTCAATAAGCAATTGCCCTATCTTGGACGAGAGAAACGCATACAAATAACCGCTATCTACTTTGACTTCATCAGGCACAATACGAATACAATGATCTGACACAGCATATTGACTAAGTTCGCTGTTGACATAGCGCACTCTGCCCGTGCTACCCGAGCGAGTGATCAGTATCCACCCTTCTTCAATCAGCAAGCCTTGGCTGTCTGCGAAAGAAAGGGGTTGATATTTGTGGTCAATGTCATGAATGTGGAAAATTTGTGTGGTTGATAGAAAAGGTATTGAAGCGTCTGATGAGGGAACGTACTTTCTTTTATGCCTGCCCGGAATGAATATGTCTTTGCAAAGCTCTTTTAGCGGCACAATTGCCTCGAATGTGCCACTCTCTGCTAGCTGCATGACCTGACGATAGGCTTCATTTGAGTTAGGGTTGTAAGCCCAAGCATTGAGCACTTGCAGCGGATTGCTTTTGATTGTTTCCAAATTAGCGAGAAAGCCGCATGAATCCTGGTATTTCAGTTTCCCTGTTTTTGAAAATTCTTGCCAGGCTTCGGCAATGCGAGGCGTATCATCTCTCAGTTTGGGTTGCTTTCTGTGATCATGCACGACATTCCCATCCCAATCCATCTCATATAAGGGAAGTCCCCTGCGGTCGTGTCCTACATACTCACATACCGCAAAGAATATAGGCTTTTGTTCTGGCGAGATGCCCTTTTTGAAAACAAGCAAACTCGTGATGGTGCCCGTGTATGGCTGGAAAGTTTCTGGCGGGAAATCAATCACAGCCAAAATGGTCGCTTTCTGCAAAAGCCATTTCCGAATTTCTACGGCATTTGTTTCGTCTCCACTCAGAATTTGTCTTGGCAAAACAATCGCCGCTGCTCCACCCTCAGCTAACAATTTCATGCAAAGTTCCAGGAACAAGCGATCAGGGTGTTGTCCTTTCAATAATTGCTGAGTGGGTAAACCATCTTGCAATTGATGACCCAAATCAAATTGTTTCAAAATGGAAGGGTTGGTGACTTCGATGTTATTTCCGAAGGGAGGATTCGTGAAAACCTTCGTGAATTTTCCAAAGGGCAACGTATGATAATGAGATGCAGTTAGATCGAGACTATCCCCAACGGCCACATTGCATGTAAGGCTGTTAGCCACCAAGCGAAGATATTCATTGGCTATAGCGACAAGTCCAGACTCAATGTCACGCCCAAAGACTTTCGTGCGGATGTAACATTCTCTTGACTTTTCATCTGCGATGTGATGAGGTGAGTCGAGGGCGCAAAATTTATGAAGGGCTTTGCTCAGAAAATTGCCTGAACCACAGGCAGGGTCAATTACACAATCATCGGGTGTAGGCTCAAGGATTTCAAAGGCAAGGTTCACCGCTACAGGAGGCGTAAAAAATTGTCCTCGTCCTCCTTTGAATTGCCCAGAGCTAAAAACCTCGTAAACATCCGCAAGCGGTGAAACGTAGCTGCGGTTGTGCAACAAAGAATAGAATTGTAGCGCATTCACAACCTCGGCCACCCAATAGCTGCCAAGCTGAAACCCGTGAGCGGTGTGACCGTTAGACTTGGCTTTTAGTTGTAAGATTCGTTGATAAATTTTATCTCTGCCGCCATCGGTTTTTAGTTCGAGGGGCGTGGCATAAAAGGAGCATGTCTTCTCAGCCGACAGCTCATCTGCAATTTTGCACAACACTAACTGAGCTACTTCATCGGCTAATTTCGACTCGGTTTTGATCGGGCCACCGCCGTAAAGGTGATTGTGCAAATTGCGTAATACCTGTTTGAAATCATAAACAGGCAAAAGGCTTTTCTTAGTCAACATGACTTCAAACTCCAATTGGGAGGACATTTTCAAGGATAGGCTTGGAAACCTTTGTCCTCACTTTCCCTGCACCGCCTCAAACCGCAACACCCGATGGTTGAAGCTATCCGCCACCCACACATTACCTGGCGCGTCCACTGCAATGCCTGTCGGCAAATTAAGTGAGGTGAGGTCGGAGCCGCTTTTGCCGAAGAGCGCAATCAATTTGCCCTCTTTGGTGTACTTGAGCACGCGCTGCACTTCAGGGTCAGTCAGATACACATTGTCATTGGCATCGAGCGCGAGGTAGGGTTTGTTCACAACGGAGGTGCTATCCCAGCCATGCACTGACCATTGCGCGCTGGGCTGAAAATCTTTGTTGAAGCGTTGCACACGCTTGTTCCACGTATCGGCAACATAGATGTCGCCCGTTGCTTTGCTGATAGCGATGCCGACGGGTTCGGCGAATTGGCCGGGCGCAGTGCCGGAGCCGCCAAAGATGCCCAACGCTTTACCGTTGGCATCGAACTTCAATACGCGCTTGTTGCCCGTATCTACCACCCACAAATTTCCTTGCGCGTCAATCGCAATCGAGCGCGGACCATAGAACGTGGTTTGCTTGTCTGTGCCTGGCGCGTTCAAGTCGCCGAATTGTCCCCACTGCATGAGGAACTTGCCGCTGGCATCAAATTTTTGGATGCGATGATTCCACGTGTCCACGACGTAGAAGGTCCCATCCGACCCAATCGCCATGCCCCACGGTTCCTTGAATTGACCAGGCAGATTGCCATCGCCGCCCAATGCCATCACAAACTTGCCAGTCGCATCGAACTTCTGCAAGCGATGGTTACCGCTGTCCACCACCCACATTGCCCCATCGGGCGCAAACGCGAGATTCTTCGGCGCATTGAACGCGCCGTCCTCTTTGCCGTTCTTGCCAATGGCTTGCTTCGCAGTGACGTTGATCAATTTTTCGGCGAGCTCTTTCTCCGTTTGGTTCTCGACGATGGGCGGCGGCAACTGTGCGGGCGTCCAGATCAAACTGGCCACGTCTTTGCGGACGTAGAAGACGAACTCCTTGCGCAGGGGCCATTGCCCCAATGGGTAATCGGATTTGCGATAGAAGAGATAGTTGAAAAATGATTCGCGTAGTTTCGGATCGGTGAAGGTGTTGCGAATACGCTCCCACGTCAAGTTTTTGTAATCCTCCGCAGACCACCAGATGAGCTTGCGCTTCTGCCCGATGTAGTTCGTCAGCCATAGTTTGTATTTCGCTTCGTTCTCCACCGCGACGAGGACGACGGGCGCCGTTGGCGGACCTTCGAGGCTCGCGGGATATGCGACCTTCTTGTAATCGCGCAGATACCACGCAAAGGGCCACGTCTCCGAGCTCTCCACAATGATGTCCATATCCTTGCCGCCCGTTAATTTCTGCGAGAGCGCTTCAATGTCGCGCACGACCACTGGCACGTCGGGCGCGCCTTGCGCGTAAATCAACATCTCGACGGCGACATCGCCATGCTCGTACGCGCCCATGAACGCATAGCGCACCGTAAACGCGCTCAAGACGATGAGCAAGACGACGAAGGCGACTTGCGCCAATTCGCCTGCGCGCAATCGGCGCGAGATTAAATACGCCAGATAAATCAACACACCGCCCACGAAAATCGCCATCACACCCTGCATCAGGTCGTCAATTTTTTGCAAGGCAAGACTGCCATCGAACCAGCGCGTGTTGGCAACTTTCCAGAGTGTGTAAGCGATAGGCAGCAGGAGCAAGCCAAACCACAAGCCGCCGCGCGCGCGCACTGACGCCCAAGCCACACGCGCCCACGTATCATTGAGGAACTTAGCCGCAAGGATGATGATGGGCAACGTCATGTGCAACGAGAGCCACGGCATCTTCTCGCCTGCCCATGAGTAGATGGCGAAACTGGTGACGAGCCAATGAATGACAAAGGCAGTGAACAACGGTTGGTCGCCGCGCCCATACAACGCCGAGAGCGTCAGTGAAATCGTCGCCCATGCTAACAAACCCAGAATGATGATCAGCGAGGATGAACTGTCGCGCGATTCCGCATCGCTCAACAAATAGGTCGCCGTCAACAACACAGCTGTGGCAATGGCAAAAGAAAGAGTTGGCGCGTTGCGACGGAACGCATAGTAGCCAAGCGCCAACATCGCGGGCAAGCAGGGCATGAAGTTGTAGAGCGGCACAAGGAGAAAATAGTAATACCACGGTTGCCCGCCGCGCGCGACCTCTTGTTGCGCCAACCAATAGGTGATGGCGCCAATTGCGCCAGTGCGCAAACCGTCGGGATTCGTGAAGAACGTCGTATAGAGGACGACGAAGATGGCCAGCGCCGATGCGATGGCGACGCCGAGTGACGTGCGATCAATTGAGACGATTGCTGCGGTCACGCCCCATTTGCGTTTGGTGAGCATCTCAACCAATAATGTGAGAACGATGAACGTGAAGCCGCTAAAGCCGAAGATATAGACAACCTCTTTCGTCGCCCACATCAGCGAAATGGCCACTGCGCCGATAACCAAGTAACGACCCTGCTTCGTGCTAACGAAGCCGAACAAGCCAATGATGGCGAGCAGCGACCACACGAGATGATAGATGTCGTTGCGCGCGAAGCGGGAGTAGTAGAAGATGTCGGGCGCCATTGCGATCATGCCCGCGCACACCAACGCGCCCACACGCCCCAGCCACCGCCGCAGGCAGAGCGGCAAGCTCACACCCAGCACGCCGAAAATGGCGGGCAAGATGCGCCCGGTGTAATCGTTATCGCCGAACAGAAAATAAATCAACGCGTTGAAGTGAAATTGGAAGGGCCCGTGCATCATCGGGTCATGCTTGTAGCCGCGTCCTTCGTACAGATACCACGAGTAGAGCGTATGCAACGACTCGTCGTGGTTGTAGGAGCGCGAACCCAGATCCCAGAAGCGCGTAACGACGGTGAAGACGATGATGGCAACCCACAACAACACTTCAAAATTGAGGTTGAAGAGCGCTGTCAATGGCGCGTCGAGAAAGGATGATTCGCGTTTGAAAGTGTTCTGCATATTTCACAACACCTATGAGTGAGTGTCTAAAAATTTTCCGACTTGCTCGCGCAAAGCGGTCAAAATGGCCGGCAACGCCTCGATGTACAAATGGAGTTTTGACCAAACCAGTTGTCGCCCGTACACCTGGCGAACGACATGACAAAAGCCCATCAATTCACGTAGCTGAAAAGAGACAGTAACCTCAATCACATTCATTGTTTATCGCTGCTGCGCATAGACAATTATATCGTAAGACGGCAAGACCTCATGCAAGCCGCGATACATGAACCATTTCCAAAAGTTCTGTCCTGCCAACGGTTCGCTGGGTTTCTGCCAACGCCAACGCACCTTCTGTGAGGCATAGTTGTTGAAGCCCGGCTGCTTGCCCAGCGCTGGCACGATGACCAATGGCTCAGTCGCCGTGTTGGGCACGTCGTTAAAATAGCGCACCTTGAAATCGCGCAGATACCAACGCAAGGCGGGCCCAATGTTCACTTCGGCGGCAATGGGAATGATATGGGGGTCGCCTTCACGCCGATTCGACAAATCTTCAAGCATCGGACGCAGCTCGCGCGCTTCCAGCGTCGTCGGCGATTCGACCATCAGCTCGCGTGGGTCATCGGCTTGAGCGAAACTGAGATTGATGGACGCTCGCACCGCCAACACACTCAACCCTGCCAACGCAATCACACCCCACACTTGTATGGCGCGCGCAACGCCTTGCCATAATGGATTCACGGAGAACGCGTCGCCGTTGCTTTTGCCTGTGGGGGATGGCGCGTCGCTGGTGAGGAATGCGGTGAAACCGCCGACCATCACCCCAATCAAGACCAGCATCCCAACCGCAATCGTCATAACAATGATGTAGTTGCGCTCGCCGGTCTGTGCGTAGCTGCTGAGATTGAGTCCGAAAATGCTGCACGTCAGCAAACCCAAGGCGATGAACAAACCTTCGTTCGCCAACGCGAAGTTGCGCATAAGTTCTAGCAACATACGACTGATGGTTTGCCCCGCCATCAAAATCAACGGCGCCAGCACGACGAGCAACGCGCTGGCGCTTTTGACTGGCATGAGCGTGTGCCACGTCAACGCCACAATCGCCCACCACGCCGCGAAGTTGGCGAACCGCTCGCCGCGCGCGAGACCATACAACATGCCGCCTAACCCAAACACCAACGGCAACAGTTCATACGAGAAGAACAACTGCAAAAAGTATGAGGGCGCTTGATTGTTCGCGCCTGCCCATTGTCCCAACCAATCCGTGAACAAATCCACAGCGCCTTGCAAGCCTAATGGATTGAACAGCGCCGCCGTCGCGCTGGTGAGGAATACCAGCATGAAGGCAATGCCCGCCTTGCGCGCAGCGAACGCTATGTGGCGAGCGGCGAGTGGTGAATGACGCATCATCGTCAGCCAGCTCTCCAGCTCAGTGACAGTCGCTTGCTTCGTCGCGCGCAGCACGGCGACGAGCGCAGCGAAGGAAACCACACACAGCAAAATCGTATAGGTCGTTTGTCCAGAGGTGAGCGCGAGCGCAAAGGCGATAGCCGCGCGGATGAGCGCGCCGCCTTCTTGCTTGCGGATAAATTCCCACAGAAAAATGAGCGCGGCGTAACTCGCCGTGACTGCGATGAGGTCGCCGTTGACCGTGCGCGAGTAATACACGAAGGTTGCGGAGATAGCAAACAAACTACCCGCGATGAGCGCGCCCCAACGTCCGAGCTCGTCGCGCAGGCGATATGTCAACGCGGCCATCAACACGCCTGCTAGCGCTGGCGCGAGGCGCGCGGTCAAATCGAATTCACCGAACAACCAGAAGATGAGCGCGTTGCTGCCGACCAAGAATGGACTGCCGCGCAAAGCAGCATCGCTTTGTCCATGCGCCAACAGATAAGCCGCTTGAGCCAGCTGCGCTTCTGCATCATTCAACGGGAAATAAGCGAGATTGAGCGCACGCACCAACGCCGCGACGAGCATCACCGCGCTCCATAACACACGCTCGACGGTCAACCAGTCAGTAATTGGTAATGGGTAATTGGTAATGGTGGAAGGTTGCTCAAGCAGCGTAGGCGTGGCAGCGAGCGGCGTTTGACCGTCGTCGCGCGCGACTGCTTGTGGTTTTTGAATTGCTTCTTTTGCTTGTCGAAGTCTTTGTGAACGTCGTTTAGCCATAGCTCCAATGTGTGCTTGGATAGTTAGATAGGGACACTGACTAATATCCAATATCCAATTCTCTAAGCTCCAATCTCTACTTCACCTTTTGTGATACATACCAGCCCGTGCGCGAGATGCCTTCAGGTGTGAGGCCGGCATCGCGCGCGATGAGCAGCTGAAAGCCAAGCGGTTCGAGTGTGTGGCGCACCTCGTCGGCGGTAATGCCCATCGGCGGCGAGCCAAAGAGGTAACTGAGCCAGTGTCGCTTGCGCGCCAAGCCGCGCTTAAAGCCGAAGGTGTAATGATAGCCGCCAACGCGCAAGAGACGATTGAGTGTGGCGGCGTAGCGCGCGCGCCCCGCGTCGTCAAAGATGTGCATGACGCCGATGTCCATGACAAAATCGAAGGGCCCGCTGACGGGAAAATTTTCTGGGTCGAGCAAATCGGCAACGTAAAACGTGGCGTTGACATTTTGGACTTGAGCTTTGCGGCGCGCGCGCTCAATCGCTTGTGCTGACACATCCACGCCCACCGCCTCGAAGCCACGCTGCGCCAGATAGAGGACGTTGGTGCCTGTGCCACAACCCAAATCAATCGCGCGCCCTGGCAGAATACGCGGCACATCATCGCCGCCTTCAATCAAGTTTACAATCTCTGGCGGTGTGATGTTTGTATCCCACGGCGTTTTGCCGAGCCAGTAGTATAAGTCCCAACGATTCATACGATGGTAATTGGTAATTGGTAATTAGTCCTTGAGGGATGCCAATTGCTAATTACTAATTACTCATTCGGAAATTCCCACAACCACAAATTCAAGTCCTGTGCATTGAGG
>CAZDYP010000025.1:0-38425 GCA_964509505.1 uncultured Anaerolineae bacterium | reverse complement strand
TGTCTGCAAGGCGCGCACGACATCCGCATTAAGCGTATGGGATTCGCCCCAACTTCATGCCCTCCCACCCCCACGCTCGAAGAGCTTTTCTACCCTAATGGGCGCACCATCGCCACGGCTGCTTACGATTTGGTGAAAGGCAAACCACAACATTGGATGCCTATCGAGCGCGCTGATTTGAAGGAAATCGAATTTCGAGGGCCTTTCTAACATGGCAAATCGGATGCCCCCGCCCGACAAAAATTTAGATTGGCCCCTGATGCAGAACAATATCACGCGCACCGACCTTGATGCCTTGATTGCATATCTACAGCAAGATGCCCCAATGATTACACAAGCGAAGCAAGTGCAGCTCTTTGAGCAAGAATGGTCTGAATGGTTAGGCGTCACATACAGCGTGTTAGTTAACTCGGGCGCATCGGCTAATCTGCTGACGATGACCGCATTACGGTATCTACATGGACTAGGTGAAGTGATTGTGCCAACCTTGACATGGGTCTCAGATATTGCTTCTGTCATTCAATGCGGTTTCACACCTGTGTTTGTGGACATCAACCCACGCACGTTGGGCATGGATATTGACCAAGTCATTGAAAAAATTACACCCCGCACCAAAGCTGTATTTTTGACACATATTCTCGGTTACAACGCACTCAATCAAACTTTATTGGATGAGCTACGGGCGCGCAACATTCCTCTAATCGAAGATACGTGCGAGTCACATGGCGCGACGTTCAAGGAGCGCAAGCTAGGCACCTTTGGCTTGGTATCAAACTTCTCATTCTACTACGCGCATCACATGAGTACGGGCGAAGGAGGTATTATCTCCACCCATGACGAGCAATGGTATCAAATAGCGCGGATGTTGCGCTCGCATGGCATGGTACGTGAAGCCACAGCGGAGGAATTGAAGCGGCGCTATCGCGAAACGTACTCTGACCTCAATCCCGATTTTATCTTCGCTTATCCTGCCTACAACATGCGTAGCACCGAGTTGAATGCCGTATTAGGACGCTCGCAACTGAAGCGACTAGACGCCAACAATGCGATTCGTAAAAAGAATCTCAGCCTGTTCTTGCGAGAACTTGACCCCAATCGGTACTTCACCGACTTCGACACAGAAGGTAGTTGCAATTACGCGTTTACGCTCATCCTTAGATATCCCGATGATGATCTACGTGACCGCATTATGCAGACATTGCGGGAATATGGCGTCGAATTTCGGCGTGGCACATCGGGTGGAGGCAACCAGCTGCGGCAACCCTATCTGAAAGCCTTGGTAGGCGATGAATACAAAAAATACCCACACGTTGACCATGTGCATTTCTATGGCTTCTACATTGGGAACTATCCCGAGCTGGACGAGGAAAAGATTGAAACTCTGTGTCGAATTTTGAATCAGTTGTAGCTGGGGAGATTTCTTCATGACATTACCCAATCGTCGCTTAGATGTATTATTCGTCGAGCCCGACTCGTCAGCCAGTGCCTATCAAGCGCTTAGCCAAATTTACTCTGCGATTGAGACCCCTACCTGGAGTTTGCTCTTAGCTCAGAGCTGTCGCGCCAAAGGATTCGGGGTCGCTATTTTAGATTGCACTGCCGAGAGACTCACCGACGAACAAGCCATCCAACGCATCCATGAAGCCAATCCGCGCTTAGTCTGCTTTGTGCTATATGGGCAAAACCCCAATTCGGGTACCACGAACATGATTGGGGCGATACGACTTGGCGCTAAATTGAAAGCAGCTTATCCTGAGTATCCTCTCTGCTTGGTTGGCTCTCATGTCAGCGCACTCCCCAAAGAAGTGTTAGCATATCCTTTTGTAGATATTGTGTTGTTGAATGAGGGCGTCTATGCTTTGCACAATCTGCTGCGAAGCAATCTGGGCGATGAATTAACCCAAATCAACGGGATTGGCTACAAACAAGAGCGGCAATTGATTTTGAATTCGCCGCAACCCATTGTACCGCAAGCCTTGATGGATCAAGATTTGCCTGGCTATGCGTGGGACTTGTTGCCTTACAAAGAAAAACCGCTTGACCTCTATCGCGCTCATTTTTGGCACGCTGAATTTAACCACAACTTACGCACTCCTTTTGCGGCGCTCTACACATCATTGGGCTGCCAATTCAAATGTGACTTTTGCATGATCAACATCCTGAATCGTGTGGACAACGACGACCATATTGTCTCTGCCAACTCAGCGGTGATGCGTTTTTGGTCGCCTGAATTTATTTTGAAAGAATTCGACCAGCTTGCCCGCTTAGGAGTTGAAACCGTTCGTATTTCGGATGAGATGTTCTTTCTCAATCGCAAATACTATGAGCCGTTGATTAATGGATTGCTTGAACGTGGCTATCCGCTGCGGATGTGGGCTTATTCGCGGATTGATACGGTGCGTCCCGAATATCTGGAAAAATTCAAAAAAGCAGGCATCAATTGGTTGGCGTTAGGCATTGAGGCGGGTAATCAACAGATCCGCCAAGAGGTGTCCAAAGGTAAATTTCAAGAGATTAACATTCGCGAGGTGGTGCGACGAATTCACACCGCCGATATTAATATTGTAGGCAATTACATTTTCGGTTTTCCTGATGACACACTGGAAACCATGCAACAAACCTTAGACCTGGCAATTGAACTAAATACTGCGCACGCCAACATGTACCCCTGCCAAGCATTGCCTGGTAGCCCACTTCATTGGCTGGCGCGCCAAATGGGTTGGGCATTGCCAGACTCCTATGAAGGCTATGCCTTCCTCTCGTATGAGAGCCAACCAATGCCCACCAAGCATCTGGCAGCAGCGGAGGTGTTACATTTCCGCGATGAGGCTTGGCACACATACTTCATGCGCCCCGCCTATCTGAATTTGATTGAACGCAAGTTTGGCGTACCGCAACGTCAAAATATCGAAGAGCTGGCTAAAATTCGTCTTAAACGTCGCTTGCTGGGAGACTAGCACATGGGTCACGCTCAAGCAATCAGCATCCTCATCCCCACCCTGAACCGCTCGGAGTTCCTCATCCGAGCCCTGCGCTATTACCACACCATCGGCTTCACGGGCGCACTTTGTATTGGCGACTCCAGCAACGACGAGCATACTGCCAGAATCAAAAACACCATTGAGCAATATCAAGACCGACTCCGCATTGTCTATCAATACTTCCCTAGTCCACCTTACACCAATGACGCTCTTTGCCTGAAGGAGCTAATCGAGCTTGCGCCCTCGCCTTATGCGGCTTACTCAGGCGATGACGATTTTCTCATCCCATCAACCCTCGAAAAGTGCGCGCAATTTTTGGATACTCACCCCGATTACAGTGCAGTCAATGGCGTATCGGTTGCTGTGCATATCGAGGGCACAAACGCATATGGCAATGTGGTATCAGCTGACTATATCGGCAAACATCAACTCGAATCGGACAAAGCGACAGAGCGTTGGATTGGTTACATGCGTCAATCTATTTCAACGCAGTATTACGTGCATCGCATAGAGACGTGGCGCAAAATGTATGAGTATGTCCCTACTGTGCCGTTGCGCTATCTGGGGCCTGAACTGTTGCCTTGTAGCTTTTCTGCCATTCTTGGCAAAATCACGGAAATAGATAGTTTGGCATGCGTGTTTCAAGCCAATGATCCCGCCAACAAAAATTTTGGCTGGTACACCCACAGCATGTACGAATTGCTGACACATCCCAACTGGACAACCGCCGCACGCGCCATGCGCGAAAGTATTGTGCAAGCGTTGGTGGAGCAAGATGCACTTTCGTCAGCAGAAGCGCAAAAAATTTTCGACCAAGAATTTTGGCGACACCTGCTCTTCATGCTCGAATGGCATTATCGTTTGCATCACGCCGAACCACTCAATGTGTATGATGCGTTGAAACGCAAAACGTGGCTGGTCAATGGGTACATGCGACTCAAACAACTCTTCGCTGGGAAAGACCATCGTCCCATCTCACTAGCTACTCTCTTGAAGCCCTCATCGCCATACCACGCTGACTTCATGCCTATCTACGATATTATCACCGCTCCGCCTAACTGATATGCACATCGCCCTCGCTTATCGCTGGTATCCCCACAATCCATTCATCTGGTTGGAAAACGCGCTCTGTAAAGTTGGTCACACCATCACATACATCGGTTTGCCGGGCGAAGCGCGCGCGGGTTATGACAGTCGCGTGCCTCTGCCAGCGCTCATCGCTGCCTTGCCCCAAAAACCAGACCTCTATTTGTGGATAGATCCGGGTGGTCCCTACTTTCCGCGCGGCATCGAAGACCTTGACATCCCAACCGCTGGCTATCTGGTAGATGTCCATTTGGGCAGCTGGCGCGAATACGTTGCATTGTTCTTTGATGGGGTGTTCGTCACCGAGCGCGATTTTCTCGACCGCTATCGCACGGTTGTTGGGCATTCACAGGTATTCCATCTGCCTTTGGCGATTGAACCGGCGGTATGCAACAATCGCCGTCTGCCACGCACCTATGATGTAGGGTTTGTCGGCAACCTGGTGCGGGCGCATCGCAAAACCCCCCGCGCGCGCCAACTCAAATTAATCGCCTCGCGGTTCAAGACCAACGATTTTTATCGCAACTATACGCCTGACGAGTTGAGCCTGATTTACAACCAATCACGCATCGTCTTCAACACCAGTATCACGGGCGGCGTCACCATCCGCATCTTTGAAGGGACCGCGTGCGGCGCGCTCGTCCTGACCGACACGCGCCCCGAAGCGCTGGGCGATCTCTACACCTTAGGCGTAGAACTGGCGCCGTATAGCAACGACGACGACCTCGTCGCCAAAATTGCGTATTATCTCACGCACGACGCCGAACGTGAGCGCATGGCGCAGGCAGGTTATCAACGCGCGCACAGTCAACATACCTATTGGCATCGCGCGCAAACCATGACCAAGGCGCTAGCCAACGGCTTGCAACCCTTAGCGCCCATGCGCCAAGCTTCGCCTGCCATGCGCTTCAAGGAACGACGTAAAATTTATACGCACCTCTACATGCTAGATGCAATTCTCGATGATGCGCGTCAAATGAAACACCACCCGCTGCGCCGCCTTGGGGACATTGCGCCATGCCTCATCCGCCGCTTGTTGATATGAACATCGCTTCTAATGTCAGCATTCTCATTCCCACTATGAACCGCTCGGAGTTTGTGCGCCGCGCCTTGCATTACTACGCAAGCGTTGGCTTCGGTGGCACCGTCTGCCTCGGCGATTCGAGCAACGAGCAACACGCCGCTCACATCAAGCGTGATATTGATGCTGTGCAAGGAAAACTCAACGTCCTCTATCGCTATTATCCTACTCCCCCCTACACCAACGAAGCGCTTTGCATGCAAGCGCTGATTGAAGAACTGCCGACGCCTTATGCCGCTTATGCTGGCGACGACGATTTGCTTGTGCCTAAGACGTTGGCGCGTTGCGCGGCATTCCTTGATACGCATCCCGCACACAGCGCAGCGCATGGCGTTGAGATTGCTTTTGGCTTGAAGGGCTCCGGCGCGCATGGGCAGCTCACATGGGCGCGCCACATCTTCGTGCATCAGCTGGAATCGGACAGCGCTGCGATGCGTTGGCAAGGTTACATCCGTCATGCGCTCTCCACCCAATACTATGTGCATCGTAAAGAAACGTGGCAACGCATGTATCGAGACATTCAAGCCGTACCGATTCGCTATCTAGGCGGCGAGGTACTGCCGTGCAGCTATTCGGCATTGCTGGGGAAAATCGCAGAGGTCGAGGGCTTATCGTGCTTGTTTCAAGTGAACGAGGTTAGGAATTTCGGCTGGCACGTGCACAGCCTGTATTCGCTCGCCATGCAGCCTGAATGGTCACAAGCAGTACAAGGTTTGCGTGATAGCATCGCAGGAGAAATAGCGCGACGCGATGGTGGCACACTGGATGAGGCAAAAAAATTTTTTGATAAAGAATTTTGGCGTCACGTCTTGATCATGCTGCAAGCGCATTACGACATGCGCTACGAGCCGAACAATGCCTTCAGTGCGTTCAAGCGTCGTTTCGGGGGGTTCGTCAACTTCGTGCGTTTCGTGCGCGATTGGCGCGCGCGTCAGCGCGTCACCCTCTCACTCGCCGCGTTGCTGCGGCCATCACACCCCTACCACGCCGACTTCATGGCTGCCTATCGCGCCATCACGCAATCATCAGAGTAGCACACCAAAAGACCTCGCGGAGCGTTTTCACGCTCCGCGAGTTTTATACTGCTTGAAGAACTCCTTGATGTTATCTGCCACGTATTGAATCTGCTCCGCCGTCAGCTCAGCATACATCGGCAGCGACAACATCGTTTGGGCTAAACGCTCTGCCACAGGAAAATCGCCCTCCTTGTGTCTCAGCTCCGCATACGCAGGCTGGAGGTGCATGGGTATCGGATAATGAATGAGCGTTTGTACTCCCTGCGCTGAGAGAAATTGTTGCAAGGCATCGCGTTGCGCCGTCTCAATGACGTACAAATGATAAATGTGTGTCGAATGGGGCAAACGCTTTTGGAAGGCGATGTCTCCCACGCCCGTCAATAGTTCTTCATATTGCTCCGCATGGCGCGCGCGTCGCCGATTCCATTCCGTTAGATACTTCAACTTCACCTTCAACACAGCCGCTTGCAATGTATCGAGTCGCGCATTCAGACCTTGTTCCAGATGATGATACTTCGCTTGCTGCCCATAGTTCCGCAATTGCTTAAGACGTTCTGCCAAACGCGCATCATTCGTTGTTACTGCCCCCGCATCGCCGTACGCGCCAAGATTCTTGCCCGGATAAAAACTGAAACCACTGACGACGCCGATGGAGCCGCACGGACGCCCCTTATACTGCGTGCCTTGCGCTTGCGCGGCGTCTTCGATGACGTGCAAATTGTGTCGCCGCGCAATGTCCATGATGGGATCCATGTCCGCCGCCTGTCCGGTGAGCTGCACAGGCATGAGCGCTTTCGTGCGCGGGGTAATTGCCGCCTCGATTTGAGTTACGTCAATCTCGTACGTAGCATCGCAATCCACTAACACAGGCTTCGCGCCTTGCGCGCTCACGGCGAGCGCCGTTGCGATGTAGGTGTTGGCGGGCACAATCACTTCGTCGCCCACACCGATGTCCAACGCCATCAACGCCAAGCGCAACGCATCCAAGCCGTTGCTCACGCCAATGCCATGTGCCGCGCCGACATACGCCGCAAACGCGCGCTCGAACTCTTCGACGGGCTTGCCTAAAATGAAATTGCTTTGCGACAACACCTCTTGCAGCGCCGCATGGACTTCCGATTGAATCGCACGATACTGCGCCGACAAATCTACGAATGGAATTTGCATACATGCCTCTCAAAAATGTTGGACAAATTTGCAATTTGTCCTTCAGGCAAGTTGACAACTTGCCCTACCATGGCGCAATCAAACCATCACGCCATTGCAAGCGGCGCGCACACGTCTCGCATGTCGCCGCGCCATCCACAAACTCTAAGCGTGTGACGCGCGGCTTGCCACAGGGACATACCCAACCGCGCTGCTTTGCGGGATTGCCCAGCATCAACGCAAACGGCGGCGCATCTTTCGTCACGACTGCCCCCGCGCCGATCATGGCATAGGCGCCAATCGTCACACCCGCAACGACAATCGCACTGGCGCCAATCGTCGCGCCCTGCTTGACCAACGTGGGCACAAGCCAGTTTTCTTTTTGGGCATATCGCTCGCGCACCAAGTCCATACGCGGTGAGCGCGGATACACGTCGTTGGTGAATATCACGCCTGGTCCGACGAACACCCCATCCCGCAACGTCACACCTTCCCACACCAGCACCCCGTTCTTTACCGTCACGCCATCGCCAATCACGGCTCCTGTTTCGATGAAGCAATGGTCGCCAATGTTGCAGCGCCGCCCGATACGCGCGCCGCGCATCACGTGCGCGAACGCCCAAATCACCGTGCCTTCGCCGACGTCCTCACTTTCGACGAGCGCGGTTGGATGAATACGAAGTTGAGTCATCTTTTCACTCATTCACCGTCACAGGCACGCCGCCCATCCGCATAGACTTCATAATCGCTTCGAGGGTTTGCACGATGCCAAGACTGAACACGCCATCAGAGCGCGATACAATGCTCGTTTGCACTGCTCGGACGAACTCATGCGCCTGCGTCTTCAGCGGTTCTTCGGCGCTGATCTTCGGCAGACGCACGTCGCCATCCCACATCGAGAGGCGCAAGAACTCGCCAAAGTCGCTGTAGTCTTGCGTCGTGTTCGCGCCCTTGTCATAAATGGCAATAGGCGTCGCCGCTTGCAAATCGTCCCACGTCGCCATGCGTTGATTGCCGACGACCGTGATCTCACGCACCTTCTTTGGGTCGAGCCAGCTCGCGCGAATGCTTGCCAAAACGCCTTGCGGATACTTCAAGGAGATAAACACGACATCTTCGACAGTGGGACGCACGAACGCTGCGCCTGTCGCCGAGACGCTGTCAGGTTTAGCGTTCAACAGCCAATTGAAAATCGAAAGATCGTGTGTCGCCAAATCATACGCCGCGTTTACGTCGCTGCGAATCGGCCCGAGGTTCATGCGCGACGCTGCGAGGTATTGCAATTTGCCCAGCTCGCCAGTGTCCACCAGCTCCTTGAGTTTGATGATGCCTGCATTGAACAAGAACACATTCCCCACCATCAACACGCGCTGCCGCTCGCGCGCCAATGCGACCAGCTCGCCGCCTTGCGCCGTCGTCTCGCACAATGGTTTCTCGCACAGGACGTGCTTGTTCGCCAACAACGCATCGCGCACCAGTGAGTAATGCGTCTGGGTCGGCGTCGCGATCACCACGGCGTCAATGGCGGCATCATCCAACACGCGCCGATAATCTTGCTCGCTTCGCACATGGGGATACATGCGCCGCACGCGCTCCAGCCGCGACGCATCCACATCCACGATGGATGACACCACACACTCGTGCAAGCTGCTGAACACGCGCACGTGGTTCGGCCCCCAATAGCCTGTGCCAATGACTGAAAGATTCATGCGGCAGATTTTACAACAAGCCCGTTGTGGCTACAATAGACCGCGGTGACAATCACAACGTGAAAATTTACTTCTACTACAAACTCGATCGCGGCTATTATGAATCGGCGTACGCGACTTGGAAACGGGAGGGCGGTCAGTTCGCCACACACCTGCTTCGCACCAATCACGCTTTTTATGCGTGGGTGGGGGAATTTGAACGACTAAACTGTAACGTCACCTTTGATCCACGCAGTAGCTTCCTCTTGCCGCAAACAGTACGCTATCATTTGCCGTTATCACTCGCCCAACTGTTGCGCGGCGCATTATGGGTAACGAAGTTTGATCCGTGGTTACTGCAACGCGACCTCATTCGTCGCATTGAAACCTTGAAGCCTGATGTAGCGTTTTTTTATCTAGGCAGTAGCGTGTGGGAGTCCACGTTGCGGGAGCTCAAACGGCGGGGCGTGAAACTTGTGCAGATGTGTGACTTGCCTGCCACGACGATGCTGGCGCGTGACCGTGTGAATCTCCCGTACTTCGATTTGATTTTCGTGCCTGCTAACCTTGACGCGGGGTTGCGCGCAGCAGGGGCGCGGGGGCGGATGGAGTATGTGCCGCTCGGTTTCGCGCCTGAGGTGCATCGCCCCTTGCAACTGACACCTGACGAGCATCAACAATATCAATCGGATGTGTGCTTCATCGGCGCATTAGACAAACAGTTTCACTCTCAGCGTCGCCAATGGGTTGAGTACGCCATCGAGCAAGGCGTTCACCTGAAAATTTGGGGCGGCTATCGCCATCAATATCTCGATAGTCCGATTCTACGCCATTGGCATGGGCAAATCTGGGGCGAGGCGCAAGTCAAAGCCTTGTGCGCAGCGAAGATTGGACTTAACTTTCACGTGGATCATCAGCCCGGCGAATTGGATCGCGGCTTGAACATTCGCGCATTCGAGCTCGCGGCCTGTGGCGTCTTTCAATTATTGCAGCGTGTGCCAGGCGTCACTGAGTTCTTTGAAGAAGGTAAAGAGATTGTGTGCTTCGATTCGCGTGAGGAAATGATAGACAAAATTCGATACTATTTGGCGCACGATGAGGAACGCCAACGCATCGCCGCCGCCGCACATGCACGCGCGTTGCGCGAGCATACATGGGCGCAACGTATCGAGCGTATGGTTATGCTGATGCGAGAGTTTTGCCAATAGGGATTCAGTGTGGGCATTCGACTCTATCTGCGACAAACGTTGCGTGAAATTAGAAAACGCTTTCCATATCTGAGAAGGTATCAAGGTCGCTTGGGCTTAGGATGTTTGTTGGCGCCTAACAGCACGCGCGAACGGATTTGAATAGATAGCGACATCAAGGTTGTGGGTGCAGAGCTCGCGGCGCTGACAGGCGCATAACAAACCATTGAACAACATCGTCCTTTGATTCTCTGCGAATTGTTTACGCCCAATCAACAGCGCTTTAGACACACTTGTGGGCAAATTGTTACTTGGCTCAAGGCGCGTCAATACCCAGGGGTTGGGGCGCAGCCAGCACTCTCTCCTCAGAACGTGCAATTAGCAGCATTAACCCATGACCACCAGCTCGCGACGCAGGCATTTAAAACGGCTTATTCATTCCAACCCGCGCAGAGCGCGTATGCGCAAGCGCAAGTAGCGTCAGCATGAACGATTCCACCACAACCACCTCGTGCCCAATTTGTGGACATACCACCTCGGCTGTTGTATTCAAAAAATATGACTTCAACCTTGCGCGTTGCCAGCAATGCCAGACGCTACATGTAAGCCCAATGCCATCCGACGAAACGTTGCAAGCGCACTACCAAAATCCCGCCTACTATTGTGGTGACGAAGATCAAGGCTATCGCAATTATGACGACACACGGCGCGCGTTGTGGCCCCATCTCAAGCGCCGATTGCGCACGCTCAACCAACTCGTGCCTGCGCGCGGCAGCGTGCTTGATTTCGGTTGCGCGGCAGGTTTCTTTCTTGAGGTTGCGCGAGCGGATGGTTGGCAGATTGCAGGCGTCGAGCTCGCCACGGAGATGGCGCAGCGCGCGTCGCAAACGCTCGGCATTCCGATTGCCAACTCACTGACTGACATCGGCGAGAGGGCGTTTGAGGCCATCACGCTTTGGGAAGTGATTGAACATTTGCCGCGTCCCGTTGAAGAACTACGTCGCTTATACGCCCGACTCAAACCGAATGGCGTTTTGATGTTGTCCACGCCCAACAATGGACATTGGCAAGCGTTACGTGAACCCGATGAATGGCTCGCCTATCGCCCACCTTCTCATCTGTTCTATTTCACAGCCGCCACATTGCGCGATGCGTTGACGCGCGCTGGGTTCGAGCGCGTCAGTGTACAGCGTGTGTCCCCATTGCCGCCGTTGCCCGCATGGTTACGTCGTGTTAGCACACCCCTACAGCGCAGTCTCATCAATGCAGAAGCCTCCAATTGGGCTCTAGCGTTGTGGATGTGGCGCGCGATTCGGGTGATGGGTTGGGGTTGGCAAAAAATTGCCCATCGTCACGACGATATTTTCATGACGCTTGAAGCCATTGCCTTCCGTCACCATTAGCCACCATGTTTGACCATCCCGATTCCGTATGGCTTGCCGTACAACAGGGCTTCTCTCACAAACCTCTCCTTGTCGTCGGCGACCTCATGCTGGACCGTTACGTCTGGGGCGACGTGAGCCGTATCTCGCCTGAAGCACCCGTGCCTGTCGTGCGTGTTACACACCAAACGACGAATGCAGGCGGCGCGGCTAACGTCGCGCTGAACCTCACGGGCTTAGGTCTTATGGTGACGATTGCTGGTTTTGTCGGCGCTGATCAAGCGCGCGATGAATTGCTCGCGTTGCTCGCGCAAGCCAATGCCAACACTACTCCTATCATCACCACGCAGCGTCCAACGACGGTCAAAACGCGCATACTCGGTGGTCATCAACAAATGCTGCGGCTCGATGTTGAAGAGATGCGCGAGGCTGCCGCTGCGGATGTCGAATCACTGCTTGCGGCGCTCTTACCCATGATTACCTCGCAAACGGTTGCAGCCATCATCCTCTCCGATTATGCCAAGGGGGCGTTGACGCCTCACGTTTGCCAAAACATCATTCGCGCTGCGCGCGCGCGCCATATCCCCGTGCTGGTTGATCCCAAAGGACACGATTACGCGAAGTATCACGGCGCGACCTTGCTCTCGCCCAATCGCACAGAACTGGCGATGGCAACGGCTGTATCGCCGCAGGATGCCGATGCGTTGATTCAAAGGGGACAGCAGTTGCGCGCAGCGCTGGAGCTCGAATGTTTGACGTTCACGCGGAGCGAACAAGGCATCACGCTCATTGCAGCCGACGCGATTCAACACGACCCTGCGCGCGCGCGCGAAGTATTCGACGTCTCAGGCGCAGGCGATACGGTGATTGCGACATTGGCGGCAGGCATGGTAGCGGGACTGTCGCGCATGGATAGTGTGCGTTTGGCAAACATCGCCGCAGGCATCGTCGTCGGCAAAGTCGGCACGGTACCTATCACACACGCCGAATTGTTGCGCGAGCTTCATCCGCTCATACGCATTCCCAATGCGTCTAATTTATCGGCGGATAAAATCTGCGACCTGCATACCGTCTTGCAGCGAGTGGCGCAATGGCGAGCGCAAGGAGAGCGCATTGTCTTCACGAATGGGTGTTTCGATTTGCTGCATGTGGGACATGTCGCCTATCTTGAACAAGCGCGCCGCGAGGGACAGCGTTTGATTGTCGGCTTGAACACGGACGATTCGGTGCGACGCCTCAAAGGCGCAAGCCGTCCCATCAACACACAAGCGGACCGCGCGCGTGTGTTAGCGGCGTTAGCATCAACCGATGCGGTAGTGCTGTTCGACGAAGATACGCCGCTCAATATGCTGAATGCTATCCGTCCCGATGTGTATGTCAAGGGCGCCGATTACACCGAAGCGCAACTCGTCGAAGCGCCTGTGGTGAAGTCGTGGGGCGGGCGCGTGGCACTGATGCCGTTGGTGGCGGGGCAAAGCACAACCCAGCTGATACGACGGATGAAGGATGAGGGCTGAAACGATGTCAAAATTCGAGAGGCTATAACGCATGTATATCGTCACAGGCGGCGCGGGGTTCATCGGCAGCCATCTGGTGCGTGGCTTGAACGCGCGCGGCATCACCGATATTCTCGTCGTGGATCACCTTGAGCGCAGCGCAAAATTTTTGAATCTGCGTCATGGCCAAATTGCCGATTACATGGACAAGCAGGAATTTCGCGCCGCTATTGAGTCGGGGCGCTTTGAGGCGCGCGTTGACGCCATTTTCCATCAAGGCGCGTGTTCTGATACGATGGAATACAACGGCGTCTATATGATGGACAACAACTTCACGTACTCGAAAATGTTGCTGCGCTTCGCGCTCGCGCATCAGATTCCATTTATCTATGCGTCGTCTGCCGCCGCTTATGGCGACAGCGCGACTTTCATTGAACAACCCGCTTACGAAAAGCCGTTGAACATCTACGGCTACTCCAAGTTGGTTTTTGATCAGTATGTGCGGCGGGTGTTACCAGACGCGCCTAGCGCCGTCGTCGGTTTGCGCTATTTCAACGTCTATGGTCCCCACGAAGCACACAAGGGACGTATGGCTTCGATGGCGCATCAAGCGCTCAAGCAATTGAAAGCGACGGGCATCATCCAATTGTATGAAGGCTCAGGGGGTTATGCGGCAGGCGAGCAACGCCGTGATTTTGTGTGTGTGGATGACTTGGTTAGCGTCAACTTGTTTTTCGCAGCACAGCCGCGCGCGCGCGGCATCTTCAACGTCGGCACAGGGCAAAGTCGCAGCTTCAACGAGCTCGCGCGCACGCTCATCCAGCTGCATGGACGCGGCGAGATTCAATACATGCCATTTCCAGAAGGCTTGCGCGATAAGTATCAAAACTTCACGGAAGCCAATCTGACCGCCCTGCGCGCCGCAGGTTACACCGCGCCGTTCATTTCATTGGAAGAAGGTTTGGCGCGATTAGCAGCTAGCGACTAGCGACTATGCGCTATATGCCATCTGCTACTCGCACCTACGGTTTCGTCAAGCCATCGCTCATTCGTCTGTTTTCACTGGTGGATGGTGTGGGCAATGCGCTGGTGACGCCGTTCAAACATCGCGGCGTGTGGGCTGACCCGCAACGCATCTTGCTGGTGAACCTCGCGCACATCGGCGATGTATTGTTGACAACGCCCGCGATTGCTGCGGTGCGCGCACGCTTTCCCCAAGCGCGCGTGGCGATGTTGGTCGCGCCGTGGAGCCGCGAGGTCGTCGCACACAATCCACGCCTGAACGAAGTCATCGCGTATCGCGCTTCGTGGTGGGATCGGAGTCGCGGCAGCCCTTATTGGGCGCCGCGCGAATTTTTCGCGCTCGTGCGTGAGCTGCGCCAAAAACATTTCGATTGGGTCATCAACTTCAAATCGTTCTTCCAAGAGAACCTCGCCTTCGCTCTGGCAGGCATCTCACGACGTGTCGGTTATGGCTTGTATGGCGGCGGTTTCTTGCAAACGGATTGTGTGCCATTCGCATGGCAGTCACACGTTGTCTTGCAACATCTCACGCTGACCGATGCCATTGGCGCACAGGCACCCAATCCAAAGCTGGAAATGTTCGTGTCGCCCGACGATGAGCGTTGCGCCGCCACGTGGTTGTCGCAAGCGCCTGCCTCGCGTTGGGTTGCCATGCACGTTGGCGCAGGCTATCCGTCGAAACTATGGGCGCTTGAACGCTACGCACAGTTGGCAAATCGGTTAGCGGAAACCGATGGCGTAGCGATTGCATTGGTAGGCGGCAAAGATGATTTGCCGCTCATCGCGCAAATGCGCCCCACCCTGCGTGCGCCCCATGTCGTCGTTGCGGGACAAGCCAGCATCTCGCAAACCGCCGCCGTTATCCAACGCTGCGTCGCATTTGTCGGCAACGACTCGGGACCCGCCCATCTCGCCGCCGCCATGAACGTGCCAACTGTCACGATTTTCTCTGGCGAAAACGACGCAGCGTTATGGCGACCTTGGGGTGAGCGTGTGACGGTATTACAACATAAACCTGTGTGTTGGCTCTGTGGCTTGCGCGTCTGCAATCGTGATCATGTGTGCATGACGGAAATTTCGGTGGAGCAAGGGTTGGCTGCGCTCGCGCCATTTTTGTAAACCATGACCTCCTCATTCACGCCAAAATCTTTGCTTGTGCTGATGCTGCTCAGCTGGGCTTTGTTGATTGGGGATTTAAGTCGGCGCAGTTTGTGGGTGGACGAATTCCTCACACACGAAATGATTCAAGGGTCATGGCGCACGGTGCTAACCAACACCTCCAACGACATCCATCCTCCACTCTACTTTTTGGCGCTGCATGGTTGGACGCAACTCGCGGGCGATAGCGATTTTGCTCTACGGTGGTTCTCGATTGCTGCTGGCTTCTGCGCGGTGGCGCTAATGTACGTGATGATCCGACGCGCACTGAACACATCGGCCGCTCTATTCGCAACACTGCTGTTGGGCAGCGCGCCTGCGTTCATCGAGTTTAGCCGCATGGCGCGTTACTATTCGTTGCTATTAGCGCTAGGGCTGGTCAGCACGATGGCTTTGCAAAAAGCGTTACAGCACGACGCCAGAAAGTATTGGTTAGTTTATGGGGCAGCGGGTCTCATGCTCGTCTATACGTTCTACCCTAGCGCCATTTTGTTGGTCGCGCAAGGCGTGTGCTTTGTGATGCCCACACGCCAGCGCGCTCTGCTCAAACGCTGGGTCACGGTGGGCGTCATCATCGCGCTCAGTTTCAGCCCCTGGTTTGCGCTGACGACGCTGCGGCAAGTGGGCAATGTCTATGCTAACACAGGCGTTGATTTGGCGCGCAGCCTGCTTGGATTCGGTTTAGGCATCGTCGCTGGCTTTTACACCTTAGGCATTGGCGAAACGCTCTTTCCATGGAACCCCTTGGCGTTCGTGGGGGCGGGCTGCATCGTCACACTCATCCTAGCCAACATCATGCCATTTCGCGCGACGCAAAACCAGAGACCGGCTTCACCCCATGCTTGGGCGTATGCGGGTCTCTTCCTCATCAGTATTGTAAGTTTATCGTTCACCACCACGTATCTCGCGCCAGGCACGCCATTTCTTAATGTGCCTGTGCGGGGCTTGTTCACGTTGCCATTCTATCTCGCCCTGTGGGTGAGTGGATGGCAACGTCTCCCCAAACGCGCGTGGGCTTTCGGTCTTGGTAGTTTGCTGCTCGTTGTTTGGAGCTACAGTTTGTATAATTACTATCAAGGACAACAATTTCTCAACCCTATTTATCTCACCCCTGCCAAAGAAGCGGCGCGCTATGTGGGTGAACGGCTAGAGCCTAACGATGTTGTTTTGAGCGATTATGATAGCGTCTTTGGTTATTATTTTTCGCCGACCCATGCAACGACGCTTCATCGTCATACAGGCGATCCTGAAATCGAATCCATCTTGCAGACGCGCAAGCCTAAACGCGTTTGGCTCGTGACCATTGGGCGGGACCAAAGCCAACGCTTGGTATCAGGTGAACCCACTCGCGCCTTACTTGCTTCAACCTATCGGCTCTCCTACACCCAAAAGTTTTTGCCGATAGATGCTCAATATCTCATCATCAAAAATTTTTTGCTCAATCGCAACAGCTATGAGTTTCGCTTACAGATTGAACTGTACGAATTGCGCCCATGGTGAAGGAGGCTGCGTTAGGTTGCGCTGCCCTACACCCCCTAGAGAGTTCGCGCCATGAAAATTCTCGGTAGAGACCTGACGACTTACGCAAAAAATTTGCGCCACACGCATCGATATGTGTGGTACTTGATTCGTTGTTGTTGGCTATTCAAACATCCTTGGCAATTATTTTATGCCTATCTCACGCAGACGAAACCTGCCAGCCATGTGATTGAACTCCGCAGTGGGTTGAAAATTTTTTTGTCACAGCAACCACAAGACGCCGTAACCGTCTTTCTGATTTTCGTACGCGAGGATTACGGCAAAGTGCCGCCGCATAGCACCGTGATTGACATTGGCGCTAACATCGGCGTCTTCTCGCTCTACGCCATTCATCAACAAGCCGCCAAAGTCTATGCGTACGAACCCAACAGCGAAGCCTATCAACACTTGCGGCGCAACATCGTCGAGAATCACTTGGAACACCGCATCATCCCGCATCAGTTAGCGGTCTGCGATGTCGAGGCGGGCGTCGTCAAGTTTCCAAAACAATCCAGCATCTTCAACGCTATCCTCACCGACAAGTCAACACAGGATTTTGATTGGGCGCCAACGACCACGCTGGATGCCATCATGCGCAGCGTGGGCGCAGCGCAGTTGGTCAAATTGGATTGCGAGGGCGCGGAGTATGACATCCTCTTCAATGCTTCTGCCCAGACGTTGCGGCAGATTGAGGCGTTCAAAATGGAATGTCACGCCGGCCGCGCTCATGAATTGAAGAGTTTTTACAGTCGTATGGTTTCGTTTGTAATTATTTCAGAGCGGACAACCTCTTGACAAGTTGTGTGTGGTTTGTGCGCTAGCTCCCGCTCTTACTCACAGGATTGAATGCAATGCTCAAAAGTTTAGTGACAGGCGGCGCGGGTTTCATTGGTTCTCATGTCGCCGCGCAGCTCTTACAGCTCGGACATGCAGTGACAGTGCTCGATGATCTAAGCGGCGGTCAACGCGCTCAAGTGCCTGCGGACGCCACCTTCGTCGAAGGCTCAATTTTAGATAACGCGCTTATCCAGCGTTTATTCGAGAAACACCAATTCGATTATGTCTATCACCTCGCCGCCTACGCCGCTGAAGGGTTGAGCCATTTCATCAAACGCTTCAACTATCACAACAACTTGCTAGGCAGCGTCAACCTCATCAACGCCAGTGTAAATCACAACGTCAAGTGCTTTGTTTTTACGTCATCTATTGCCGTGTACGGCAGCGCCCCATTGCCAATGAGTGAAGATACCATACCAATGCCAGAAGATTCCTATGGCATTGCTAAGTATGCCGTCGAGCGCGAGCTTAATGTGAGCCATGCAATGTTTGGATTGAACTACGTTATCTTTCGCCCACACAATGTCTATGGCGAGCATCAGAATATCGGCGACAAATATCGCAACGTCATCGGCATCTTCATGAACCAACTCATGCAAAACCAGCCATTAACCATCTTTGGCGATGGTCAACAAACTCGCGCCTTTACGTATATCGGCGACATCGCGCCCCTCATCGCGCGCGCCGTCACAGTATCTGAGGCGCACAACCAAACCTTCAACGTGGGTGCGGACACACCTTGCGCCATCAATGAGCTGGCGCGCCTAGTTATGCAAGCCATGGGAACAACTACGGAGGTCGTGCATTTACCTGCGCGCAATGAGGTCGCGCATGCTTATGCCAACCAAAATAAATTACGCCGTGTATTTGGCGTCGTCCCCGAAACCCCCCTTGAAGAAGGGCTAGCGCGTATGGCGCGCTGGGTCAAAGCGATTGGCGCGCGCCACAGCAAAAATTTTGAAGCGTTCGAAATTACCAAAAATATGCCGCCGCATTGGTTGAACCCCTAACGCCAACACAAGGACAACCGAAGTCTATGTGGAATAACCAAACTGTGAGCGTCGTTTTTCCCGTTTATAATGAAGAAGCCGGTTTACTAGCCGCCATCGAAGACTTCTTTGGCACAGGGTTGGTAGATGAGATCATCGTCGTTGACAACAATTCCACTGACCGCAGCGCCGCCATTGCCCGCACGACACGCGCACGCTTGGTGACCGAGACGCGACAAGGTTATGGCTACGCCTTGCGGCGCGGGTTGTGTGAAGCGCGCGGGGACATCATCATTCTGGGAGAACCTGATGGCACGTTTATCGGCAAAGACATCCTCAAATTGTTAGCCTACTCCGACGATTTCGAGATGGTGCTTGGCACGCGCACCACACGCGAACTCATCTGGGCTGAAGCGAACATGGGCATCTTCTTGCGTCTAGGAAATTGGGTAGTAGCTAAGCTCCTGGAGTTTTTATTTAATGGTCCATCCCTTTCCGACTGTGGTTGCACGTTGCGCTTGATTCATGCGCCCGCCGCGCGTCGTCTTACTCCCCATTTGACAGTTGGTGGTTCTCATTTCTTGCCCGAAATGGTAATCTTGGGATTGCTTGGACATATTCGCATGATCGAAGTGCCGATCAACTATCGTGGCCGCCGTGGTATCTCAAAAATCACCGGTAATTTCAAAACCGCTTGGCGGGTTGGCACACGCATGATTCGCTTGATTGTGAGCTATCGGGTGCGCGCCTGGCTAGGTCGTATTCCACCTATCTAAGAGTCTGATGAAACTCTTTGCTGCCTATACTTACCCTGTTTGGCTCATCCTCACGGCTGCGACTGGCTGGCTGGTCTTCGCTTTTATGCGCATGAGCTGGCAACCCATTTTGGCAGACGAATGGGACTTTTACCGTTCGATGGTCAATTGGCAACAGTCGCGCGCATTGATACCCCACCCCCAAGGTTACATTCACGTCGCGCAATTTTTTCTGACGCTCTTCGGCGTCTCCATTCACACCGCTCGTTTCACAGGCATGGTTTGCGCGGTTATCAACCTATGGCTCATGCCTTTGTTAATTGATGCCTTTTGGCGCAATCATCCACAACGCACGCGCTTCATTGCCATTGCCGTAGCCTTTCTGAGCTTCAATCCACTCACTACACAGAATGCGATGCTGCTTGACATAGATAACACCTTGCTGACGCCCACCTTGTTAATGTTCGTTGGGATTTGGGCAACCTTGCAGGACCGCTCTGCGCGCATACGCATCACGCTTCTAGTAACCCTGTTGACGCTTGCATTCTGGGTCAAATTGCCAACGCCTCCTTTATTGCTGGGCGCATTAGGATTCTATCATCTGTTGCAGCGCGCTTGGCAACGCGCGCTCGAACTGCTGGTGATTGGATTAGTGAGCTTCAGCTTATTCCTCATCACCTTCTTTAGCTATTCACAACTCACGGGTTATCTGTGGGCATACTTTGCGCCCACCTTTGGACGCAGCAGCAATTTCTTCAACCTTCAAGAACTCATCGCGCGGCTGCCGCAAGGCTATGGCATTTTCATGTTGTGGCTTTCGTTGCCGCTCACCTTGATCCTGCTCATCGGCTTGGCGCAAAGCGCACGACGCTTGCTACGCAGGCAAGGACAGTTGTTTGATGCGCTTAACTTATACATCGTGGTTGTGTGCGGATTCTACCTCACCGTCATCGTCCCCACTTGGGGTTATCCCCGTTATGAAGCGCCCATCATTCCCATTGTGGCACTGGTCACGGCAGCCATGCTCACGCCATTGACCACACAATTATCGCGCTCAACCTTTCAAATTTTACTGGGAGTCGGTGTGAGTGTATGCCTTGCGTTCTGGCTCTTCTTCCCCGACCCACTCTATGCAATCTATGAATCCACATTCGCTGGCTCTACCTTTGATGTCGTACGACGACTGCGCGTTGGACTCACCACGCTCACGATACTTGGCTTGCCTTTCATTGGCATTATGGTAAGCGGCTGGTTTTGGGCACATCGTCAGCGCTTACCCATCTACAATGTTTCGTTGGCGCTCCTGGGCGCATTGGCTTTAGCCAGCTTGCTTTCACTCTCAGTGACGTTGATAAATGCCACATACAGTACCCGCTATCGCTATACGTATGATTACGCCGATTATTTTTGGAGCGTGCGCGAAGCTGAAGCCGTTGGCGCCACTGGGTATATTCTAGCTATCAAAGACACGTGGCTCGAATCGCGCCGACAGGGCGAAGAAATTTACGATTACTTGTTCACGGATAATCCTACCAAACTGCTCGACGCCATGCGTAACCGCCGCATTGACGCGCTCATTTGGACGACCAAAGAACAATCACGCACATCAGTCCTCACTGATTCACAAGTGAGCGCACACTTGACGCGCTGTTATGATCGTCAACAGCGCGGCGTGTTCATCGTCTATCGCCTCAAACCCCACACCCCTTGCCAATAGCCATTGGCTGATGACTCCTTGCCCTCCATTACTGACTATTCATTATCCGCTATTCGCCATTCGCTATCCCCAGCCGCCACTTATGCGCTTCTTACTCGACGGTCACACCCTCTACGATCACTTTCCCGGCGTCGGTCGTTACACCTACCATCTCATCGAAGGTATCGCCATGCTTGCGCCACAAGACGAAATCGTCGTGCCGCTCAACCCCCGCTTGCCCAATCGCCGTTTCGATTTAGCGCAGCTGCGAAGGTTCCCCAACCTCACACTCATCGAAACACCCTTCACGCCCTTCACGCCGCAATATCACTGGGCGCTTAAAAACTATTTGCCGCGTGTGACCTTCGAGCTCACGCATTTTCCATACTACATCCGTCCCTATTGGGGTTATGCGCGTTCCGTCGTCACGTTGTACGATGTGATTCCCCTACGCTATCCCCACGCCCTGCCCACTCGCCTGCATGCGCTCGCGTTTCGTTGGTTGATGGGGTTAGCGGTGCAAACCTCGCGCCTTATCTTCACTATCTCACACGATGCCGCACGCGATTTGCAACGCTATTTCGCATTGAGCAAACGCGCACTCGTTGCAACCTATTTAGCGACCGAATCACGCTTTACTCCAGCTTCTACGGCAGCTATTCAAGCGCTGCGTAGTCGCCTGAATTTGCCAGAGCGTTTTTTGTTCGCGCTCGCCATCAACAAGCCACACAAAAATCTGACGACCTTACTCCGCGCCTTCGCGCATGCGCACAGCGACATGCACTTAGTGCTAGGCGGTTTCCATGATGCGCGTTTTCCAGACCCGCGCGCACAAGCCGCCGCCTTAGGCATCGGCGACCGCGCGCATTTTGTCGGCGCAGTCAGCGACGACGACCTGCCTGCGCTGTACAGCGCCGCGACCGCTTTTTGTTTTCCTTCTCTGTATGAAGGCTTTGGCTTGCCGCCGCTTGAGGCGATGGCGTGCGGCGCGCCGGTCATCGTCTCCAACGTCAGCTCATTGCCCGAGGTCGTCGGCGATGCAGGGTTGCAAATTGCGCCGCATGACGTCAACGCATGGACAGCGGCGATGCAAAGCGTATGGGATGATGCCATATTACGTGAGCGACTAAGCTATCAAAGTTTGCAACGCGCCCAGCGTTTCACGTGGGCGCGCACTGCCCAACAAACCTACGCCGCTTATGCGCAACAGCTCGAAATTTGGTAAAATCAAAGTATGAGTAAAGAGTCATTCGTCAGTGGTCATTGGAGTTTCAATATCTAATATCCAATTACTAACACCGATGACTCGTTGACCAAGAGGAGGTAAGTATGCCCCAAGAAGAACTCGGTTATGTTGAGCTCGAATGGACATGCAAAAATTGTGGCTCGAAAAATCCTGGCTTGAATCGCACCTGCACTAATTGCGGCGCGGCCATGCCGGAGAAACAACAATTCGATGTGCCTGCGCAGCAAACGCTGATCACCGACGAGAAAAAAGAGGCGCAGGCGAAACTCGGTCCCGATGTCGTGTGTGCGTATTGCGGCACACGCAACACCGCCGACCGCGCCAAGTGCGTGCGCTGTGGCGCGGACTTGGCGGAAGGACGCGCGCGTCAAGCAGGCGAAACGATTGGCGCGCTGCAAACCGAGAAGGCGCCAGATGTGCCTTGCCCCAACTGCGGCAAACCCAATCCAGCAACGGCGTTGAAGTGCGCGAGCTGCGGCGCATCTATGGCGCGCCCCAAACCCAAACCAACGCCTCAACCACCACCTGCCGCCACAAGTTCATTTCCCAAATGGCTCGGCATCGCGGGCGTCGCCGTCGCCGTGCTGTTGTTGTGTGTGTGCGCAGGCGCGTTCTTTTATTTGGGCAGCCAAACCACCGAAGCCACCGCCGTTGTGCAATCCGTGTCGTGGGAGCGCAGTATCACCATCCTGTCGCAACAGCCCGTCAAGAAAACTGCTTGGGAAGATCAGATTCCACGCGACGCGCAAAAAGGCTCATGCACGAAAGAAGTGCGACGCACCTCAGATGAGCCAGCGCCGGGCGCAGAGAAAGTCTGTGGCACACCCTATCTCAAAGATCAAGGCAATGGCACTGCCAAGGTCGTGCAGGATTGCAAATACAATATCAAAGAAAACAAATGCGACTACACCGTATTAGAATGGAAATCCGTTGGCAATCCACTCGTCGCGCGCGGCGCCGACCTCAATCCGCAATGGCCCCTCTATCAATTGTTGGCGGGACAGCGCGAAGGCGAGCGTTCCGAAAGCTATCGCATCACGTTCATCGCCAACGATAAAAAATATGACTACCAACCGCGCAATGTGAGTGAGTTCAAACAGTTCACAGCGAACAGCCGTTGGCAAGTGAAGATCAACGGCTTGGGCAGCATCACTGAAATCCAACGCGCTCAATAACTTTCACAAGCCCCGCGCGGTTTACAAAACCGCGTGGGGCTCTCAGCTGCTTATGCGTCCTGCCGTTTTTCTTGACCGTGATGGCACCATCAATGTTGAGGTGAATTATTTGAGCTCGCCCGAGCAAATGCAGCTGATTGACGGCGTGCCGGCCGCGATTCAACGTCTGCGTGACGCGGGCTTTGCCATCATCGTCGTCACCAATCAATCGGGCGTCGCGCGCGGCTATCTCACCGCCGAGACCCTCGATGCCATTCACCATAAGTTACATACCGAGCTCGCAGCGGCAGGCACACGTGTAGATGGCATTTACTTCTGCGCGCATCACCCCGATGAGAACTGCAACTGTCGCAAACCAAAGTCAGGTCTGTTTCTGCAAGCCGCGCGCGAACATAACCTCGACCTACGCGCCTCCTTGATGATTGGCGATGCGGAAAGCGATTTGCTCGCCGCCAAAAATTTGCAGATGCCCAGCATCCTCGTCCGCACAGGCCATGGCGCAGCCCGCCTCGCGCACATCGCTGCTTGGACGGACTACCAACCCAGCTACATCGCCGACGATTTGCGCGATGCGGTGAATTGGCTGATAGCGCATGGCAAATAGCGGGTAGCAGATAGTAGCTGGCAGCGCTTGTCGGCTATTGATTATTCGCCATTTGCCATGCGCTATTTGCTATCCGCCATCCGCTCTCAGCTGTTGGCTCTTCGCATGAAAGTCCTTTACGTCTATAAAGACTACTTCCCTGTGCTGGGCGGCATCGAGAATCATATCAAGCTCCTTGCGGAGGGGATGGCAGCGCGTGGCGTGTCAGTGCAGGTATTGGTCACAAATACCACTTGGCGCACGATACGCGAGAAGCGCAACGACGTGCCAATCATCAAAGCAGGACGCCTCGCCAACATTTCCTCCGCGCCCCTCAGCCTCGCTCTGTTCTGGGAGCTCAACCGCTTGCGCCCCGACATCGCGCATTTGCACGCGCCCTATCCCATTGGCGAATTGGCGCAGCTGTGGGGTGGACATGCGCGCAAAATCGTTGTCACATATCACAGCGACATCGTGCGCCAAAAGTATCTCCGCATTGGCTATCACCCATTTTTGAAACAGCTACTCGCACGCGCCGATGCGATCTCTATCTCCAATCCAACCTATCCACAGCTTTCGCCATTCGTCGCGCCACACGCCCACAAGTGCATCGTCATCCACCATGGCGCGAACCTCTCGCGCTTTGCGCCCACTCCCCAATCACAAGCTCGCGCGCAAGCCATTCGCGCAGAGCATGATAACTTACCCTTGATACTTTTTGTGGGACGGCTACGTTATTACAAAGGGTTGGAAAATCTCATCGCCGCCATGTCACAAGTGACAAATGCTCGCGCGCTCATTGTCGGCACGGGACCCATGGCAGCGACATGGCAGGCATTAGCGCAAACTTTGAACGTGACAGAGCGTGTGCGCTTCGTCGGCAATGTGCCTGACGATGACCTGCCCGCATATTATCAAGCGGCGAGGATGTTCGTCTTACCATCAACCCATTCGAGCGAAACATGGGGCGCGGTGCAAATCGAAGCGATGGCAAGCGGCTTGCCGTGCATTTGCACCGAACTTGGCACAGGCACCTCGTACGTCAATCAACATGGTGTAACGGGCCTCGTCACGCCGCCACGCGAACCAACCGCGCTCGCACAAGCCATCAACACCTTGCTGACCGACGAACCGCTGCGTCAACGCCTGGGGCAAGCCGCACACGCCCGCGCGTGGAATGAGTTCACACACACGGCAATGGTCGAGCAAACACATAAACTCTATGAATCGTTAGTCGCTAGTGACTAGCGACTAATGACTAGCGACTAATGACTAACGACTTAATGACCTTCATCCTCGCAGGCGGCTTGGGCACACGCTTGCGTGAGTTGAGCGGAGACCGACCAAAAGGCTTGATGCCCATTGGCGGCCAGCCTTTTCTGCAACGCTTATTAGAACGCTTGGCGGCGCAAGGGTTGTCTGAATGTGTGTTATGTCTCGGCTATCGCGCGGACGCCATCATCGCCCACTTCATGGCGCAGCCTATCGCCAACCTGCAGTTGCATTTTTCGGTAGAGACAGAACCGCGCGGCACGGCGGGCGCGTTGCGCGTGGCAGAAGCGTATTGGCGCGCACACAACTTCATTTTGAACGGCGACACGGAAATCACATTTGACTTTGCGAGTCTGCAACAATTTCATCACACGCAACAAGCAACTGTGACGATTGGGCTCACGCACGTCGCCGATGCGTCGCGCTTTGGGCGTGTGCAGCTAAATGAAACAGGGCAGGTGCGCGCATTTTTAGAAAAAGACGGCGTCGCGCAAGATGGCTTCGTCAATGCAGGTATGTATCTTGCCGCCGCCGAGGCGCTCGCAAGCATACCGACGACAGGCGCGTATTCCATCGAGAAGGAATGGCTGCCCTCTCTCTTGCGCCAATCACGCGCCATCTATGGTTACGTGGTCGCGCCAGAGTTCATCGACATTGGCACGCCTGCCGACTATTGGCGTTTGGCAAATCAGCAAGTAAAATAAAGAAACCAGTAAACGAGTAAACGAGTAAACGAGGAGAGGTAAGTCACTCTACATTTACTCGTTTCCACGTTTCCTCATCTCCGCGTTTACCCTCAGCATGAGGAGCATGGTGTGAACACCAAGTTCAGTGTATTTTGTGATCGTGTAATGGAGGCTGGCTGGCTGTTGGCGGCAATGGCTGTGCCTCTCTTTTTCAATATCTATTCCAGCCGTGTCTTTGAGCCAGATAAGCTGACCTTGCTGCGTTCGATTGCGTTGGTCGTCTTGACGGCGTGGCTGTGCAAGCTGATCGAGACCAGCTTCGCCTCATTCCGCACAGGCGAAGGCTCCTTCTGGGCGCGTACCCATCGCGCTAATCCACTCACCTTTCCCGTGCTGTTTCTAATCGCGATTTATCTTGTTTCCACGGTGGCGTCAGTCGCACCTTATGTCAGTGTATGGGGCTCGTATCAACGCTTGCAAGGCACCTATTCGACGTTCTCGTACATCGTCATCTTCGCGGCCATGTTACACGCCATGAAAACGCGCGCACAATTGGAGCGTTTGTTGACGGTCATGGTGCTGGTCAGTTTGCCCATCTCTGCTTATGGCTGGTTGCAGCATTTCAAACTGGATCCATTGCCTTGGGGCGGCGATGTGACCGAGCGTATCGCATCTTCGATGGGCAACGCCATTTTCATTGGCGCGTACCTCATCCTGATCCTGCCTATCACCATTGGACGTTGGTTAAATATCGTCGTCCAAGTGTTACGCGCGCCCAATTCAGAGACGAATCAAAATGGCGCCAACGTGAGCAGCAACGGACAAACAAACACCCCCGCCTCCACCAGCGACTTGCCGCAACTCGTCATGGCAGGTTGTTATACGTTCATTATAGCGTTTCAATTGTTGGCGATTTACTGGTCAGGTAGTCGCGGTCCGTGGATTGGCATTCTGGCAGGTCTGTTCGTGTTTCTCTTCTTGTTTGGGGTACGCCGACGCTTAAATTGGTTATGGGCAGGCTCACTGTCGCTTGCCATTGGGGGCATCGCATTCTTACTCCTGCTCAACACCCCCAACTCACCACTAGAACCCATCAAAGCGAGCGTTCCAGCTTTGGGGCGCTTGGGTTCCGTCTTTAGCGAAGGGGGCACCAACAAAGTGCGCTTCCTCATTTGGGAAGGCGCTGTGCAACTCGTCTCACCCCATGAACCCATCGGCTTTGATAAATATACAGATAACTTCTTCAACCCCATCCGTCCGCTCATTGGCTACGGACCCGAGGCGATGTACGTTGCCTACAACAAATTCTATCCCCCTGACCTCGCGCACTATGAAGCGCGCAACGCCTCACCCGACCGCTCGCATAACGAAACCTTCGACTCGCTCGTCATCACAGGCTTGATTGGCTTCATCGCCTACCTCACGCTATTCGGCGCAGTATTCTATTATGGGTTCAAATGGTTGGGGTTGGGCGGCGGACGGCGCGATTTCATTTTCTTCACAGTGTGTTGGCTGGTGTGTGGCGCAATAGGCGCAGGGGTGGGCTACTACCTCGACGTGGACACGGCGCGCTACATCGGCGTCGCGCTGCCCGTAGGCTTGCTGTTTGGCGTGCTTATCTACTTGGTCAGCCAAGCGCTCATCTTTAAGCGTGGGCAGCCCATGCCGCCGTTGACCGAAGATCAAATTTTGTTGATAGCCCTGCTTGGCACCATTGTCGCGCATTTCATTGAAATTCACTTTGGCATCGCCATCGCCGCCACCCGCACGTACTTCTGGATTTCGAGCGCGTTGCTGGTGTTGCTTGGCTTGCGCTTCAAGCAACCGGCACCCGCCACCGCCTCAACACCGCTCACCGCGCGCACGACTGTTGCAACTATCCCCTCACGCGTCACAGCATTCGCCGCAATGGCTGCGCGAAACTTAGGCTTGGCGCCTGCGTGGTCACTCGCGCCCGTGACGCACGACGTCGGCGACACGCACCTCACGTTCGCGCGCAAACGCCGCCGTGAAAAAGTCGCCGAAAGCCGCATCACCATGCCAACCACGGCTCCACAAGCGCGCGCGCTGCCCAGCATGAGCAGCTGGGGCAATGCGGTCATCACCTACGGTTTGTTATTGGGCGCGCTGATGATGATCATGGTGTTCAATTTCATCAGTCCTAACTTCGGGCAAGCCGCCAACTCAGTTTGGATTTATGCCCTCATCATGTTTGTCATCATCGTCGCCAGCTTGTTCATGGCAGCGCAAGTGCAAGTAGAGCATGGGCGCGACAATGGCTTCAACGAATGGAGCACGCGCTTTCTGTTGATTCTGTTGGTTGGTTTGACCGTCATGGCCATCTATTGGGTCATCCATTTGCCGCGCCTCACCGTGCGCCCTTCGCAAAATATCGTGGAGAGTATCTGGACGGTCGCTAACACCATCGCGTTGTTTTATGGGTACTTCTTCACCCTGCTCGTGCTGCTCGCCGTGTTCTTGATGCAAGAAGGACCCTACGCAGGTAAAATCTTCAACGAGCCTTTCTTCGCCGTGGTGTACGTTATCCTCCTCACCTTATGCGGCATGGGCGTGGTAACGACGAACCTCGACAGCATCCGCGCCGACATCTTCTACAAGCAAGGCTTAACCTTCGACGGACAAGGACAATGGGATGGTAGCCTTGCCATGTATGAACAAGCCATCAAACTCGCGCCCGACCAAGACTTCTACTATTTGTTCTTCGGGCGCGCGTACTTGGAAAAGGCGAAGCGCGTTGCCGATCTCAAACAACGCGAACAGCTCTTGCAAATCAGCAAACAACAACTCGAACGCGCGCGTGAACTCAATCCACTAAACACCGACCACACCGCCAATCTTGCGCGCTTGTATCGCACATGGGCTGAGCTCACCTCGGAACCCGCGCAACGCGCCACGTATCTTAACCAGTCGCTGACATTTTACGAGCAATCCAAATTGCTCAGTCCCAATAACGCACAGCTCTACAACGAACATGCGACAGTCTATATGCTGCTCGGTCAGACTGCTAAGGCGCTGGAGAAGTTGGAGCAATCATTGAAAATTGACAAAGAATTTGGACAAACGTATCTCTTGCTGGGCGACATCTACCTCAACAAGCAAGACCCCGCAACCAACGAACAAAATTGGCTCAAAGCCGCCGAAGCGTATTCACTCGCTCTAAAATACGATCCCAATGTGTTGCAAGCGCACAGCGCCTTGGGCTTGATTTATTCACGCTTAAATCGCATTGACGAAGCCATCGCCGAAAACCTCATCGTCGTCAACAAATCGCCTAATGACGCCTCAAGCCTCCGCAACCTTGCCCTGCTCTATCAACAAAAAGGCGACCTAGCGCAATCGCTCAACTATGCGCGCCGCGCGCTTGCCGTAGCCACCAGCGACGGCGATAAACAAGCGTTGCAAGGCTACATCGCCGTGTGGCAAAGCATCAGCGACAATCAAGCGGCGCTCGCGAAAAACCCTACTGACTACCCGGCGATGCGTAACCTTATCACACTCTATCAACAAGCAGGCAAACCAACCGACGCGCTTGCCATCGCTCAACGCGCCCTCTCCATCGCGCCGGACAATGAGAAACCTGCTTTGCAAGCGTTCATTAGTCAAACCCAAAGCATCACACAAAGCAAATAGCGCATCGCAAATGGCAACTAGCGCATGACAACTAGTCATCGGCTAGCCGCTATCAGCCAGCAGCTCTCCGCAAACTATGGCTTCTTTCTTGCTCATCTTCCTGTCCGCGCTGATCATCGCAGGCGCGACAACACCCGTCGCGCAACGACTCGCGCTCTACTTTGGCGTCGTGGACAAACCGAATCCGCGCAAAGTGCATCTCAAGCCGACGCCGTTGCTCGGCGGCATCGCCATCTACGTCGCCACAATCTTTGCACTAGTCTTTCTCGGCGAGCGTCAAGAGATCACGCAGCTCGTGGGCATCCTGCTGGGCGCGACGGTGGTTTCCTTTTGCGGCTTATGGGATGATCGGCGTCCCCTCGGACCGGGCGTCAAACTGCTGGCGCAAGCCGCCGCCGCGCTCATTCTAGTTTTGACGGGCGTCAGCGTCAGCCTGTTCGAGCAGCCCTCGCTGAATTTCCTCATCACCATCGCTTGGGTCATTGGCATCACCAACGCGCTTAACTTGCTGGACAACATGGATGGCTTGTCGGGCGGCGTGAGCGCCATTGCCGCATTGTTCTTTTTGGCGCTGGCAACCATGAGCCAACAAATTCTGGTCGGCAGTTTAGCGGCTGCGTTGCTGGGCGCTTGTCTGGGCTTTTTGTGGTACAACTTTAACCCCGCACGCATCTTCATGGGGGATAGCGGCTCGTTGTTCATTGGATTCATCCTCGCCGCATTGGGCATCAAACTGCGTTTCATGGATCATCCCATCAACATCACGTGGATGATTCCCATCATGGTGCTAGGCGTGCCGATCTTCGACTCAACTCTCGTCGCCATCTCACGGCTGCGACGCGGCAAAAACCCGCTCACCACCCCCGGCAAGGACCATCTCTCGCATCGGTTGGTCTTGCGCGGCTTCTCGCAGCGGGAAGCAGTTTTATCTATCTACGTCCTCTGCGGCGCCTTTGGCGTCATCGGCATCCTTTTGACCCAAATCTTTAACCCCATCGAGGCTTATACGTTGAGTGGTGTAGTATTCCTCATCGCGTTGGGCGCACTCATCTGGCTAGAGCGGCTCTACGCGCGCCTCAGCCCATAACGCTGTGCCTCCTCATGCCATGTCTGTTACCACTCAAGCGACCCTCGCGCAAAAAATCTCAGATTGTTCCGCGCGCATCGGCGTCATTGGCTTAGGCTATGTGGGCTTGCCGTTAGCGACGACATTCGGCATCAATGGCTTTCATGTCATCGGCGTGGATATTGACGCAAACAAAGTCCACGCGCTGTTACAAGGCCAGAGTTATATTCAAGATGTGCCAAGCGCTCAGATAGCCATGCTTCGAGCTTCCGAGCGCTTCGTCGTCACCGCCGATTACGCCACATTGCGCGAGTGTGATGTCATTTTTATTTGCGTGCCAACCCCGATGACCACGCAAAAAGCGCCCGACCTCTCATTCATCGCAGCGGCGACGCAAGGCATCACCCAACAATTGCGCGTCGGTCAGCTCATCATTTTGCAAAGCACCACTTATCCTGGCACAACCGAAGAATTCGTTCTGCCCCAATTGAGCGCGGCAGGGTTGCGGGTGGGCATAGACTTCTTTCTCGCCTTTTCACCTGAACGCATTGACCCCGGCCACACGAACAGCTCAGGCTATGATTTCGAGAACACGCCTAAAGTCGTCGGCGGCGTCACACCCGCTTGCGCGCAACTGGCCGCGCAACTGCTTGGGCGTCTCATTGCCTCCGTGCATGTCGTTTCGTCGCCGCGCGCCGCCGAAATGTGCAAGTTGTTGGAGAACACCTTCCGCAGCGTCAACATCGCACTGGTCAATGAGCTCGCCCTCCTCTGTGAACGGATGGGCATTGATGTATGGGAAGTGATTGACGCCGCGCGCACCAAGCCATACGGGTTCATGCCATTCTATCCGGGCGCGGGGGTGGGCGGGCATTGCATTCCCATTGACCCTTACTATCTATCATGGAAAGCGCGTGAATATGATTTTTACATGCGCTTCATTGAGTTCGCCGCCGACACGAACCAACTCATGCCCTATCATGTGGTCGAGCGCATCACGCAGGCGCTAAACCGCGTTGGTAAACCAGTGCGTAACGCAAAGATTCTGGTGTTGGGCGTCGCCTTCAAAGCAAACACCGACGACGCGCGCAACTCGCCCGCCGAGCGCGTGATCGAATTGTTGTTGCAGCAGGGCGCGCAGCTCACGTACAGCGACCCGCATATTCCACAATTCCACGTCGGCAACGACGTGTTCCACAAACATTCGGTCACGTTGCAAGCGCAACCGCTCAACCCGCAAACACTGGCCGCCTGCGATTGCGCCGTCATCATCGCCGCGCATCACGCCTTCGACTACGAGCAAATCGTCACACACGCGCCGCTCATTGTGGACACCGCCAACGCCACTAAACACGTCAGGTGCCACCGCGAAAAAATCGTGCGTATCGGAGCGCCTTTATAATTTCAGATTTTTGAATCCGTCAAACAAAAATGTAAATGTTAGGAGGGTTCTTTGCTTCGGTTTATTTTCCCATTCGGCATATTGCTGTTGCTCATGGTAGTCGCCTGTGGCGTTACGGCGACGCCCACCGCCACACTCGCGCCACCCCCAACGCCCACACGCGTCGCGCCACCCATGCCTGCGCCAACGACCGCGACTGAAAAATCCGCCTGCCCGGGCGCTCGTCTCACGCAACGGCGCACCAATTACAACCTCGAAGAGGTGACGAAAGTTGATCCCAACAAAAATTATGGCGGCGTCATCGAAACAGCCAAAGGCACGATCAAACTAGAGTTCTATCCGAAACTCGCGCCAATGCACGTCAGCAGCTTCATTTTCCTCGCCTGTCAAGGATTCTTTGACGGCTTGACGTTCCATCGCTACGAGCCAGGCTTCGTTATTCAAGGCGGCGACCCATTGGGCAATGGCACAGGCGGACCAGGCTACACCTTGAAGGCGGAATTTAATTCGACGCTGCACACCGCCGGCATCCTCTCCATGGCGCGCAGACCCGATCCCAACAGCGCAGGCTCGCAATTTTTTATCATGCTCGGCGCTGCGCCGCATCTCGACAACCAATACACGGTCTTCGGCAAGGTGAGCGACGGTTTGAATGTCGTCATGCAAATCCGCGCGGGTGACAAGATGAATCGCGTGGATATTTTCGAGCGATGAGTTGGAGAGCAGCAGGCGGAGAGTAGAGATTGGAAATGGCGCCCCGCTTTCTTTCTTGCTTCTGCTTTTCCTCACTCAACCTATGATTGGAGAAACTTATGTCTAACCCACCCACAGGCAAATCCATTTGCAGCGGCGAGCGTCCCGCAAAGCGCCGCACGAACTACACACTAGAAGAAATCAACGTCAAACTCGATCCAAAGAAAAAATATGTCGCCACCATTGAAACCATGAAGGGCGCTATCAAGCTCGAACTATATCCACAGCTCGCGCCCTTGCATTGCAACAGCTTTGCGTTCCTCGCATGTCAAGGCTACTTCGATGGGCTGCTCTTCCATCGCTACGAGCCTGGCTTCGTTATTCAAGGCGGTTGTCCCGAAGGCAGCGGGCGTGGCGGACCGGGCTATCGCCTGCAGGCAGAGTTCAATGCGACAAAGCACGTCGCAGGCATCCTCTCGATGGCGCGCACCAATGATCCCAACAGCGCAGGCTCGCAATTTTTCATCATGCTTGGCACATCGCCGCACCTCGACAATCAATACACCGTCTTCGGCAAAGTCATCGAAGGGTTGGATGTCGTGATGAACATTCGCGCGCGTGACGCGATGACACGTGTCACCGTAGCCGAAGCCTAAACACCTCCCCCTTGCATCAAAAGACCCACGAGGTCCCGCTGCCGCCCCTTGCGCGGTTCTCGCCTCGCGGGTCTTTTTGCCTTATCAGACACAACGGCATTAAACTTGAAACCAATTAGTGCAGCTTGGGCTGTGACCTATCACAGCCCAGAGGAGCCAGCATGACCTCCATCAAACGCATTGCCATTAGCACGGGTGGCGGCGATTGCGCGGGCTTGAACGGAGTGATTCGCGCAGCCGTATTGACCGCGCTCAACGAATATCAGTGGGAAGTGATTGGCATCGAAGACGGTTACGACGGTTTGTTCACGGGGCGCTATCGTCAGCTAACTTACAAAGATGTGCGTGGCATCTTGCCGTTGGGCGGCACGATCCTCGGCACAACCAATCGCGGCAATCCATTTAAGTATCCTAAAAATGTTGGCGACCACGTTGAACTCGTTGATCGGTCCGATGAACTCATTGACACGCTGCGTCAATTGCAGATAGATGCGCTGCTGGCGATTGGCGGCGATGGCTCGCTGCGGATCGCGCTCGAGTTGATGCGTAAAGGCGTCAACGTGGTCGGTGTGCCAAAAACGATTGACAACGACGTCTGCGGCACGGATGTAACCTTTGGGTTTGATACCGCGTTATCCGTAGCAACTGACGCCATAGATCGTCTGCACACAACGGCTGAAAGCCACCACCGCGTTATGGTGGTCGAGGTGATGGGCCGCAGCGCCGGCTGGATCGCGCTTCATGCAGGCGTGGCTGGCGCCGCACACGCCATCCTCATTCCCGAAATTCCGTTTCGCCATGAGCCAATTTGTGAAATGATCATGGCGCGCACGCAATTCGGGCGTCCCTTCAGCATCGTCGTCGTCGCGGAAGGCGCGAAACCCTTGGGAGGCGAGGAGGTTTATGCTGATGCGGCCACGAAACGGTTTGGCGGCATCGGCTATCAAGTCGCCGAAGTGATTCGTCGTGAAACGCAAAAAGAGACGCGCGTGACGGTGTTGGGCCACATTCAGCGCGGCGGCAGCCCCAGCGCCTTTGATCGTTTGCTGGCGACCCGGATGGGTGTAAAAGCCGTGCAGTTTCTCGCGCAAAGTCAGTTCGGGCAGATGGTCGCCTTGCAAGGCTGGCGCGTCACGCATTGGCCCATCGAATTGGCTGTCGAACAGCTCAAATTAGTGGATGTGAATGGCGAGTTGGTGCGCACGGCGCGCGATTGCGGCGTCGTGTTTGGCGATGAGACGACCATGTTTAACACGAGCATGTTGCACGCCACCGCGCGGAAATAATTGTAGGCGGGGTACCATGAATGCAACGCGTCCCCATGAGATGGAGGTCATGTATGTCTAATGCGAGCGCTAATATAATCATCCTGACGACTTTCTATTCAATCATCGGCGACTTGTCGCTGCGCGACAAACGTCTTTCGGACGTATTGAATGATCGTCAGGAAACCGTCGTGCGCCTACGCAATACGAGCGTAACGAGCTATCGGCAAGCCACCAAACAACCCATCAAACACCCCCAAGCTGTGGTGCCGAAAGACGAAGCCATTATCGTCTTTGAAACGGCGAAACCGCAAATGGGCCAATCATCCGGACGCATATACGGCTTTGTCAAAAAACAAGCTTACGACGTGTATATCATCATGAACGACATCGAAGTGCGCGGACAAATGTTTACCACCGGCACATTCGACATCCTCGACATCCATCGAATGATTGCAACGTCAGGCGACCGCTTCTATCCCGTTACCTCAGCCATCATCACGTTGCCTGGTGACCGCACGTTTAACAAACCCGAAGGCATCCTCATCAATGGTCATCACATTGACTATCTTGGCAAATTGCAATCGGACACAGGTCATCTCGTCGCAGAATTTGCAAAGGAACGTGGCTTGAAAGCGCCATGACCCGCTTCAAACTCGAAGGGTCTTCGAAACCCTTCAAGTTTAGATTTGACATGCTTACCTTTTTCGTTAGAATAGCCGCTAACGACATTGAGCAGGAGGAGTAAGCGGCCCGCGCTGATAGAGAAGAGAGGCCACTGGGTGCAAGCCTCTCGCAGACCAAGCCGCCGAACGTCGCCTGTGAGTCGCTCGACCGAAATCATGAAGTTGAGACGGTGACGACCGTTAGAACGTAGCGAGTGTTTGTTAGTGAGTTGGTTCGTTGGTTGGTTCGTTAGTTGATTTGTTACACTCAGCCAACTATCAAACTACCCAACTAACAAACTAAAAAGGTGGTACCACGGGAATCCTCTCGTCCTTGCGACGCAGAGGATTTTTTGTTTGGTGTAAAGGGAGGTGGTAGGTTAGTTGGTTCGTTGGTTGATTCGTTAGTTAAAACCAACGAACCAACTATCTAACCAACCAACCAACCAACCAACCAACTAACTAACTAACCAACCAACCAACCAACTAACTAACTAACCAACTAAAAGAACACATGCCCTACCAAGACATTTTCGACAGCCGAATTTACAAACAGGCGGAACAAGTTTCTGACATGGTTTGGGAAGTCGCCAACACATGGTCTCCGTTTGCGCGCGAGACCATAGGCAAACAATTCGTGACCGCAGCCGACTCAATCGGCGCGAACATCGCCGAAAGCGCAGGACGATTTTACCCGCTTGATGTGATTCGCTTCCTGCACATTGCGCGTGGCTCAGTCAGAGAAACACAACATTGGAGCAAACGCGCTCTGCAACGCACCCTTGTCACAACGACATGGCACGACACATTAGCCAAACTCTTGCAAGATATTTTGCTTTCACTAAACAGCTACATCAAATTCCAACGTTCACGCATAATGACTACACCAAAATCAACAAAAGCGTCACCAAAACAGACCAAAGAGAGAAAAGCCGTTTACATCACAACCGAGCAAGAATCATCGGACACAGACATCCTCTCTTGGCCCGACATTTAACCACAACCAACCAACAACCAACTAACCAACCAACCAACTAACCAACCAACTAACTAACCAACCAACTAACCAACCAACTACTATAAGGAACGCCCTATGACCAACATGCCAAAAACCTATGACTTCAAATCCACCGAACCGCGTTTGTATGAATGGTGGTGGCGGCGCGGCTGGTTCAAACCTGAAGCCGCTCAGAACCCCAACGCCGAACCGTTCGTCATCTCGATTCCGCCGCCCAACGTGACGGGTGAGCTGCACCTCGGCCATGCGATGTTCGTCAGCGTCGAAGATTTGATGATTCGCTATCAACGGATGCGGGGCCGCCGCGCACTCTGGGTGCCCGGCACCGACCACGCAGGCATCGCCACACAATTGCAAGTGGAGAAGGCGCTGCGCAACGAAGGCACGTCACGCGAAGCCATTGGACGCGAGGCTTTCGTGCAACGTACGTGGCAATGGAAAGAGAAATACGGCGGCATCATTACGAATCAGCTGCGACGGCTCGGCGCATCATGCGATTGGGATCGTGAACGATTCACGCTCGACGAAGGCTTGTCGCGCGCGGTGCGCGAAGCCTTCGTGCGCCTCTACGAGCAGGGAATGATTTATCGCGGGACCTATCTCATCAACTGGTCACCCGGACTCAAGACGGCGGTGAGCGACCTCGAAGTAGAATACAATGAAGAACCAGGCACGCTCTATTACTTCAAGTATCCACTCACAGGTAGTGAGGAATTTATTCCCGTCGCCACAACCCGCCCCGAAACAATCCTCGCAGATACGGCGGTGGCAGTGCATCCCGACGACCAACGCTATCAAAAATTCATTGGCGCGACCGCGCTTGTGCCAATGCTCAACCGTCAGATTCCTGTGATTGCAGATGAAGCGGTGCAACGCGACTTCGGCACAGGGGCGTTAAAGATCACCCCAGGTCACGACGCCACAGACTACGCCATCGGGCAACGTCATCAATTGCCCATCATCTCTGCGATGAATCCTGACGCGACGATGAACGCGCACGCGGGCCCCTATGCGGGCATGGATCGCTTCGCGTGCCGTGAGCGCTTATGGAAGGATATGGAAGCAGCAGGGCTGACCATCAAGACCGAACCATACACGCTGAATGTGCCACGCTCACAACGCGGCGGCGAAATCGTGGAGCCGATGATTTCGACGCAATGGTTCGTGCGCATGGAGACGCTGGCGGAACAAGGTTTGCGCGCCGTGCGCGATGGTCACATCCAAATCATCCCTGACCGTTTCGCCAAGGTGTATGACAACTGGCTCTCGAACATCAAAGATTGGTGCATCAGCCGTCAGTTGTGGTGGGGGCATCGCATCCCTGTGTGGTATTGTCGTGCTTGTGGACACGAATTCACCGCGCGCACCGACCCAACCATGTGCGCCAAGTGTGGCAGCGCCAACATCGAGCAAGACCCCGATGTGTTGGACACGTGGTTCTCATCGGCGCTCTGGCCCTTCAGCACATTGGGTTGGCCCGACGACACGCCTGACTTACGCACGTACTATCCAACCGATGTGATGGAAACCGGCTACGACATCTTGTTCTTCTGGGTAGCGCGCATGATCATGACAGGGCTTGAGTTCACCGAAGAGCCCCCCTTCCATACGGTGTATCTGCATGGCTTGGTGCGCGATGAGCATGGGCGCAAGATGAGCAAGACACTGAACAACGTGGTTGACCCATTGACCGTGATGGACGAATACGGCGCCGACGCGTTGCGTTTCACACTGCTGACGAGCGGCACGCCGGGCAACGACCTCAACCTCGCGCTCAGTCGCGTGGCGTCCAATCGCAACTTTGCGAATAAGATTTGGAACGCGGCGAGGTTTGTGATCGGATATTTAGAGCAAAACAGTAATTGGGAATTAGGAATTGGGAATTCCCAATTCCCAATTCCCAATTCCCAATTACCCGAAAAGTGGATTCTCTCCCGCCTCCACCGCACCATCGCCGATGTGACGCGCTTGATGGACGAGTATCAGTTCGGGCAAGCAGGCACACTCG
>CAZDYP010000024.1:28198-38656 GCA_964509505.1 uncultured Anaerolineae bacterium | reverse complement strand
CGTTATCGTTTATTAGGCCATAGCGGCTTGCGCGTGTCCGAGTTGTGTCTCGGCACGATGACCTTCGGCGAGGATTGGGGTTGGGGCGCGTCCAAAGAGGTCAGCCAAAAAATTTTCGAGACGTTTGCTAATGCGGGCGGCAACTTCGTTGACAGCGCATGTAACTACACGAACGGCGCCAGCGAAAAATTTGTGGGCGAGTTCATCGCCGCCGACCGTGGTCATTTCGTCGTCGCCACCAAATACACGTTGACCGAGCGACAGAGCGACCCCAACTTCGGCGGCAACCATCGCAAGAATTTGATGCGCTCGCTCGAAGGCAGCTTGCAGCGGCTGCACACCGATCATCTGGATTTGCTGTATCTACACATGTGGGATTATATGACGCCCATCGAGGAAGTGATGCGCGCGTTGGATGACCTCGTGCGCGCGGGCAAAGTGTTGTATGTGGGCATCTCCGACACGCCCGCGTGGGTGGTGTCGCAAGCGAACACGCTGGCGGATTGGCGTGGCTGGTCGCGCTTCGTCGCGTTGCAAGTGCCATACAGTTTGGCTGACCGCGCGGTGGAACGCGATCTGCTACCGATGGCGTGTGCGCATGAAATGGCCGTGCTGACGTGGGGCGTGTTGGAGGGTGGCGAATTGACGGGCAAATACAATCAGCCCAGCGACGAGCCGAAACGCTCGTCTGACACCAGCGACCAAATCAAAAATTTGGCGGCGACGCTGATGACACTCGCTCGTGAGATTGGACGCACGTCCTCGCAAGTCGCCATCAACTGGGTGCGACAACAAGCGGGCAACCTCATCCCCATCATCGGCGCGCGGAGCGAGAAGCACATCAAGGACAATCTCGGTTGTCTGGAGTTCACGTTGACGGACGATCAACTCAAACGCTTGAGCGACGCGAACCCCATCAGCCTCGGCTTCCCACACAGCTTCTTAAACTCCGACCATGTGCATGGACTCATCTTCGGCGAGACGTTCAAGCAGATTGATCACCACCGCTGAAGCAAGAAACCCGCTGTCATAAAGACAGCGGGTTTCTTGTTTCGGTTGATCAAGTTCAATGGATGGTAGATATCGCCCTCAGGCGACGATCTGCCCATGTCCATGCTCCTGCAGCCAAGCCAGCAATTTTTCAAGATGTTCTTGATGATGGTCATAAGAGGCTAGGAGAACGATAGCGAGCGGGTGTCCTTCCAGCCAAGCGTATCTGCTTGCATTCAGCAGGTCTCTCTCAGAAATCCCCGCGCCTAATTCCAAAAATCGTCGAAAGCCATCGCTCCAATGCTGATACACCATTGACCAAGGTTGTGGATGGTAAGTCGCATAAACCCAAGCGTTGGTGCGATTCGCATTCTCTTCCCAATCCGTTTGTAACGCCGCCACCCACTGAGGCAACTCGGGCTCCCGATTGAGCGCAGCGGCTTCCATCCGCGCAATGGAAATCTGCTGCCATGCCCACAAGTGGGCGATGACATCGTGGGTGGTCCAGTCGTCAAGCGTTTGCCAGATAGTGAGCTGCTCAACGCTCAGGCGCGCGAGCAGCGCTTCCCAGCGAGTGAATTGCTCTCTCAGCGCTGTCAGAATATGCTCTTTCATGTTCATGTTACACTTCCTTTCTGTCCGGTTGATAGCGCAACAGCACCACACCCGAAGGAAACGCTTTGCTCTCGATGAGTTTCAAGTTGACGCGCAGCCCAGCTGGAAAGAGACGCTTGCCGCTGCCCAACACGATGGGATAAACCAAGAGGGCGTATTCGTCAATCAAATCGTGTTGCGCCAACGTATGCACCAGCACGCTGCTGCCGTCAATGGCGATGTGCTTGCCTGGTATTTGTTTGAGTTGGCGCACTGCCTCGACGACATTGCTGCTGATGAGGGTCGAGTTGCGCCACGCCGCCGCCGATGTGAGCGTGGTCGAAACGACATATTTGCGCAAGCCGTTCATCACATCACCAAATGGGTCGCCAATGGGCATCGGTTCAAAGGCAGCACCATGAATCTGCCAGGTTTTGCGTCCCAACAAAAGAGTATCGCACTGACTTATCGTCTGAGAGAAGTGTGCGCCGAGGTCATCGTGCCAATAGGGCCACGTCCAACCGCCATGCACGAAGCCGCCCTCCGTATCTTCAGCGGCGCCGCCTGGCGCTTGCATGACGCCATCCAACGAAACGAACTCACCTACGATGATTTTTCTCATGGTCATGCTCCTTGATTGATATTTTTGCGATAGCGCTGACTCTGATGGATACCGCAACAACGGGCGATTATTCACCCATCACCCGTCACACATAGCCAACTCAAAACTTTGTGGCTATCGCCAGACGGGAACTCGCTTTGGAATTCGCTCATCCCCCAACTCGCGGCATATCTTTTTCAAGCGTGGGTATGCGCCTCGCCATTGCAGGTCACTGAGGTTTTCTTTCAATGGCACATCCTCACGCAGTGTGGCTAGCTCTCGAAAGAGCAAAGCCTCTTGATACTGTTGTGTCAGATTTTCTACGAGAGTTGTGGCGCGACCCAAGCCAAGCGGGAGTTTTTTCGGGTCTTTGGGAATCGCCTCAATGTGTTTGAATCGCGCAAGCACGGTGGCGGTGGATTTTGCCCCCCAACCCTGAATCCCTGGATAACCATCGGCTGAGTCGCCAACGAGCGCAAGATAATCTGGAATGGATTCTGGCTTTACGCCGAATTTTTCGACCACGCCTTTTTCGTCAATGACGATTTCTCTGCGACGATCCCAACACACGATGCGCTTCCCTTCCACGAGTTGCGCCAGGTCCTTATCGGGCGAGCAGAGGATGATTTGCTCGACGGACTTGTGCGCTTTGAATTGCGCGGTGGCAGTCGCCAGAGCATCATCCGCTTCAAACTTGACCATGGGCCAGACGACGACGCCGAGCGCAGCCACGGCCCTTTCAGCCAACGGAAATTGCGCCATGAGGTTTGGGTCAACGCCTTCGCCTGTTTTGTAGCCCGCATACAGTTTGTTGCGAAACGACTCGATCACATGATCGAAGGCGACGCCAACGTGTGTCACATCTGGACTGGTCAACAACATGAGCAGGCTTCGCAAGAGTCCAAGCGTCGCGCCGACCTCCTGTCCATTGGAGGCTTTCTTCGGCGGCGCGCCAAAGTGATTGCGGAATAATTCGTAGGTGCCATCCACGAGATGGATTTTCATGTGCGCCACACTCCCGCGTATTTCTTTTTGTATTTCAAATCCTGTTCTAGCTCAATGAGTTCAAGAGCCTTTTCTTTGATTTCACTGGATGTGGTGGCGTTATAGAGATTCCGTAAATCCACGATGATGTCGTAACGGACCAAGGAGCCATTCTTCTCGGCGACGCACTCACGGTAACGCTGTTCCAAACCCTTCACCACCAGTTGTTGCGCGTTCTTTCCAGCCAGCCCCACTTTCCAAATGGCTTGAAGGCAATGTCGCGCCGTAACAAATCTTTCATCTTTAGTCACTGCGAGCAATTTGTCGAAGTCCTTGCACATCCGCCCCTTCGGATCGCTCTTCGCCAGATTCGCCAGCACCTGCGCTGCAATCGCGCGGACGTGATTATCCTTGTGAGTTAATTCATCCACCAATTCATCCCAGGCTTCATACGCCCAGCTCACAGGCTTCTCGGTTTTCTCCATGAGATACCCATAGGCTTTGTTCTGTAACTGCCCATCCTCCGAGCGGATGTTATCCAAGTGCGTCCGCGTGGTCTTATCCACCACACCGCCTTGTGTTTTCTTCGACTCACGGAAAGACCACCCTTTCGCCTGAAGCGCCTCGCGCAATGTCGCCACTGCGTTCCGCCCCAGGCCATGCAATTGCAAAAGTTCGCTTTCGGTGAGTTTGCTCAATTGCTTGAGGGTCGTAAGGCCGGCGCTCTGCAAGGCGCGTTGCGCTGGCGCCGCCAGCTTAAGGGGAAGGTCGCCTGCCGTTGGTTTAGATGGTCGAGTTTTCATCATCTCTCCTCAGCTCCACAGTGCCACGATGTTCAGGCTGAACACGGCGACTGGTGAACTCGTCCACTGAAGTTATTTTCATGGTGACTTTCATTTGATTTTGGTCGAGATCGCTTCATACTTACCGCCGCCCGGATACACCCAACTGCCAGTAAAGGTATTGCCGTCTTTGCTGAACTGACCCTTGTAGTATGCCGACGACTCTCTTTCTCCGCCCCAAAATGTTCCGCTTATGGATGCTTGGCTAAGTTCAATTGCCAAGACACACCATACTTGTCGGCAACCCAAGCGAACTTTTCGCTGAAGGGATAGCGCTCTAATGGCATCAAGACCTGTCCGCCCTGTGATAGCTGTGTGTAGAGCCGAGCGATTTCGTCTTCGGTTTCGCAGTTCACGTAGAGCGACATGGCAGGTGTGAACGTAAACGCATGGACAGCGTTGCTGTCAATGCACATAAACTCTTGCCCGTTTAGCGAGAACGTGGCGCGCATAACAGTGCCTTCAGCGCCTGCCTCGTTGGGACCGTAGCGCGTGATGCGCAGCACGCGCGATTGTGGAAACAGCGACGTGTAAAAGTTCATCGCTTCTTCGGCTTTGCCGGTGAACATCAGAAAGGTTGTGATCTTTTGCATAAGTTTGACTCCTCTAAATGGTCGTGTGGTGCGGAGGCGCCCTTCTCTAACGCCGCTGGCGGCGTCAGGAGACGCTTCCCACATCAAAGCCATGAGCAGCATTATTTTCACTCAGGCCATCAATTCATACGTCACCCGTCCAAACAAGAGCGCGCCGACCGTTTGCAGCTGCTCGTCGGCGAAGGTGTTGAATTCATCGTCCACGTTGTGTCAGAAAATATCTTGGTTGAGCCCCTCGAAGAAACCGTCGAGCGAAACCAGGTTGAAGGCAAATAGCTTTCTCATCTTCCCCCCCTTGTGCCATCTGTCTGAAATGCGCGCCTATTTTAGAACATAAGTTCTATCAAATCAAATAACACTAATCTGATGATTAACCACAGCTCCAAAAATAGTCGCCCTGTGCGATGGCGCGCAGCATGAACTTTCGCAAGGGTCAGCCTCACTGACATACTCGCGACAAACCCATCGAGGTTTTACATGGCTGCGTTGAGCGGGCGCCTCAACCATTGCGGCGTGAGGCGTTTGTGTGTGGTCGCCGGGTGTTCGACTTGAGCGGCGATACATTGCAAGAGCGTATCTACAATCAGCGGGTCCCATTGTGTGCCACGCCCTTCACGCAGAATTTGCGTCGCCTGCGTAGGGGACATGCCCCGCCGATAAGGCCGGTCCGAGGTCAGGGCGTCGTAGCTATCGGCGACGGCAATCACTCGCGCGCCCAAAGGTATCGCATCACCACATAAACCCGACGGATACCCTTTGCCGTCCATCCGTTCGTGATGATGGCGCACCAGCTTGGCGTATGGCTTGAAGTCGAGGTAACGCGCCAAGAGCTCTGCGCCATGGGCAGCATGGGCTTTCATCGTTTCCCATTCCTCAGCCGTGAGTGGTCCTGCTTTGTGCAGAATGGCATCAGGCACGTAGAGCTTCCCGATGTCATGCACACGCGCGGCAGTGACGATTAGCATGGTGTCTGCTTGTGTGATGTTAAGGGCGTGCAGGATGCGCTTCGTGTATGTGGCGACGCGCCGTGAGTGACCACCGATATACATGTCGCGCGCATCTACGGCGTCCGCCAACCCCTTCAGTAGTTTATCTGTGTATTGGGACATGTTTGACCTTTGTGAACCCAGCTTGAATGACTGTAATGTGCTTTACCACAGAGTAAACGGACGCCGTAAAATGAGCGTAAAACTTCGGCAACGCAGCTCGCTGATTAGCGAAAGCACTAACGAACGAGAGTGGGTGGGGTTATATCTCTCAAACGGAAAACGGGGAGTCGTGTGTTTCCGCGCTTGCTGTAGGGCGGAAATGTTTTGGTGTAAAAATTTTGCGAAAGGAGGTGAAATTTTACGCTGATTTTACGGTGGTAGGATACGATCGAAGCATAACAAGAATTAAATTCGCCCTCATGTGTAAAGGGGGCCCACCTACACAAGGAGAGTACTATGGAAACTGTGTCTGCCATCTATCGCCAACGCCTCAATCTACTGCTGGCTCAAGCTCAAAAAATGGCTGAACGACGGAAGTCGCCACCCGCTGCTTTTGAGCGTCAAACAACCATCGTGGAACTATTCACCCGCTTGCGAGATTTTGCCGACAAACACTTCAGCTATTTTGAGCAGCGCATTGACAAACCCGGGACAAGACCCGTTCTCAAAAGCGACGCGCACTACCCACTTGAATCGGCGTTTTTTGCCATTGTTGCTCAGGTTGCGCGAGACTTAGATGTCCTCATGCAAGCAACGTATCAACGCCAGCATGGAGATTTGCAGATGTTAGCGACGCTATGGAAAGCAGACCGTTTAGCCTATGCGGCTCTGCAGCCAGCCCTGCAAAACTACCTTCGGGGTGATGAAAAAGTAGAACGTCAAACCGTGTTGGCGTATTTTCAAAAAGAGCGATCCATTCGCGTGATCCCTTATGCGCCTGTGGCATTGGTGGGTATTCCTCTCACGTGTATTGCCCAGCCGAAAGATTTTTATGCAATCCCTCACGAAATTGGCCACTACGTATTTTGGCATGGCAATAAGAAAAGTGCGAGGAAACCATTACGGGAAGAGATCCGCAAAGTTGCCACACCATGGACCGAAGAACTTTTTGCTGATGTCTATGGAGCTATCATTGCAGGCAAGGGTATTGCTGAAGACTTCCGTGACCTCGCCTTCGAATATGCTCATACGAAATTTTATCATGACGATCACAAGCATCCCCCACCTGCCGTTCGACCCTATATCTATTTTGAAGCGCTGCGGCGAACAGATAGAGTCGCAGAGGCAAATGAGCTGGAGGAAGACTGGGAGCGACGCCTGACTAAAAAAGCAACAGCAGAAAAAATGGAGACGCTCGCTCAAAAAAAAGCAACACTGCCAACCAAAGAATACATACAATGCATCACACGAAGCATGCTTGACCAGCTTAACCCAATCGAACAACCCAATCCACCATGGTCGCCTGAGCTGCCAGTGGAGTCCATTCAGATCCCAGAACTGAATTCCGACCAAGCGGTTAAGTACCCTGATTGTATCAATGATAATGCAATCACAGGGGAAGAAATACCCTCGCCAGGCAATGAAACAGATGATGAAGTACCAACCGAACGATGGCGCCGTTGGGTCTTCGCCGTCGGCTGGACGGACGGCCCAAATGGCGGTTACAATCCTTAGAAGCTCGAGCGGGAGGATGAATCCATAAGCCATGAAAATAACCTCGCCTGTGAGATATGATCACAGGCGATGATTTTTTATACTGGTGAGGTCGGCAAATTGCTCAAGCGTTCGCGAAGCGAATGGGATAAAGGATGTGTAAGGTGTTCCGCGATATTCAAAGCCTCTTGCCACACCTTTTGAGCTTCATCAGACTTGTTCCAGGCAAAAAAGACATCTCCTTGTTGCTGCAACTGAAAAACGATAAACCAAGAGTCTTTCATACTTCTGAGAAGGTTCAAGCTCTCCTCAACTGTAGAGAGCGCTAAGGCATGGTTGTTCTGCGCTAGGTAAATACGACTGAGGTCATAAAGCGCGGCGGTAACAGATTTCCGATCTCCTAACTTCCGAAATAGCATTAGACTTTGAGAGGCTAACTCACGCGCCATGTCCAATTGTGCCTGTCGGCGTTTGATGCCCGCCAAAACATACAATGCCCACGCCAATTGATCCTGTTCCAATGTGCTTTCACATAGCTTCAACGCTCGCTGACCATATTCCTCCGCAGTCGCCAATCGGCCTTGCGCGTTGGTGGCCTGCGCTAACACCGTGAGCGTGCGGATGCTGCCGCGCTCATCCTTGAGCGATTGTTGAAGCGTAAGCGCTTGTTCGCCAAGCCGCACCACTTCGTCATAATCTTGCCGGTCATAAGCAATTTGCGCGAGGCGGAATAGCGCCAGCGCCGCAGCAGATGTTTTGCCTTGCTGCGCGTGTGCGGTGTAACTTTGCTCAAGCAACTGCCACGCCTCGTCATACTGATGCTCTTTATAGGCGACCCAGCCTAAGTAATAGCGCGCGGCGGCGGCGCTGGCTGCATCATTTACATCTCGACACACCGCCAAGGCATCGTTCAAGTGCTGTTTGGCTTCGGCGTAGTCGCTTTGTTCGGCGCAAGCTTGTCCCCAATGCAGCGTTGCCATAATGTAAGCATCCTGATCTTCTAGCTCGACGGCTGCTTCACGCAACCAGGGAGCTAACGCTCTTGCCTCCGTGTAAAACCCTCGCGCAAAACACGCCTCCGTGACTGCATAACCATACCCAATCAAATCCTCCCACCGCTGCTGCCGATGCGCCACACGAATACCTAGCGAGATATTCTCCCACTCCCTCTCCAACACCAAATAATCCTTCCGACGTTGCTGCGCGAACTTCAAATAGTAGCTCGCCATCCGCGCATACGTCGCCTCAGCCTCACTGGGAGATGCCGCCAATGTTTCGCGCGCATACTGCCGAATTGTCTCCAGAAGCCGATAGCGCACCACCTCGCCGCCACTCGTCTGCTCGAAGCCCATCACTTCCACCAGCGATTGATCCACCAAACTTTGTAACAGCTCACGCACTGACACAGCGCTCTGCGATATGACACAGACTTGCTCAACGGCTTCCAGCGTGAAACGCCCCGCAAAAACGCCGAGCTGCGCGAACAATTGCTTTTCCGCGCCGTCGAGCAAGTGGTAACTCCAATCAATCGCGGCGCGCAAAGTTTGATGGCGCGGCAAGGTACGATGGCCTCGGCTCAGCAGATTGAAGCGGTCATCCAGATGGTTGGCGATGTAGTCAACCCCCAACCCCTTCACGCGAGCGGCGGCTAACTCCAACGCTAACGGAATGCCATCCAAGCGCCGACAAATTTGCGCAACGCTCGGCGCGTTTTGAGTTGTGAGCGCGAAGGTCGGTTGTTCGACGCGGGTGCGGTCAACGAAGAAATAGATGGACTCGATTTGACTCAGCTCAGTCAATGGTGGCAGCTCAGGCGTCGTTGGCAACGCCAGCGAGGGGACTTCGTATGCAATCTCGCCCGCCAAGTGTAAGCCGAGCCGTTCACGACTCGTCGTCAAAATTTGCAAACGTGGACACGCCTGCGCCCATTGCTCACATAATTGCGCGCACGTGTTCAGCACATGCTCACAGTTATCTAGCACCAACAGCAACTGCTTGTCGCGCAAATAATCGGTGACGATCTCGAGCAAAGAGCGACTCGTTTGCTCGCGCACACCGAGAGACTTTGCGACAGCGCGCAAGACCTCTGCCTCGTCGGTCAACGCCTCCAATGACGCCCACCAGACGCCATCGCCATAATGATTGAGCAACGCGCTGGCAACTTGAATCGCGAGCCGCGTCTTGCCACAGCCCCCCGGTCCCGTCAACGTGACCAGTCGTGTCGTCGTGCGGGCTGAATCGGGCGCCAAGCGTTGTTGGAGCGCGGTCAGTTCGCGCTCACGGCCAATGAACCGTGTCAGCGGCGTGGGCAGATTGGTCAGGTCAGTCGGCGCAGGCGTGTGTTGTTCTTTGCTTTTGCGAATGACTAGATATAGTTGCTTCGTTTCAGGCGAGAGCTCATCACCTAATTCGTTTTGCAAGGCGCGATATACTTTTAGCGCCTGCTCGCGTTGCCCCAACCGAAAATGACAGAACAGCGCATGTTGATAAGCCTCTTCCTGATAGGCATCCAGCTCGATCGCTTTTTGGGCATGGTCAAGCGCCTGCATATATTCGCCTTGCGCGCGCAGATAGCGCGTCAGGCGCAAATGCACATCGCGTTGCAACTGCCGCAAGGTTGTGCGTTCTTGTTCCAGCCAACGCTCCTCGGAATCGTCGTCAAACGCTGGCAGCAGCTCACCCTGATAGAGTTCCAGTGGCGCGAGAGTTGGGTCAATAGGTTGGGCATTCAGAAACGCTTTGGCTTGTTGCTTGAACGCGATGGCATCCGCCCACACCTGCGTCGCGTCAAATTGCACCGCCGCTTCATGGCCGATGTACGTGTCCACGATGAGGTCGGGTCCCAATTCTTTGCGGATTTGCGAAAGCGCTACCCGCAACGACGCAGCAGCTTTTTTGTCAATTGCCGTGAGCGACTTGGCATCGTCCATATTCATGAGCGCGTCATCGTCCGCGTTGGCGCGTGTCCCCCAAAAGAGGTCAGCGAGATACGCGCGACGAATGGGGCGCTGTGCGTGCAGCGACAGATAGGCGAGCAACAACGTGGTCTTGCTCGTCGGCAATTTGACGAGCCTCGTTTGTGACTCGACACGGAATTTGCCAAGCAAATAAATTTTGATGGCGGCTGGCGCGGTGGTCATGGTCATGCTCCCTGCAATTCAAACCACAAACGCCAGTCCACGATCTGTGCGAGATCATGACTGGCGTTGTCA
>CAZDYP010000024.1:24038-28098 GCA_964509505.1 uncultured Anaerolineae bacterium | reverse complement strand
TTGAGAAACCCGACTGGTGATGGACTCAGGTGCTCACGACGCCTTTGTCATGCTTCGGCGGGCAACAGTATAGCACTGCCCAATGAGGGACGCAATCCATTTTTTTGATGGTTATCCGCTCACAAAGCGCGTTTCTTCAAGAACCCTGATGTGTAGAGGATGGCTCCAAGATTAATCTCCCCTCCGCATTCGCCTCCACCTTCTCGCGCGACCACAACAGAGGATGATACTCGCCATTCAACCACAGCGGAATCATGTCATCGTAATGTGCGCTGGCGGGATGCCCCGATTGTCCTGTTGTATGCACAGCGCGCGACGCATCCCAATCGCTTACGTCAATGATTTGCCGCCACGACGCCGAACCGCCATTCGTGTTGATGGGCAACTGTGGCACGTAGGCGGCTTGCCAAACCGTGTTCGTGTCGCCGCCATACGGATAGGGTCCCCGATTGAAAATTTTGTCGAGCGGCTTCACTGCGCCGAGCGCATGATTGAACCCAGCCTGATGAATGCGTCCCCACGTCCACTGCGACATGTCCTCGCCCACAGCCGTGCGCAAGTAGTGAATCGCATCTTCGAACGCCGCCGCCAAAATCTCCTCACGTGTGCGTCCTTTGAACCAATCGCTTTCGTCGTTCAGCAATACACGCTGCAATGTGACGAAGCAACGGTCTTGGTATGAGGTCATCGGCGCGAGCAGTGGATGGAAGCCGACGCCGATAAAGTGCGGCGCAAGCTCGCCCAACCATACATCGAAAATTTGCCGCAGGGCGAAGTAGCGAGTGAGTTCATACAACGCGCCAGCAATTGTGTCTTTCGTCAGGTGATAATCCCACGCTTTGATGATGGTGAGTGCACGTTTCGCGCGTTCGTTCTTCGGCTTGAGCGTCAAGAGCAACTGACAAAATTCTTTGGCGGGGATGCAATACACATCGGTTTGCATGCGCGCAAAATCATCGGCAGAAAGCTTTTCTGTCTCGGTCAACAAATCCACGATGCGCCGCGCGCGATAGCCGTTCATCGTCTCGCTTGTCAAGAAATGGGGATACTCTTTGCCCGCGACCTGATTGTTCGCCGTCGCAATGAAATGTGGCGCGGGATTGAACGCGTGCGGCAACTCTTCGTGCGGAATGTAGCCTTGCCATTCGTACTCACCGGTCCAGCCCGGCACAGGCGTCGCGCCCACACCTTTTTTGCGAATCGGCACGCGCCCCGGCATGTAATAACCGATGTTGCCCTCGCAGTCGGCATAGACCATGTTCTGCGATGGCACATCCCATGCGCGCACCGCTTCGCAAAACTCGCGCCAGTTCGTCGCGCGATTGATACCCTCAATCGCGCGCACGATATCGCTTGGTTCGTGTGCCGTCCAACGCAAGGCGAGCGACTGTGCTGATTGCCCATTTGCTGTGAGCGGCGTGAGTTGATTGATGATAGGACCGTGTCGCGTTACGATGACCTCGACCACCCGCGGCGCGAGCTCACCTTTGACACAAATTTCTTCGCGGAGGACGGTTGCCTTTTCCCATTGCCCCATGAACTCATATTCGTTGGGGTTATCCGGGTTGAACTTTTCGAGATAGAGATCTTGCGCGTCGGGGAACGCATTGGTGAAACCCCAGGCGATGTGCTGATTGTGTCCAATGACGACAAGCGGCGAGCCGGGGAACGAAACCCCAGTTACCTCGAAACCTTCATTTGAGGGTTTAGCATCCTGAGCGCGCGAAGCACGTCGAAGGATGCGTTCCTGCGATGAAACAATCAGATGATTCTCATACCAAATCGAAGGCATCTGTAACGCGAGATGTGGATCGTTGGCGAGCAACGGCTTGCCCGTCGTCGTTTTCGCGCCAGCCACTACCCAGCTGTTGCTCATGCTGCCCATCGCGCCGAGCGGCAACGTCGCCATCTCACGGAACTGCGCCAGCACACTCTCCGCGACTTGCGCATAAGTTTGCTGCGGGATGATGAGCGGGTTGGCTGCATCGTATTCACCCTTGAGTCGCATCGCGCGTTCGGGCCCCACCTTGCCAATCAACGCCGCTTGCAAAATTTCCGAATCCCAATTGCACGACAAACTCCACGCCATGAGCTTGCTAAAGACGAGGGTATCGGCGGGCTGCCAGGGCTCGGGGGTGTGGCGCAACAACAAAAATTCGAGCGGCAACTTTTTGGCGGCGTTGGCTTGCTCGATGTAGGTGTTCACGCCGCGCGCATAATGATTGAGCGCGGCGCGCGTGCGCGCGTCCAAATGTTGCAGGTCGTTGTGCGCTGCGCGCGAGAGACCGATGATGCGAAGGAAACGGTCAGTCTCGAAGGCAAGCGCGCCGAACAATTCGGACAACCGTCCATGCCCGATGCGCCGATTCAACTCCATTTGCCACAGACGGTCTTGCGCATGGACGTAACCTTGCGCGCACAGCAAGTCGTCCAGGTTCTGCGCGTAGATGTGTGGCACACCCCACCGATCACGAATGACTTCGACGGGCGCGCACAAGCCCTTGAGTTTGACCGTGCCGTTCACTTGCGGCAATGGACGACGATACAGATGGCGTAAGCCCGCGATGGCGAGCCCGCCGACTGCGATGAGTCCAGCCAATAAACGAAAACGAGATTTCATCGAAAGTCTCCTTCATATAAGACAACAATGTAGGGCAAGTTGCCAACTTGCCCTACATTAGCGAATCACCAATGGCAGATACGTCTTATTGGTCAATGTGTCAATGAGCACGACAGTACCCCTCACATCATCCGACACGTTGCCCGCGACATCGCTGAACTTGGCGATGACGGTCTGCGTGATGACGTTGGAGCGCAATGTCCAGGTGGTCGTGAGCGGTGCGCTGATGGGATACGTCGCTATCAGAATGCGATCAAGCCACAGGTCGGCGTTGCCGTCGAGCGCGACACGGAACTCGATGCCGTTCGACGCGCTGACGATGTAGTTGAAATCAACCGAGAACTCTTGATATTGATTCACCGCGCGAAAGTCTGCGCCATAAATATGCTTCAAGCCAATGGGCGTCGTCGCATCAGGCACGACGTCCAACATGGCGAGACGATTTGTCGTCGTGATATTGTTCGTCTTCAATCGAAAGTATGCGCGATAGGCTTGTCCTACTGGCAAATCGTAGGTGTAGGGACCAAACCACACGCCATTGGTTATGCCTGCTTGACCATAGAGCGCGACGCCATTGAGCGCTGTGGCATCGCTCACCACAGAGCCAACGGTCAATGTATATTGTGTTTCACCTTCCCAAATCCAACTGTTGCTCAAGCCATAGCCCGCAAAGCCACTGGGACCGCTGTCGCTGACATTGAATGTAATGGTGATGGTTGGTGTCGTTGTGGTGATGGGCAACGTCATCGTGCCTGTCGGCGGCGCGCGGTCAATACCGAGTGTGAGCGTTGAGATTTGTGTGTTGGAGAGCGTCGCGCTGATGACGAAAGCGCCGAGCGATTGATCGGGTAACGTCGCAAGGTCGAGCGATGTGGCGAGTGTGTCGCTGGCAATGAGGGTGCCACTTAAGCCATCGCCGCTGGCGAAGATGCTGAGGGTGTTAGTGTTGCTCGCGTTGCCGGTGATGCGCGCGCGATTCGACGTGACGTAAAAGTTTTGCCATGGGCGATTGAGTGAGCCAAAATTCGTGAGCCCCTCGATGGTGACGCCGGTGTAGTAGTGCGTCAAAATCTGAATGTAGTTCCATCCGTATTGTGTCGCCCAACGCTGCGCACCATCTTGCGACAAGCCGATGCCATGTCCGTTGCGCGCATAGCCGAACGATACGGGATCGTCCACTGCTTCCAGATAAGGCGTGTCGCCGCCAAAATAATTCTTGCGGGTGGGACTGCTGTTCTCCGCCGAATAGAGCGCGACAATCATGTTACCATTGTACGCGATGTATTGCCCCAACGTCGCAGTGACCGCCGCCGTCGAAAGAGCATGTTCTTTAAATTCGCACATCGCTTGCGTGTCCGTCCAATCGGTCACGTCATAAGGTTGCGCGGCGCGGTCGAGAATTTTGCGCCACGCGTAGGTGCGCGCGGCGACGGCTTGTGT
>CAZDYP010000024.1:18471-23938 GCA_964509505.1 uncultured Anaerolineae bacterium | reverse complement strand
TACACATCGCCCTCGTGCGAGAAGGCGAGCTCGTTGCCATCAGGAGACCAAACAGGAAAAGCAGCCTCGGTGATGAACGGCATCGGCGTCGCGCCATTCACATCGCCCAACCAGATTGAGCTGAAGTTGAACGTCTCGCTGCCTAGCGGCATCCGCGTGAAGACGAAGTGTTTGCCATCGGGCGCGAAGCTGACGTTGCCGAAGTATTCGCCATCACCTTTAAGCAAGCGACGCACGGGGCGACCATCCTCGCTGAACAACCACAATTCAGGTTCGGTGGTCTCCACAGTGAGAATGCGGAGACGCGCATCGGAGACGCGTGTGGGTTGTGACGTGAGTGTATCGCTCAGAATGCGCTCGGCGTTGCGCGTTGTGGGCGCGCTGCGCCACAGTTCTTGTGCGATACGACCCTGTGCGCCATCGTGTCTCACATCGCCTTGTCGAATGAACCATAAGCCCGCAGCGTCCCACCGTAACGGCATCGAGCGACCATCAAACGTCAGACGGCGTGGTGCGTTGGGTGTTTGCGCGAAGGCGATGGACGCAGCGAAGGGCGTGAGGCCTAACAAAATGGAAAGCAGCAAGAGGAAAGAACGGCGCGTGAGGTAAGGCATGGGAATCCGCATGAGAAAAAGTGAACAGTCAACCGTGAACAGTTTGCGACATTCATTGTGCTATGCTACTGTTCACGGTTCACTGATGACTTGATTGTAACGCGCATGAGGCAAAGCGCAAGTTCTTTGACCCGTATGCACAGGCAAGATATAATCGGCGCAATTGCAATCAGGAGCTCTCGTTCTCATGTCTATCTCCATCGCCTCACCAACCGACAATCCCGCAGCGCCCACGCAGCTCGTCGTGGAGGACATCTCGCTTGCCTTTGGCGGCATCACGGCCTTGAAGGGCGTTTCGTTCTCAGTGCGTCAGGGTGAGATTTTTTCAATCATCGGTCCGAACGGCGCGGGCAAGACAGCGATGTTGAATTGCATCAACGGTTTGTATCATCCGCAACGTGGGCGCATTACGTTTGAAGGGCACGACATCACGCGACTCAAACCCTATCAACGCGCGCAGTTGGGCATTGCGCGCACGTTCCAGAAAATCGAATTGTTCAGCGGCATGACCGTGCTCGATAATATTCGCTTGGGACGACACATTCATTTGAAGACGAACTTGCTGACGGGCGGCGTCTATCTGGGCGCGGCGGCGAAAGAGGAAATTGAAGCACGCGCGTTCATCGAGCGAGAGGTCATTGACGAGCTGGAAATCGAGCATATTCGCCACCAGATCGTAGGGATGTTGCCCTACGGCTTGCAGAAGCGCGTCGAGTTGGCGCGCGCGCTCGCGCTCAATCCCAAAATCATTTTGCTGGACGAGCCAATGGCGGGACTGAACCTCGAAGAAGTGGAAGACATGGCGCGATTCATCCTCGACATCAACGAAGAAAAGAAGTGGCAGGTGACGTGCGTGCTGATCGAACACGACATGGGCGTGGTGATGGACATTTCGGACCGTGTCGCTGTGTTGAACTTCGGCGAGAAAATCGCAGAAGGCACACCCGCCGCAATCCGCGAGAACGAGCAGGTGCGCCGCGCCTATATGGGCGCGGAAGACGAGAACGAGCTGTACGTGTCGCGGCGTTGAGGTGAACGAAAAAGGATGTGAGCAAATGTCAAAGCACACTGCGCTGATTCAAGCGTTGACTATCAGTGCGTAACAGGAGTGAGTAAAACTGGCTCTACTGGCTTTGAGATAGAACGCCAGCAAAGATGTCGGACTTCTTATGAAGTTTCAAAAAATAGTACGGGTATAGGATGCGGCGACAGTGGACATCACAGCGGACAAGCTGACAGCCACAATGGCCATCCGCTAGTCCGTTGGATTGTCCGTTGTCGCCGCCGTACCCGAATTAATTTCTTACAGTTCATAAGAAGTCTGACAGCTGACTATCCAAAGTTCACTCAAGTCGGTAGAGCTATAACACTTAACAGGAAACTATCATGCCTCAATCACCAAGCGCCAATTACTCATTACCTATTACTCCTGACCTCTCGATTCCTAAAGCCTTCGTGCAAGCCGCCGCCCATTACGGCGACAAAGTGGCGTTGCGTGAGAAGGAATATGGCATCTGGCGGCCGTTGACGTGGCGTGCGTATCTTGCCGCGGTGCAACGGCTCACGTTGGGTTTACAGCAACTCGGCATCCAGCGAGACGATAAGCTCGTCCTGATTGGCGACAATCGGCCTGAGGGCTTGTTCGCGGAGATGGCGACGTTGTGCGTGGGCGGGGTGGCAGTGTGGGTGTATCAGGATTCGCTGCTCGACGAGGTGCAGTACATCGTCAATCATTCCGACGCGCGCGTAATGTTCTGCGAGGGACAAGAGGAGGTGGACAAGGCGCTCTCGATTCGCGCGCACTGTCCGCAACTCAAGCACATCGTCTATGATGACCCGAAGGGAATGCGGAACTACGATGATGCGGCGCTGCTGCCATTGCCTGAGCTGATGCAGCGCGGCGAAATGGTGAGGCAGCAGCAGCCCCAGCGCTTTGATGAGCTCGTCGCGCAGACGAAAGGCGATGACATCGCGCTGTTGCTTTACACTTCAGGCACGACCTCTGCGCCGAAGGGTGCGCTCTTGACACATAGCAATTTGCTGCGCATGGGCAAGAACTTGCTGCAAGTTGACCCATACTACGCGCATGAAGATTTCGTCTCGTTCTTGCCGTTCGCGTGGATTGGGGAGCAGATGATGTCGCTGGCGTGTGGGCTAATGGCAGGCTTCACGATCAACTTCCCCGAAGAACCTGAAACAGTGCTGTCTGATTTGCGTGAGATCGGGCCCCACGTCATGTTTTCGGCGGCGCGTTTGTACGAGCAGATGGTGCGGACGCTGCAAGTGAAATACACTGACGCGAGTTTCATCAAACGCAAAGTGTATGAGTGGGGCGTGAGCGTCGGCTATCAATTGGCGGAGGCAAAGTTCAACAAACAAACGCCATCGAGCGCGTTGAAGCTCAAGGGCAAGCTCGCCGATTGGCTGGTGCATCGCCCATTGCGCGACCACCTCGGTATGTCGCGCGTCAAGAATGCTTACATCGGCGGTTCCGCCATCAGCCCCGATCATTTCAAATTCTTTCACGCGATTGGCGTGAACATGAAGCAGATTTATGGGCAGACGGAAATTGCGGGCATCTCCGTCGTGCATCGCAGCGACGACGTGCGCCTCGACACGGTGGGCAAGCCGCTGCCCGAAACCGAAGTGCAAATCACGCCTGAAGGCGAAATCATCTCGCGCAGCCCGTCGGTGTTCAAGGGCTATTACAAAATGCCCGATGAGACGGCGAAGACGTTGCGTGATGGTTGGCTGCATTCGGGCGACACGGGCTTCATCACAGAGGACGGTCATCTGGTCTTCTTTGATCGTACGAAGGACGTGATGAGGTTGAGCGATGGACGCAAGTTCTCGCCGATGTATATCGAGAGCCGCTTGAAATTTTCGCCTTACATCAAAGATACGTGGACGATTGGACATCAGCGCCCATTCGTCACGGCAGTCATCGCGATTGATTATGCGGTGGTTGGCGAATGGGCGGAGTCGCACAACATTGCGTACACAACCTATCAAGAGCTCTCGCAAGAGCCAAAGGTGTATGAGCTTGTGCGCGACGCGATTGCGAACATCAACAAAGATTTGCCAGAGCCTGCGCGCATCAAACGCTTCTTGAATCTCTACAAAGAGTTCGACGCTGACGACGACGAGCTAACGCGCACACGCAAACTGCGCCGCGCGTTCTTGGAAGAGCGTTACAAGGATATCGTCGCCGCGCTCTACAATCCTAACACCGACCTAGCGCACGTTGACACGAACATCACGTACGAGGATGGGCGAGTCGTGAAAATCAAGGCAGATTTGAAGGTGATGAGCGTGTAACGCGCGGAGTGGCTGAAAAAGCGCGCCACAGCCAACGGCGTGGCGCGCCAAGTCAAGCGGTGGCTGAAACAGGCAAAGCACCAGGTGGGAACAGCGCGTAAAAATTTCGACAGCAAGGTTTATTGCGTTTGATTTGAGAGGTCCAATACGCGAGAAAGAATTGCGGTCAGCTGAAAGGAAGAGACACAATGACGAAATGGCTTAACATCATTGTCGAGAAACACGCCGATGGCTACGTGGCTTATTCACTGGGTCTCAATGGAAGTTATACACCATCAATATCATCGTGCCGCCCAACAAGATAAATGAGTACATCAAGAAGCAACCATAGGGAGGTGGTGTTGGACCGATTGCAATCCCTCATGCGCGAGCTCGAAGCGCGCGACCAACGTGAACGCGACGCGGGTTTGCCGTCGTCGCAGCGGATGCGCGCCATCGTGCCCGAGGCAGCGAAGTTCATCCACATCCTCATACGCGCGTGCCAATCCAAGCGCATGTTGGAAATCGGCACGTCGTACGGCTACTCGACGCTCTGGTGGGCATGGGCGGCGCAAGCCATGGGCGGACACGTGGATACGATTGAATTGTATCCAGAGCGTGTCAAAGCCGCAGCGGAACACTTCCAACGGGCAGGCGTGAGCGAAGTCATCGCTCAGTATCAAGGCGACGCGCACACCATCATTAAGCAACTGCGTGACGATTACGATTTGATTTTCATTGACGCCGAGAAAGACGATTACGAGAACTTTCTCGATTTGTCGTTGAGCAAAGTGAGGCGTCATGGGCTCGTCATCGCCGACAATGTGTTATCGCACGCCGACCAACTCGGCGGCTACATCGAGAAGGCGCAACGCACCAAAGGTTTGTTCAGTGTGACGGTGGATGTGGGGCGCGGCGAAGAGGTGAGCCTGCGTGTAGATGAGAGAGGCTTGCCTGCGCCGGTTGTGGCGACGTTGGCCGAGCTCGAAGTGTATGCGAAGACGCACAAGCACATATCACTAGCGGTGCCGCGCGTGGCGGGCAAAGTGTTGCATATCCTGGCGGTTGCCGTGAATGCCAAATCGGTCATCGAGCTGGGCACCTCCACGGGTTATTCGGGCGTGTGGCTCGCGTCGGCGATGCAGCTGACGGGTGGGCGCGTGTTGACGATTGAGCCTGACCCAGCCAAAATCAAATTCGCCAACGAAAGTTTTGCAAAGGCGAAAGTCGCGTCGCACATCGGGCTTGTCAAAGGCAAGGCGCTCGACGTGCTGCAAACGCTCAACGGCCCATTCGACTTCGCATTCATTGATGCCATCAAAGAGGAATACATCGCTTACGTCGAACAGCTGTGGCCCAAAATGAAGTCAGGCGGGTTGATCATCGCCGACAACATTGACGACCTCAAAGAGCAGCTTGCGCCGTACGTCAAGCATGTCCAATCGCGCGACGATGCCATGAGTGTGTCGTTACACATTGGCAATGGGATGGAACTCACCTTGAAAAAGTAGTCAGTAGCCAGTAGTCAGTAGTCAGCTTGATGTTCATAAAGCATG
>CAZDYP010000024.1:0-18371 GCA_964509505.1 uncultured Anaerolineae bacterium | reverse complement strand
ATGTCTGCTTACACCAAAAACTACCCCGAACTCTTCACTGCTGTCGGCGTGCCGAACACAGCGGCGATGCGCGTGCGTCTGAGCGGCATCTTGCAAGATGTGTTGGGGCTTGAGCCTGGCTCGGATGATGCGATTTGTAATCGCGCGGTGCAACAGTATTGGCACGACCCAGTCAAACGACCAGCGTTGATCGCAGCCGTCGTTGCTAAATGGAACGGCGATGGCGATTGGCAAGCGCAGCTGAATCGCTGGAAGAACCCCGATTGAGTTGAAAGAAACGCGGAAACGGGTAAGCGGGGAACGGGGAAGCGAGCGAATGCGGAGCCCCGTTTACCTCAGCCGCATCCGTAAAGGGCATTGGCTTACATGTTGATTGTGATGAAATTTGGCGGCACCTCGGTGGGTGATGGTGAACGCATCAAGAAAGTCGCAGAATTGGCGCAACACGCCACGAGGCAAGGACATCAAGTGGTCGTCGTGTCCTCTGCGATGAGCGGCGTGACGAACTTGTTGATTGCAGCGGCGAAAGCGGCGGCGCAAGGCGACCTCGCGCCGTTGTTAGACACACGCCGCCGCCTGTTCGCGCAACACATCGCCGCCGCGCAAAGCGTTGCCGCAAAACGTGAGGCGCAAGACCAATTGATCGCCCAGCTCGACGCACAGCTGATGCAGTTCGAGAACTTGGGACGCAGCGTCCACATTCTCGGCGAGCTCACGGCGCGCGGCCTCGACGCCATTTCTTCGATGGGCGAAAGCTTGTGTGTGCCATTAGTTGCGCAGGCGTTACGCGAGCGTGGCGTGAATTCTGAAAGCATCGAAGCGACCGCGCTGATTGTCACCGACAATAATTTCGGCAATGCGACGCCGCTGATGTCTGAGACCACGGCGCAGGCGCAGGCGCGTCTCAAGCCCTTGTTACAAAGCGGGTATGTGCCTGTCGTGACAGGTTTCATGGGCGCAACGCGCGAGGGCGTCACCACCACGCTCGGGCGCGGCGGCAGCGACTATACCGCGACCATCATCGGCGCGGCGCTCGATGCGGATGAGGTGTGGATTTGGACGGATGTGAACGGCGTGATGACTGCCGACCCGCGCATTGTGTCCAACGCGCGCACCTTGTCTGAAATCTCGTATGCGGAGGCGGCGGAGTTGTCGTACTTCGGCGCGAAGGTCTTGCATCCCAAGACGATTGCGCCCGTCGCCAATAAAGGCAAGCCCGTGTTGATTCTCAACACGTTTGAGCCAGACCACGCAGGCACACGCATCGTGCCAACCGTCACGACGAATGGGCGCGCGGTTAAAGGCATCACCGCCATCAAGAAATTGTGCATCCTCTCGCTCGAAGGGCGTGGCATGGCGGGCGTGCCGGGCGTCGCGGCAAAAATGTTTTCCGCGATTGCGCGCGAGAGCATTAGCGTGATGATGATCGCACAGTCGTCGTCGGAGTTGGATATTTGTGTGGTGATTGACAACGCCGAATCGCGCCGCGCGATTGCCGCGCTCGAAGCGGAGTTTGAGTTGGAGCGCTTGCGCGGCAACATTGACGGTGTGCGCGCCGACCATGACGTGGCGATTGTCGCGGTGATCGGCGCAGGGATGCGCCACACGCCGGGCATCGCGGCGCGCGTGTTCGGCGTGTTGGGCGAGCGCGGCATCAACGTCATCAGCATCGCGCAAGGCTCATCGGAATATAATCTCTCGCTCGTCGTCAAAGAGAGCGACGCCGACGAAAGTTTGCGCGCGATTCACGCGGCATTTGAGCTGGAAAAAATCTAAGAAAGTGTTTTGAACATATCAGACCGAGACCCTAACGGTTTCGCTGGCCAGCCACAAAGCATTTCCGGCAGGCTTGCGGCGCCACTGGTGAACCCGCTGCGCCAGAAAAACCGTTAGGGTCTGAATTTCAAAACACTCTCTAAGGAGTAAACAGTAAGCGCACTCGCGTCAGCGCGATTACTGTTTACTCACTACTTTTGGGTTTTAATTGATGACCATAGGCGTTTTAGCTCACTACAAAAATCGGTTGCCCATCACACCCAACACGCCCCTCATCACGCTCGGCGAAGGCGACACGCCGCTCGTACGCGCGCCGGCGTTGGAACGGGAGACGGGCTGCGAGGTGTGGCTGAAGCTGGAGGGCTGCAATCCATCGGGCTCGTTCAAAGATCGCGGCATGGTCATGGCGATTGCCAAAGCGATGGAAGCGCAATCGCGCGCCATCATTTGCGCCTCGACGGGCAACACCTCGGCGAGCGCGGCCGCGTACGCGGCGCACGCAAGCTTGGAGTGCGTCGTCGTCATCCCCAATGGCAAAATCACGCAGAGCAAATTAGGGCAAGCCATCGTGCATGGCGCGAAGATCGTGGCTGTGGATGGCAACTTCGACATGGCGTTGGAGTTTGTGCGCGAACTCGCCGCGAGTCATCCGATTACGTTGGTGAATTCGGTCAATCCCTTTCGCCTCGAAGGGCAGAAGACGGCGGCTTTTGAAATCGTGGATGCGTTGGGCGACGCACCTCACATTCTGGCGCTGCCCGTCGGCAACGCGGGCAATATCAGCGCGTATTGGAAAGGGTTCAAAGAGTATTATGCGGCTGGGATTGCCGAGGAACTCCCACGCCTGTTTGGTTTTGAAGCAGAAGGCTCGGCGGCGATTGTGCGCGGCGTCCCCATAGCCAAACCCGAAACCATTGCTTCCGCGATTCGCATTGGCAACCCTGCGAGTTGGAAGCTTGCGGTGGCCGCGCGTGATGAATCGCATGGCTTGATTGACTCAGTGACCGACGAGGAAATCATCGCCGCGTATCACTTGCTCGCCACAAAAGTGGGTATCTTTTGCGAACCGTCATCGGCGGCAGGGGTAGCGGGCATTTTGAAGCTGGCGCGTCGTGGCGATTTGCAACAAGGGCAACGAATTGTGAGCGTGTTGACGGGTTCAGGTTTGAAGGATCCTGACTTCACGATGAAGGCTCATCGCCCGGTCATTCAATGCTCTGCGAATTATGAGGAGTTTAGGCGGGCGGTGATGGGGGAATAGGAACCGAGAAGACGAGGCACCGAGCAGACGGGGAAACGAATTAGGAATTCGTCTCCCCGTTTTGTTGTCTCGACCCAACCACGAATGAAGGAATCAACGATGCCTTCTTTTCTCAATGCGTTGTTGGGTTTGCGCTTATGTCAACGGCGCCGTCGCGCGAATACAAGCGCCTTGTCCGTGTGCGCTTTCGATGCTGAGGGCGCCGCCGATGTCTGCGATACGTTCACGCATGGACTGTAACCCGAGATGACCGGGAAACTCGCGCTGCGCATCGAACCCGCGGCCGTTGTCTCGCACCTCCAACGTCAACACGCCGTCAGTCTGTGTGAGCTGCACCTCGACATGGTTCGCGCGGGCGTGTTTGACGATGTTGTGAAATGATTCTTGCGCGACGCGGTAAAACGCTTCTTTAGTATGGAGCGACGCTTGCGGTTCTTGGCACAACCTCGTCTGCACGGTGAGCTGATGGCGCGCGCGTAGGACGGCGACTTGTTTATTCAACGCGGCGACTAACCCTTCCTTTGCGAGCGATTCAGGGCGCAGCTCAAAGATGAGGGCGCGCATTTCGGTCAAGCCCAGATCGGCTAGACTCAGCATATAGTCTAGCGACTCAGCCACTTTGCGCGGGTTGCGTTCTAGGTGCGCTCGCGCGGTGTGCGCGCCCAGCGAGATGCCATACAACGCTTGTGAAACCGAGTCGTGCAATTCACGCGCGATGCGCTGCCGCTCCTCCAACATCGCCAGCTGCTGCGCCTGCGCGTGTAGGCGCGCATTCTCAATCGCCAACGTTGCTTGATCGCTCAAGGACATAGCGAGCGACAACTCTTCCTCAGAAAATTCGCGCGCCTCTGCATAATAAAAAACGAGGCTCCCATAAGTCTCGCGTTGAATGATGAGCGGCACGGCGAACCAGGCACGAAAGTGTGACGGGTATGTTTCAGATAACGCTGCGCCGGCAGCGTCAGACGCGTCGGTGACGGCAATGGGTTGCCGCTCGCTCACTGCGCGTCCAATCGCGCCTACGCCATTGGGAATGGGCGGTTGAGCGAGATAGTCTGCAGGTAAACCGTGCGCGGCTTGCGTGCGCAAACATAGCTCGGTTGGGTCCAAGCGATAGAGCGCGCTCGCGTCGCTATGGAGTAGATGGCAAGCTTGTTGGACGATGTGCTGCAAAATTTCGGGCAAGGGACGCTTCGAGTTGAGCACCGCCAAAATTTCGCGCAGCCCCTCGGCGACACGCCGCCGTTGCTCTTTTTCTAACACTTGCGCTTGTGAACGTCGTAGGGCTTCTTCGGCTAAACGGCGTTCCGTCATGTCCACGTATGTCATCAACGTGCCGACCACGCGGTTTTGCGCGTCGCGCAACGCTGCCGCCGATTGGCTGACGCTGACCGTCGAGCCGTCTTTTCGTCGTAGGCGCAACTCTAACGCGGCGAAGGATTGGGGGGCTGTGTGGAGCGTGTGGGAGGTGTCTGGGCTGACGATGGGTAACTTATGTCCTAAGACTTCAGCAGGGTGCCAACCGAAGATGCGTTCTGCGGCGGGATTCCAGCGTTGCACGCGTTGCGCCGTGTCCAACTCGACAATCGCAATTGGCGCCGCTTGAATCAATGCATTCAGTTTTTGATTGGCTGCGCGCAAAGCCTGTTCGGCTTGCACGCGCGCGGCGATGTCGCGCTGCAAATTGAGGTTGAGCAGCGAGAGCTCGTGCGTGCGTTGTCGCACCGCTTGGGTCAATTGTGCTTGGCGTTGCGTTGTGAGATAGACTATGCCCGTCAAAAGGCCAATGATAAAAATCCCAACCACTTGAAAGATGCGCAACGAATCGTGGACAGACGCCTGCCAACCGCCGAGCGGCACGGCGGCAATGTTCCACGCGCCTTCGGGCCATTCGATGCGCGCCGTGATTGGCTCCGCTTGGAATGTGTCAGGCGAACCATACAGCACCTGCCCTGTATCGTCGCTCAAGGCCATTGCCAAGTTGGACGGGTGCGCGTTCAGCAACACTTTGAGATCAGTTTGCGCGGCGGTGCGCAAACTATCAAAGAAAACCTGACGGCGATTGATGGCGGTGATCAAAACATTTTGATAGCGGGTGAGCTCCGTTGTGACATAAGCGCGTTGTTCGGTCAACAAGAGCGCCGCGTACCATTGACTGGCGAACCACCCACTGGCTAGCAGTATGCCCAACGTGAGCAAGCTGATGAGGCCCGCGCGGTTGTGGGGTATCAACCAGTGTGAATCTTGTGCGGCTGAACGATTCAAGGCGACCTCCTAAGCGGCGGCAGGGCCCGTATGCGACGCGAGCGTCGGGACCAAGCCAATACGCACGGCATAGAGCGCGGCTTGTGTGCGGCTTTGCGCGCCTAACTTGTGCAAGATATTGCCGACATGCACCTTCACGGTTTTGTCGGCGATGCCCAACTGCCGCGCAATTTCTTTATTGGCGTAACCTTGCGCCAACAAACGCAAGACTTCCGTTTCTCGTTCTGTCAACGGTTTAGCTTGGTCAGATGCAGGCGCTTCGCTCAAGAGACGGGCGGCGATTTGTGGCGCGAGTTGCACTTGCCCTGCGACAGCGGCTTTGATGGCGCGACATAACTCTTGCGCTTCGGTGTCTTTGAGCAAATAGCCAATCGCGCCTGCGCGAATCGCATCGAGCGCGGTGTTGTCTTCTAAGACGCTCGTCAAGGCAATCACTTCGGTGTCGGGCAATTCGCGGCGAATGATGCTCGTCGCCGTGACGCCATCCATCTCAGGCATGACCAAATCCATCAAGACCACCTCGGGCTGTAATTGGCGCGCCAGCTCCACCGCTTCAGTGCCATTGCTTGCTTCGCCCACCAGCTCGAACTCCGGTTCCAGTCCGAGGAACATCTGCAAACCTAACCGCACCATGTTGTGGTCATCGGCGACCACGATCCGAATAGCCATAAGCCCTCCGTGTTGAGGCAACGTGTTGCCCCATTGCTCCGTGCGATTTCATTGTCTGATGGTAACAGTTCAATCCACGTCGCGCTGAACAACTACGCCATATCCGACGGCGGCGCGCGCAATGCCTTGCCCACACGGATATAGATGAGCGCGACTCAATACGATTGTGATACCACTCGCGTGACAAGTCAACTCGCCCGCACGGCCTATTGGGTCACGGGCGCGTCTGAATACTAAACCCAAAGGGCGCAAAGACCCTTCGGGTTTTTCAATTACATGGTAGAATAGAGTCCAACATTTATCGCTGGAGGCATAGCATGGGACGACGTCCGGGCGGCGCGCTCGCAGCGCGACCGTTGCACTTCATTTGGATCGCCGATTGTTCTGGTTCGATGGATCGCGATGGCAAGATTCAAGCCTTGAACATTGCCATCCGCGAAGTGATTCCGCACATGCAAGCCGTGGCGGACGAGAATCCTAACGCGCAAGTGTTGGTGCGCGCTCTGGCGTTCGCTGACGGCGCGCACTGGCATATTGGCGCGCCGACGCCCATCACGCAATTCCGTTGGGACGATTTGCGCGCGAGCGGGCATACTGATATGGGCAAGGCGCTGCGACTCGTCGCCGAACAACTGAAGATGCCGCCGATGTCGGAGCGCGCGTTGCCGCCTGTGCTCGTCTTGATTTCGGATGGGCAACCGACCGATGATTTTGCGGGCGGTTTGCGCGCATTGTTGAATGAACCTTGGGGTAAAAAGGCGGTGCGTGTCGCGATTGCGATTGGCGACGATGCCGACCATGAAGTATTGGAAGAGTTCATTGCCAATCCTGAGATCAAGCCATTGCAAGCGCACAATCCCGAAGCGCTGGTGCGACACATTCGCTGGGTTTCGACGGCGGTGTTGCAAGCGGCTTCGGCGCCCGCCAGTCAAAGTACGATTACGTTGCCGCCTGGTGTGAACGTGCCACTGCCCCAATTGCCTCCGCCAGCTGCGAGCGATGATAGAGCAGATGATGTGTGGTGAAACGTGAGGCGTGAAACGTGAACGGTGATGGATGAAACGGGATATGGGATGTGCCACAAATTACACCTTACAACCCATCACGTTTCACGCCTCGCGTATGACCAATTACCAATTACCAATTACTCCCTGACGGCATTGATGACCACTCCTCGCTTTCTCCCCACTTGGCGCGTCATTGGCGCGAGCGTCTGCGGCGCAACCCATCTGCGCGCTCATCGTCCCAATCAAGATGCGATTCGCTGGGCGCCTGAACATGGCGCAGGCTCGCCGCTCATGGTGGCCGTTGCCGATGGCCATGGCAGCGGGAAAAGTTTTCGCAGCGCAATTGGCGCCATGCTTGCCGTCGAAGCAGCGACCATTGCCATTGACAAACTATTACGCGAAGCCCCTTGCGCCGATGCGCAGTGCATCCTGCGCGCCCTCTCCTCGGGGCGCTTATCGTTTAGCATCGTGGATACGTGGCAGCAATTGGCGACGGCGCATCTAACCACAACACCGTTCACTGAGGCAGAGTGGACCGAGCTGGCATCATCCGATGGCGGCATCGGACGCGCGATGCTCGAAGCGAATCCACTCATTGCCTATGGCGCAACGCTCCTCGCTGTCGTCGCGTTGGATGACGGCATTGCGTACTTGCAATTGGGCGATGGCGATATTTTGCTCGTCTCCGAAAGGGGCGAGGTGTCGCGTCCGCGCTGGCCCAAAGATCCACGCTTGTTGGGCAACCGCACCACGTCGTTATGCACCGATGATGCCGTGTATGAAATGAATGTGGACGTGCAAACATTTGACGAAGCGTTGCCCGCGCTCATCATGGTGTCCACTGACGGCTACGCCAATTCGTTTCAAAGTACTGCAGGGTTCGAGCAAGTGGGCAGTGATTTGCTGCAGCTCATGCGCGCGGAAGGGCTGAAGGTCGTGCAACAGAATCTCGGCGCGTGGCTCGCCGAAACCTCGCAAGAAGGCAGCGGCGACGATATCACGGTGGGCTTGTTGTGTCGCGCCGATGTGCTGTGTGAACGATGATGCAACCGCTCAACTCTTTGCCGCGCCGCACGTTGCAAACGCTCATCAAGCAACATGGGCCCACGCTCGGCGCAGACCCGCGTCGGTGTAAAGCGTTTCTGGCAGACGAATGCGGCGCGCACAAGCTCGAAGTCAATTTGCTCACGGTGGCGTTGGATGAGCGCGTGCCATCCGATTTGGTCAACGCATCGCATGGCACACCCTTAGCGATCTTGCTGGCGCAGCTCACGCGACGTCTGGTTGAACATCGTGGCTTGACACCGGAACTGGCGCGCTGGGCGGTAGATTCATGGGCGTTGGCGTTGAGCATCGCCACCGAAGCCGAACTGCGAGCGTTGCCACAATCCACCTTGGAGACGCCGACCGCGCGCAGCAGCAGTGAGTCTTCGCTCAAAGCCGCGCCTATGCCACCACGCCCGATGCAAGCTGCGCCAACGCCGCGTGCGCCTGCGCGGCGTGTCACTGCCAGCGCGGTGATTGGCATGGGCATAGGCGCAGCGGCGTTGGCGGGGCCATGGCTCGCGCAAAGCTTTTATGTTGCGCGTCAAGTGTTAGCCATGTGGTTCGAGATGTTACGCACCATCACCGAGACGCGCCCTGAAGATATCCGACGCGCATTTGAAACGGGCGTGTTGGGTGCGGGCGCGGGCGCGGTAGTGTGGGGACTCATCGGCGCGAGCGTGGGCTTCGGTCAACAAGCGTTATTGGCGTTGAGCAAAGGCGGAGGGTTGGAGAGCGTCGTGTGGATGCACGTATTCGTCAGCGCAACCGCCGGCGCAATCCCCGGCGCATTGGTCGGCGCATTAACCGCCATCGTACGACGCATCGGCGAATTCGGCAGCACGCTCACGGGTAGTGTGCTGGGTCTCATCATCGGCGGATTTTTCGTGCCGTTGGCGCCGCTGGGGTTTGTGACGGGCGCGTTGGTCGGCGCAACGATGAGTGTGTTGACGGCGTTCGTTTCGATCGGCATGTTGAGCAGCAAACGCGCCCACATTGGATTGATGTGGGATACGTTGGGCATGGCAGGCAAGAGCTTATGCAAGGCAACGGGCTGGCTGCGCTTGTTGCAAGGTGCGTTGGTCGGTGGCAGCGGCGGCGCGTTGCTTTGGATTCTGATTGACTTGGGCAGCAATTTGACGGGGGGCTTGCCTATCCTTGTCGGTATCATCGTCGGTTGGGTCGCGGGCGCGGTGGTGGGGAATCAGTATCGGCTGTTCAAGTTTTTGTGAACATGGATTACATGCTGCGAATTGGTCAACTTGTTAAAACTGAATCCACCTCAACACCTTGCCAGATAGAGAAACTGCTGGGCAGTGGCGGCCAAGGCGAGGTGTATCGGGCGACGTGGGGTGGGCAAGCGGTCGCGCTCAAGTGGTATTTTCCCGCGCAGGCAACGCCGCAGCAGAAAGAGACGCTGCTGCTGTTGATGCGCAAAGGCGCGCCGACCGCGCGTTTTTTGTGGCCCCTCGATGTGGCGACCGCAAGCGATGTGCGCGGCTTCGGTTACATCATGCCCTTGCGCGAACCGCGTTTCAAGAGCATTGTGGACTTGATGAAGCGACGCTGCGACCCAACCTTTTGCGCGTTGGCGACGGCTGGCTTGGAGCTCGCGCACAGCTTCTTGCAGTTGCACGCGAAAGGGTTGTGCTATCGTGACATCTCGTTTGGCAATGTCTTCTTTGACCCCAACACCGGCGAAGCGCTGATTGCCGACAACGACAACGTCGCCATAGACGGCGCAACACATAGCGGCGTGTTAGGCACGCCGCGCTTCATGGCACCCGAAGTTGTGCGCGGCGTCGCGCGCCCCAGCACGCAAACCGATTTGTGGGCGCTCGCGGTCTTGCTATTCTACATGCTCATGGTGCATCATCCACTCGAAGGCAAACGCGAAGCCGAGATTCACGCGCTCGACTTGCCCGCGATGAACAAGTTGTATGGGACACAGCCGTTGTTCATTTATGATCCGCGCGACACCTCCAATCGTCCCGTCAAAGGCTATCAAGATAACGCCATTCTCTATTGGAACATCTATCCGCAATTTTTGCGCGAGCTGTTCACGCGCGCGTTCACTGACGGCATCCGCGACCCACAACAGGGGCGCGTGCGCGAAAGCGAATGGCGCGCGGCATTGGTGAAGCTGCGCGATTCTATCATCTATTGTCAGTGCGGCGCAGAAAATTTTTACGACGCGGATGCGTTGCGCGTGACAGGCAATACCACACACAATGCCGCGCCATGTTGGTCATGCCAACGCCCCGTGCCGTTGCCGCCACGCATCCGCATTGGGCGCAACGTCGTGATGCTCAACCACGATACGCAATTGTTCCCACATCACGTCAACGATGGGCAGACGTACAACTTTGAAAAACCTGTAGCGGAGGTGACGCGCAACTCGCGCAACGCGTGGGCATTGAAAAATGTGTCGCCTACCACTTGGACTTGCACGTTGCCCGACGGCAAGACGCAAACGGTGCAGCCGCACCAAAGCATCGCGTTGACGGCGGGTTTGAAAATTGATTTTGGGGCGAATGTGGGGGAGGTGAGGATATAAGAGAGTGTTTTGAAATTCAGACCCTAAAGGTTTTTCTGGCGCAGCGGGTTCACACGTTGCGCAGACAGCCTGCGTGCAATGCTTTGGTGCTGGCCAGCGAACCCGTTAGGGTCTCGGTCTTATATTTTCAAAACACTTTCTAAGTATGAGTTTTCCCTATCAAAGTGTTCAGTGCATCATAGGCGTAGGAGAGCTAAACGATGAAAGACCAACAATTGCTTGAGCGCATCACCCTCAATCCGAAAGTCATGGTTGGCAAGCCCATTATTCGCGGCACACGCCTCACCGTGGAATACATTCTCAATCTGCTAGCGCACGGTGCGACGGTGTCCGAAGTTATCAGTGAATACAAGGGACTGACGCCAGAAGATATCCAAGCTTGCATTCTGTTTGCTACGAAGTCGTTAGAGAATACGACCTTCATGCCTTTGGCTATGGAGATGGCGTAATGCGGTTTCTGGTGGACGAATGCACAGGTCCTGCCGTGCCGCATGGCTACGGACGCAGTCACACGAAGTCTTCTCCGTGTATGACGAGGCGCGTGGCATCACAGACGATGACATCACCATCAAAGCCTATACTGAGCATTGGATATTGATCACGAATGACAAGGACTTCGGCGAAAAGGTCTATCGCGAGCGCCGCCCACATCATGGTGTTGTTTTCTTGCGGCTTGAGGATGAACGCGCCGTTGTCAAAATCGAAACGCTCAGGCGACTCCTGCAAAGTTACGCCGAACAGCTGCCTGACCGATTTGTCGTAGTCACTGAGACGAGAGTGCGCTTTGCTCAGACATGAGTGGCGTTAAAATCTTTCTTGCAAGAAAAAGAAAAACCTGATGGAGGATGTCAGGTCTTTCTTTCTTCTTTCCCTTTCACGCAATCACCACCGCCCCACAATAGTCACACTTGTCTATGCCGAGCGGCAACGCGCCGCCGCAATTTGGACACTTGCTCGTCTCCGGTCGAATCTTTACGCCCACCTTGAGCAGCGCCGCCTCCGTATTCGCCAACTCGCCGCGCAGCTCGCGCAAACGGTCGGTGTACGCTTCGGGCGCCATCTCACCCGCTTGCCGCAAACGCTCCACATCGGCGATGCTTTCGTGCAACATGCGTAAGCGCGATTGCAACCCCTCCGCGCTTTGGTCGGTCGCTTCCGCGCGCAACACCGGCTTCGGCGGAATCGTCGCAATGAACCACGCCGCGCCCGCGATCACAATAGAGACAATCACACCGGCCAGCAGGGGGTTGTACCAAATCGGCGCCGTTTCTTTTTTCAGCGACAGCAATGTAACCTTGCTGGCGTCCGTCACCACAATTTGATCGGCTTGCGTAACCTTCTCGGCGTCAATGCGCGAGATGGCTGAACTATGTGAAGCGAGCGACGCGCGAATACCCTTGCCCTTGAACAGCGCCACGTTGCCCGCGTCGTCGCCGACAATCACCTCGTCTATGCCATCGCCATCCACATCCACGCCCGCAATCTCGTTGACCTTCTCATCCACCGTTGCCGACCAGAGCTGCACCCCATCCACACTAACTGCGATCACACCTCCGCTCTTCGTGCCGATGATCAGCTCGCGTGATTTAGGATCGCCATCGTTCTCCACCTCGCGCGCTTCGGTCACTGCGCCACCGACCGAAAAGCCCCACACCTCTTTGCCTGTGTTCGCATCAAGCAACACGGCGCGACTGTTATCGCCGCCCACGACGACTTGCCCCTTGCCATCGCCGCGCAAATCGAAACCGCGTAACCGTCGCAACGTCGAGCCAAGCCACCATGTCCAACGCGGTTTGCCCGTCGCATCATATACGGCGACTTGTCCATCGTGATTGGCGGCGGCGAGATATACGCCGCCATCCACCTTCACTTCGTCCAACCCACGAATCACATCCGTCGCCCCGCCGTGCTTCAACTCCGCGCGCCACACCTCCGTGCCGTCCAGTTTCAGCGCTGCAAGTTTGCCCACGTTGTCGCCGACGATGATTTGCGGATTGCCCGCAAAGCGAATGAGAGACACGCGCTCCGGACGCGTCATGTTCCTGACCGTCAACACGCGCCACACCTCACCTTTGAGGTCTAAGAGGGTGACGGCCACGCCGCCCTGACCCACTGACGCTACGATGATGTCATCTTGATTGTCGCCGTTGACATCGCCAAAGGTCGTCACCAACGGCGATGTGAAATCGCGCTTGAATAACGTCTTGCCGTTGGCGTCGAGGCTGCTCAGATTGCTGAGGTTCTGCACGACGACGATTTTTTGCTTATCGCTCGCGCTCATCACTTTCATCGTCTGCGTCTCGGCATACGTTTGCGACCAAATGGCTTGTGAGACGAACTTGGTATTGTCTGCGAGCCCTGTCCAAGCAAAAAAGGCGGCGACGCCCATCACGATGATGATCAACACCACCGCCAAAATGACGGTGACGATGGGGCGAGAGTTGTTGGTGTTCATGGTGAGACCTCTCTAATTTGACAAGACCTCGCGGGTTTTTGGAAACCCGCGAGGTCTCATTACATGGTTTGATCTTTGCGTTGCAACAAATCGTACGTCAAACGCAGCACGCCGAGAATGTCTGTGGCTGTGGGCGGCGCTGGCGTCGTGTTCAAAATTTCGGCGGATGTGGAAGCGGCAGAAATTGCATCGGTCGAAGCCGACAACGTAATGATGCCGCCTTGCGTGTTCAATGCGCTGACGACGAGCCCGCCGACTTTTGCGCCGACCCGGATGTAATCTTTGGGCGCGATGGTATAGCGTTGCGGATTGACCGAGAGGCGCACCTTCATTTCGTGCCCGTTCCTTTGTTTAGGCGCTTTCCATTTTTGTTTGCCGCGCGCATTACGCTTGTAATAGCCGACGCGCACTTTGTTCCATTCAATCACGGAGAGGCGCACCATGTTGCCGTCGTAGAGTTTGAGCTTCGCGGTTAGCCATTCATCACGATAGAACTGCACCTTATGCCCTTGCGCGTTGGTCGCTTCGCGCGTCAATTTGTTTTTTTGTTGTCCGCCCGTGAGGTCGAGATGGCCGAAGAAGCTGCGCTTGGGGTTGAGGTCGTCGCGCAAGGTGTGGACGATTTCGCGCGCCGTCGCGTATTGGGGTGCGAAGGCGTCACTGGTGCGATTCGCTCGCAAGCGGCGCGACATGAAAAACGCGATGAGGCACACCGCGACACCTGCGGGCGTGAACGTGCAAAAATTGTAACCCAACACGAAATCAACGACGGGCAAACCAAGTCCAACCAGAAACAAAATGCGGGGAATCCATTTGCGTTTGTGAAAACGCGCTGCGGCGACCGCGCGCTGCGCCACTAGAGCGTCCATCGCTTTCAAAATGGCGCGCGGCTGATCGCTCATTGAAAGATAGACGGGAGCGAAATTTGCCATTTGTGCTACATTATATACCATTACTGCGAATGGCGGATAGCGAATGGCGAATAGCGAATAGCGAATAGCCACCAGCGAGCTGCTACTTGCCATTTGCTACCTGCTACCTGCTACTTGCTATCTGCCAGCTGCCAGCTATGCCTCGTGTGCTCTACTCCGCTTTCGATGTCGTGCCGAGCCCCAAAGGCGCCAGCACGCACATCACCTATTTCGTGCGCGGCCTCGTCGCGCAAGGCTACGACGTGCAGCTCTTCACGGTTGGCGATGGGATCTTACCTGAGCATGATATGTATGAAGGCGCAATGGTCACACGTGTGCCAACGGACCCTAACGAAAATTTTCTCGAGCGCGCCATCACGTTTGGTCAGGCCATTATGGAGCATGTGGCTGCACGTGAACGATACGATGTCGTACACTACCGTTCGGTGTGGAGCGGGTGGCCGCTCGCACAACAGCGGCAGCTCTACGGATACAAAACGCTGTTCGAGGTCAATGGGCTACAAAGCGTCGAATTGAAATATCATTATCCAGCGTTGCGTGACAGTCCGTTGCTGATGAAAATCCGCGAACAAGAGCTGGCGACGTTGGCGCTGTCGGATGCGATTATCTGTCCATCGGATGTGACGCGCGCGTATCTGACGAGCTTGGGCGTGTTGCAGAAACGCATCACCGTCATTCCCAACGGCATCAGCTCAAAAGATTTTCAAGCGGCCCCATTGTTGTTCAGCGATGGGCATACGCCGACGATTCTCTACATCGGCACGCTGGCGGATTGGCAAGGGCTTGAGGTGTTGATTGAAGCCATGCCCATTGTGCTACAATCACACCAAGCCAAAGTCCGTATTGTTGGCCGCGGGCGCAAACGCTCACGCAAATTGTTGACGAAGCAGATTCGCAAACTCAACTTGGAGGCGCACGTCAGCGTCGAGCCTGCCGTGCCGCATCACGAGATTCCCGCGCTCATCGCGTCGGCGGATGTGTGCGTCGCACCGCTCGCTTTGACTGATCGCAACGTGACGCAAGGCTGCTGTCCGCTCAAGGTGATCGAATACATGGCGATTGGACGCCCGCTCGTCGCCGCGAACCTGCCTGTCGTGCGCGAGCTCGTGCGCGAAGACATAGACGCATTGCTGTTCGCGCCCAACGATGCCCAAGACCTCGCGCGACAAATCGTGCGTGTGCTACGTGACCGCATACTTGCAGAAACATTGGCGACCAATGCGGCACAACACGCGCATCAACATTTGACGTGGCATCAGGCGCAGAAGAAGTTGGGGAAGGTGTATGAAAAATTAGTAATGAGTAATGAGTAATGAGTAATTGGGCATCACACATCACCAATTACTCATTACTTTTTACTTTTTGATACACCCCGAGGTTGCCTTCTAATTCCCGTTGTGGCGTGAAGCGTTGCAGAATCGTCTCGCGCGCATGGCGTCCGAGTCGTTGACGCAAGGGCACATCGTCAAGCAGCGTGTGGATAGCTGATGCTAACGCCGTCGCATCGCCTACAGGCACGAGCAAGCCATTTACCTCATTCGTGATGGCGTCGGGTATGCCGCCGACGGGTGTGGCGACAATGGCGCGCTCGCAAGCCATCGCTTCGAGCAGTGCATTCGGCAGACCATCACGCAAGGCGGGCAACACACACACGTCGAGCAAATTGTAGTAGGCGGGCAGCGCTTCAGTCGAGACATACGGCACGACGACGAGGCGCGCATCAGGGTTCTGCTTCTGAAAGACTTTGACCATGGCCGCATCGTCACCCTCGCGCACACCGCCGATGAGCAACAAGGCGCAGGGGCGTTGTCGCGCCAGCTCACGAAACGCGACGAGCAATGGCGCGAGTCCTTTCTTCGCGCGCGCTTCGCCGACGAAAGCGATGATGGGCAAAGCGTGAACGCCTAATGAGTGAGCCAATCTTTCATCGCGTGGCGCAGCGGTGAAGTGCGCTGCGTCAATGCCGTTGGGTATCACCGTCGCCTCGCGTCCGCATAACGCTTGCGCTTTGCGCGCGAGGTCGTGCGCGTTGGTGGTGATGGCGCTGGCGTGTTGCAGCGCATAGAGGATGTGCGCAGCTTTGCTGGAGTCGAAGAGTGCGCGGTCAAGGTCGTTGCCGCGCGCGCTGACGATGGATGGCACGTCGAGGTAACGCCCTGCATACGCGGCGATGAAACCCGCTTGCGTGAGGTAGTAGGCGTGCAAAACATCGAAAGGTTGTTGCTGGTGTTGCGCGACGACGGATTCGAACCAGGCGGTCAGCGAGTCGTCGGCGCGGCGCTGCACGCCGATGCGTTGCACGACGATGCCATCATGCTCTGCGCGTTTTGTTTGCGCTGCTGGCGCGAAGACATGAACGCGATGCCCTGCTGTCGCGAGCAGCTGCGCGAGGCGTGCGGCAGAGACGGCGAGACCGCCGATGTCGGGCGGATATTTTTCGGTGAGTAGGGCAATTCTCATTGAGGCATGGAGGTTAAATGACCAATCAATGCGAAATGGTCGTGGGTTTTTTGACGCCGCATCGCTGCGATAATGCGGCGCTGGGCAGATGCGTTCAATGCGGACGCAGCTATTGTGATGAGCATGTGTCGGTCACGACGCAGGGCTTGACGTGCCTTGCCTGTCAACAAGGTCTGGCGCAACCGATTGCGCTGCCGATTACCGCGCAGACGTACGATCAAACAGACTTGACGACCTTCGCGCTGGCAAGCACGTATGAGCGTGATTTGAACGACGACACTGATACGGACGACGATACATTCGACGACTTGAGCTGAAGGGCGTGAATGGGGAAACGAGTGACTGGGTGGGCGGGTAAACGGGTAGAGGAGGAAACGAGACTAGCTCTTATTATCCATTTTCTCGTTTCCCCGCGACGTGTCGCTCGTTCCCTCGTTTACCTCCTCCACAATTTCCAACAGCTTCCGATTCTCTTCCAAAAAATCATCGCACCGCCGACACATCGCCAGCTGCGGCGGGTGCATCATGCGGCGTATCACTTGGTAGCCGCTGCCGCGCCAGATGTCTGCGAAGCTCTGCGTCTTCACGTCGCCGAGCGGCTCGATTTGCTCGCGCGTCATGCAACACACATAGACGAGGCCGTTGTAGTCAATCAGCGTGTGTGTCCATGGCGCGAAGCACGGATGACAGTCGTACCAGCCTTGCGCGTATTGCCCATATTTTGCGCGCTTGATTTCATGCTCCGTGCGTCCAAATGGATACGCCTCATCCTCGTGCGTCATCAAGCCCAACGCTAAGGCGCGCGCGGCGATGTGTGGCGCGACCCGTGCGTTGTACTCGCCAATCTGTCGTCGGCTCAACGAGAGCGATGGACCACAATGATCGTCCACCGCAATGAGGTTGAGATTATCTGCGCCCAACTCGTGTGCGAGGTCGGGCAACGTCAGCAGACTCTCGTAGTTGAGCGAGTTGACGACGGTGTTGATCCGTAGCATCAATTTCCCCTTGTGCGCGTAGCGGTGAAAATGCTCGATGGCACGCGTCGTCTTCTTCCAAGCGCCCGCTACGCCGCGCACATGGTCGTGAATTTTCCGCTTGGGTGAATCGAGCGACACATTCACGCCCCGCAACCCCGCTTCGATTAACGCCTTCGCTTTGTCTTTATCCACAAGCGTCCCGTTCGTCGTCATGTTCGCGCGGATGCCCAACGCTGTTGCGTGCGCGATGAGCTCGGGGACGTGACCGCGCAACAACGGCTCGCCGCCCGTCAGATGAATCTTGCGACAACCGAGCGCGGCCAGCTCAGCGAGCAATGATAACAAACGCGCGTGGGGAAGGGGTTGTTCACGATGGAACCGCCAATGGTTGCACATCTCGCATTTGAGGTTGCAGCCATAAATCAATTTGAGTTTGACGTAGAGCGGCTTGTAGGCTTGTCGTTCTTGCGTCGCGCGCCGAAAATTTTCAATATCGGCGGCGACGGCATCGGGGGCATACATAGGCTACTGAGTACTTTCACCAACTAGCAGGGTGACAGCGTAGTTTGCGGTGTCGAACCAGGCGCAACTTGGGACCGCGCCAAGTATAACTTGTATGAGGTGGTAAGATTATAATGGAGGGGTGAGGCGTTTACAAGAGAAGAAAAGGCGAAGACCGTGCGTGACAACGAGGAGGCGAAGAAGCTGTTGCAGGCGAGCAACCTAGCCGAATCGCTCACCGCAGCCACGCTGGAAACCGCATCCAATGAGCATGAAGCCAGGGTGGGGGCGGCGCTGACTGTCGCGTGAGCGACTGCCTTATCAAAATCGCCACAAAATTTTTCACACGCCTCCAAGTTTTTAACGCTTTTTTTACGCCGACAGTGTATCTTCATGGCAGGTTGGCGCGCACGGAAGGCGTTGGACTGCTCACGAAAGTCTGACGCCTTCTGATGGCGCCTGGTCAA
>CAZDYP010000023.1:23926-38691 GCA_964509505.1 uncultured Anaerolineae bacterium | reverse complement strand
TGAGCGTAAGTAACGTGAATTCGGGATAAGCCACAGCGACTGCAATGCGCGCGCAACGCAGCGCCCAGCCGACCTCTGTCGGCTAGAACTGAACCCGCGCAGGCGGGTTTCGCAGTGAGGAGGCGTAATTTTCAATCGCCCGCAACCTTATCCCGCATTGACGTTAAGTATTTATTGCGGCGACAAGGACACGGTGACCTTGCCGCGCCCCACCGCTTCGTAAATAATTCTGAGTGGCGGTTTCGCGCCGACAACGAACCAGCAGACTTCCGTCTCGATTTTTTCGCCCGCTTTCAATTCACCCGAGATCGAGCCTTTGCCGCCGCACGAGACCTGCATGCCTTTGGTATCTTCGCTGTCCAACGCCGTGAAGTGGCTAGGATTGATCGTCAATGGCGTATCTGATTTATTTTCTACAATCGCCACGATGTTCAATTGCGGCGCGCTAAACTCCGATTTGGTAATGGTAAGCTGAATGCCGCCAATTTGCGCTGCTTCGCCTTGCTTCACCTCCGAGCGTGCCATAGGCGTCGGCGTTGCGACTGCTTCACTATCATCTTGCGCTGATTCATGGCACCCACTCAACACAACCACCACGGCCATCAAACCTAACCAAACGATGCGTCGCATAACAAACCTCAATTAAAACGCCTCAATCGCTTGAGGGGACATACACCTCGTCCTCTCATGAAGTGTAAGAAAGTAATTCCGTCATCGGTGTAGGGCCAGTTTGCGACTAGCCCGGGTGGACAAGTGAAAAACTGGTCCTACGCCTGCGCTCCATACCCGTCTGAGTTTTTCAAACTTCATAAGAGGAGGAGGCGTTTAACATTATTGCTTCAAGCGCGGGTCGAGTGCGTCACGCAAGCCATCGCCCAGGAACGTAAACGCCAACATCACTAACGCAATGCAAATGGATGGCGCGAGCACCATGCCCGGCTGCGAGTAGATCATCTGCTGTCCATCCAAAATCATCGCGCCCCACGACGGCGTAGGCGGCTTGATACCCAAGCCCAAGAACGAGAGCGACGCTTCCGCCATGATCGCGCCCGGCACGCTGAACGCAATCGAAACCATGATGGGCGCAAGGATATTGGGGACGATGTGCCGCGTCATGATGCGGGCATTGCTCGCGCCAATCATGCGCGCCGCCTCGACGTACTCTTTCTCTTTCACTTGCAACACTTGACCGCGCACTAAACGCGCCATGCCTTCCCACCCGACGATGGCCAGCGCGATGAACACCAAGCCCAAACCACTGAGCGCGTTGCCGAGCCACGAGTCGCGGAACGCGACGACCATGATGATGAGGAACAGCAAGCCGGGAAATGCATAAAACACATCCGCCAAACGCATCAGCCAATTGTCTGTGCGCCCACCCAAGAACCCCGCCACCATGCCAATCGTCCCGCCAATCGCCAGATAGAGTGTGATGGGAATCAAACCCACCGTCATCGAAACGCGCGAACCATAAATCACACGACTCAACACGTCGCGCCCCACGGCGTCGGTGCCGAATATAAAGCGCGATTTGTTCCAACCAATCAACCAGCCGGGCTTCTTCTGTGTTTCCGTTTGAAATTGATGCAACGGATCATACGGCGCGAGCAGTGGGGAGAAGAGCGCCGTGAAGTAGAAGAAGAGAATGACGAGCAAGCCCGCCATCGCCGCCTTGTTGCGGCGCAAGCGAATCATCGCGTCGCTCCACAAACTGCGCGGCTTGCGTGTGAGGATGTCGTCCAACGAGCTGCTGGGCGCGGCTTGCGGTATGTTCCCTGAAGGGGATGAGGGTTGCGCTTGTGTTTGAGGTTTGGATAAAACAGCCATAGTGCCCTCCAGTCGTCAGTCGTCAGTCGTCAGTCGTCAGTAGCTAGATTTGAGCTTCCCCAATCTGATTCCTGACTACTGACGCCTGGCTACTGGCTACTCGTTTACGAGACTTTGATGCGCGGGTCGAGCCAGCCATACACTACATCAACGGTGAGGTTGGCGAGCGAGATGACGAGCGCGTAAAACAACGTCGTGCCCATGATCATCGAGTAGTCGCGCTGGCTGATGGCTTGCACGAAATAGCGTCCCATGCCGGGGAAGCTGAACATGTACTCGATGAAGAAGGTGCCTGTAATCAAACCCGCCACTGCAGGTCCCATGACTGTCGCCACAGGAATCAAAGAATTTTTGAGTGTGTGTTTGAAGATGACGACGCGCTCGACTAAGCCCTTCGCGCGGGCGGTGCGCACGTAATCTTGGCGCAGCTGTTCGAGCATGGTCGCGCGGGTTAGGCGCGCTAGAAACGCGACCAAGCCGAAGCTCAAGACGATGGTCGGCATCACCCACGGTTTCCAATCGGCGCTGAAGTCGCCAATGACCGGCAGCCAATGCAACGAATAACTGAACAGAAGAATCATGAAAATGGCCATAACAAACGATGGCACGGACGTGCCGAGCGTGGCGATGAACAGCGAGAGATAGTCAATCCAGCTGTTTTGTTTGACGGCTGCCAAGATGCCAATAGGCAAGCCCAATGCCAAGCCGATAGCCGCCGCAATCAAACCCAGCGTCGCCGAGCGCCCAAATTTGCTCTCCCAGAACCCTTTGCCTTCGGGCGGCTCGAAGAGGATGTCCGACACATTACGGTCTTTGTATTGGAACGAGGGCCCCAAATCGCCGCGAATGGCGCCCCACATGTAGAGCAAGTACTGTTGCCATTCGGGCTTGTCAAGATTGAATTTGCGATTCAAAATTTCGCGCTGCGTTTGCGACACCTGGCGCTGCCCCTCACCCTTGTCCCAGGGACCGCCAGGCGTCATTTTCATTAGCGTGAACGTGACCAGCGAAATCAAGAGCAACACGGGAATCATGTACAACAAACGACGAATTAAGAACTTGGACATCGTACACCTTGTATGAAAGACCCTAAGGGTTTTTGGAAACCCTTAGGGTCTAGCTTTGTTTAGTGCGGCAAAATCTTGAGTTGCATGATGGTCGTGCTAGAGAAGTAGTAGTCGAGGGGCGTGAACTTCGCGCCGCTGACGTACGGCTTCACCAAGAACGAATCCACACTATACCAGAAGAACGCCACGGGCGCTTCGTCAATCAGAATTTGCGCGGCTTGTTTGTACATATCGTCGCGCTTTTTCGCATCGGCTTCAATGTCGGCCCCACTCGTGAGCTTGTCGAATTGCTCATTCTTCCAACCGGTGTGCTGGATGGTCGAGGTGCTATGGAAGACGGTGGTGTACCAGTCTTGCGGGTCGGGGTAGTCTTGGCACCAACCCAACAGATACATCTGCGGAGTGGTTTCGGTCTTCTTCACCGCGGCCGTGTAGGCCTTCGATTCCAAGGGGTCGAGCTTGATCTCGACGCCGAGGTTGTCTTTCAATTGTGCTTGCATCCACTCGGCGCGCGCCTGGTTGCGCGGGCTGGCAGAGAAACCATACTTGATTTCAGGCAAGCCCTTGCCGCCTGCGAAGCCCGCGGCTTCTAACTCTTTCGCAGCGGCCGCTTTGTTGAAGTTCAAGCTTTTCAACTCCTTATAGTAGCCGGGGAAACCCGGTGGCAGGAATTGATTAGCGGGCAAGCCCAAGCCCAGCAAAATGTTCTTCACGAACGAATCTTTGTCAAAGGCTTGCGCGAACGCGCGGCGCACTTTCGGATTGTCAAACGGTTTCTTGGTCGTGTTAAAGCCCAGATAGAACGTGCAGGTGCCTGGCTGTAGGATATACTGCTCCTTCAATTTGGCGTCGCTCTGCACTTGCTTCAACTCGTTGGAACCCACACCGACCGAATCCAGCTCACCGTTCAAGTATGCGGTGAAGGCGACAGCCGCGTCGTTGATCATGACGTACTCCATGCGATCAATCGGCGCCTTGCCGCGATGGTAGTTCGGGTTCGCCTCAAAAACCATCTTCACCTGATGCTCCCACGTCTTGAGAACGTAGGGTCCATTGCCAATGTAAGTCGCGGGTTCCGTCCACTTCTCGCCGCCTTTGGTAATCATATCTTCGCGCGTGGGAATACCACACCACGTCGCCAACACGGAGAGGAAGTAGGGCGCGCGCGCTGCCAGTTTGATTTCGAGCGTGAGATCGTCAATCGCCTTCACGCCAACAGCGTCGCGCAGTTTCTTCAAATCGTCCTTGCTGAGTTTCTTGATGTCGGCAGTATTGTACGCTTCGCAGCCGACGATGGCGTAGCCTGTAAAGGCATAGTCACCGGCGACTTCGGGGTCACAATGGCGTTGCCAGCCATAGACGAAGTTCTTCGCCGTCAACGGTTGACCGTCGCTGTACTTCAAACCTGGCTTCAGCTTGAACGTATAGACCAAGCCATCCGCAGACAAAGTGGGCAATGCGGCGGCCATTTCGGGGATGAGGTTGCCATTCGAGTCGAAGGTCAAGAGGTTACTGAAGACCTTCATGATCACGCCAATCTCGCCGACGAATGATGCTTTCTGCGGGTCAATCGTGTCGGGCTCGCTGCCCGCATTCAAGCGCAAGACTTGCGGCACGGGGCGAGGCGTCGCAGTGGCAGGTACCGGCGTTGGTTGAACTTGGACGGCCGGCGTGGGGGGCGCTGGCGTCGGTTGGGCGGGAGCTGTCGTGGGCGGCGGCGCGGGGGGCTTCGTAGGTTCGGGGGTGGCGGTGGGCGCGCACGCGACGAGCAGCAGCGCGACCACTAGCAGCACCCCAATTAACTTCTTCATGTCGTTCTCCTCCTAATTGTAAGAAATATCGAATTTCGACGAACACCTCAGGGTTCTACAATGGGGACTGTAGCTTCGTTTAAGTTAATGCAGTGTCTTCACCTCCTTTCAAAATATCTCTGCGCGAAACTCGCATAACGATTATAGAAGTGTCGAAGAACACTGTCAACGCAGTTCAGTCTGGTGATTATTCCCATCGTCGTAGTAACGACTTGCATCGCTCAAGAGGTTCAACGGCTAAAGCCGTCACTACAAGCTTGTGAATAATCACCAGGGTTCAGTCGCTTGGTCAGCTAGTCGCTTAGTGGCTTGGCACATGAGCATCTAACCCTACCATTAAGCGACTAACCGACTCCGCGGCTATGATGTCTTCGCCGCCGTCGTCGCAGGCTGTTGGTCGCCTTCGTACGGATGCACACGAAAGCACGCCACGAAATGCCCGTTGCCCGCATCGCGCCAGTATGGTTTGTAGCGATCACACGTGCCTGCGATGGCGACAGAGCAGCGCGTGTGGAAATTGCAACCCGACGGCGGACGCGCGGGGCTAGGCACATCGCCTGTCAGAATGATGCGCTCGCGTTTTTCTTCGATGATGGGGTCGGGAATTGGCACAGCCGAGAGCAGCGCTTGCGTGTAAGGATGTAACGGGTTTTCGTAGAGCGTGTCGCGGTCGGTGAGCTCGACGATTTTGCCAAGATACATCACGGCCACGCGGTCGCTGATGTGGCGCACCGCGGAGAGGTCGTGCGCGATGAACAAGTAGGTGAGATTGAATTGCTCTTGCAGTTCTTCGAGGAGGTTGAGCACCTGCGCTTGAATCGAAACGTCGAGCGCAGAGATGGGCTCGTCGCACACGATGAAATCGGGATTGACGGCGAGCGCGCGCGCCACGCCGATGCGTTGGCGTTGACCGCCCGAAAATTCGTGCGGGTAGCGATTCACAAAATACGGATTAAGACCGACGACCTTGAGCAGCTCTTGCACACGCTCTTTCTGCTCTTTGCCCTTGGCGATATTGTGCACTTCGAGCGGCTCGCCGATAATGCTGCCGACCGTCATGCGCGGGTTGAGCGACGCGTAGGGGTCTTGGAAGATCATCTGCATGCGACGACGCATGCGGCGCAACTCTTCGCCTTTGATTTGGGTCAGGTCTTGGCCCCCAAACATCACGTTGCCGGCAGTCGGACGATAGAGTTGCAAGATCGCGCGCCCCGTGGTCGACTTACCGCAGCCCGACTCGCCGACGAGTCCCAGTGTCTCGCCTTTCTTCACCATAAAGTTCAAGCCATCCACGGCCTTGATGTCGCCGACTTTGCGCTGGAAGATGATACCCTGTGTGATAGGGAAATACATCTTCAATTCTTTGACCTCGACCAAGGTCTGTCCTTTTTGAATGGTGTTCCCGTTACTCATGACGCGGCCTCCCCGTAGTCACATCTACCCAACAAGCGATATAGTGTTTCGGTCCGACTGGCTCCAGCATTGGATTCTCTTCTTCGCAGCGCGCGATGGCGAAGCGGCAGCGCGGGCGGAAGGGGCAGCCTTTCGGCAGCGCAATCAGGTCGGGTGGCAAACCCTCAATCGGCGTGAGTTTCTCCTTGCGCCCTTTGTCCAAACGTGGAATCGAGTTGAGCAAGCCCAGGGTGTATGGATGGCGCGGATTGGCGTAAATCTCCTTGACCGAGGCCGTCTCGACGATGAAGCCCGAATACATGACTTGCACCCGTTCGGCCAAGCCCGCCACCACACCCAGGTCGTGCGTGATCCAGATCATGGACATGCCGATTTCTTTCTTGAGCTTCTTTACGAGGTCGAGAATCTGCGCTTGAATCGTCACATCCAGCGCCGTCGTCGGCTCGTCGGCGATGAGCAGCTGCGGGTTGCACGACAAGCCCATCGCAATCATCACGCGCTGACGCATGCCGCCGGAGAACTGATGCGGGTAATCGTCAATACGGTCGGCGGCGGCGGGGATGCCCACGAGTTCGAGCAACTCAATCGAGCGTTTGCGCGCCTTGTCCTTGTCAAGGTTGAGATGCAACTCCAATGCTTCGCTCACTTGCTGATTGATGGTCAGCACGGGATTGAGCGAGGTCATTGGGTCCTGAAAAATCATGGCGATTTTGTTGCCGCGAATCTGCCGCATCTCGTCGTCTTTGATCTTCAGCAGATCCTGTCCTTGAAAGTTCACCTCGCCCTCGGTGATTTTGCCGGGCGGTATCGGAATCAAGCGCATGATAGAAAGCACGCTCACGCTCTTGCCCGAACCCGACTCGCCCACAATGCCGAGCGTTTCGCCTTCGTCGAGAGTGAACGAAACGCCGTTGACGGCATTCACCACACCATCCTGCGTATAAAATCGGGTCTTGAGGTTCTTCACCTCCAGCAGTGTGCCCATACACCTCCTCTGAGTAGTCGTTAGTCGCTAGTCGTTAGTCGCTAGTTGGAGTAATCAGTATTGACTCATGTCCAGAAATCGTGCGCAGTGAAACATAGTGAGGTGGCGACGTTCTCTAACGCCGCGCGCGCTCCGCACCGACGCATGTTTTCTTGACATGAGCGTAGCGCTGCTTATTGAACATCGAACATTGAACTTCGAACTTTGAACCTTGAACACTCCTCACTGCGTCTTCGGATTCAGCGCTTCGTTCAAGCCCTGTCCCAAAAAGTTGAACGACAAAATCACCAACGCAATCACGCCGCCGGGAATGATGATCATATAGGGGCGGGTGCGCCAATAGGTGTAATTTTCTAGCAAGGCGGTGCCCCAACTCGGATTGGGCGCCTGAATGCCGACGCCAATAAAGCTTAAGCCGGTCTCCGCCATGATCGCGCCGCCCATGCTTAACGCCATCGAAACAATCAACGGAGGCAACGCATTGGGCAGAATGTGTCGCAAGATGATGCGCCACGCGCCGGCGCCCATCGCGTGCGCCGATTCGACAAACTCACGCTTACGCAAGCTCAAAAATTGTCCACGCACCAAGCGCGCAAAGCCCGGCCAACCGATGAAGGACAGCGCGCCAATGACGACGATGAAATCGGCAAACGCAACGTAATCCATTGTGCAACCTGTCCCTCGTTTCCAGCCCATGCTGGCGCCAAACTCGCGCATGGCGCTCACGACCGGGGGCCGTAATGTCGCTGCGATGAAAATCAAAAACAAGAAATCAGGAAAGGCGAACAAGAAATCGGCAAAGCGCATGATGAGCGTATCCACCTTTCCGCCAAAGTAGCCTGCTGCCATGCCAAACAGCAAACCAATCGTCACATTCAAAGTGACGACGGACACAGCCACCACGATCGCCGTGCGCGCGCCCCAGATGATGCGGCTCGCCAGGTCGCGTCCTAAATCGTCGGTGCCAAATGGGTGAAACGGCACCAGTGATGGCGGTTGATTGACGCCGCGCAGATTTTGTAGCGTATGACAATAGGGCGAGAGCTCTTCGGTAAAAATGCCGGTGAGAAACATGCCGCCGATGATAAACAAGCCAAACACGGCACGTTTATTGCGATTGAAGCGCCGCCACAGTTCGCGCCAATATCCACGCACTGGCAGCAAAGTCTCTGCGCTGCGATTCGCGGGCGTGGGAGAGACGTTCTGACGCAACGGCTCTATCGCTCCGACCGCCTTCACGGCTTCGCGTTGCGCCCCACTAGCGCGTGAGGGTGAATACGATGGCGTTGCAATTGAAGTAGGTTGCGGAGCGCCATTCGGCTTGAGCGCCAAAACCCACGACTCCACCGCCCAACGCGCGGACGCTTCACTCAACGCGCGACGCTCTTGCAGTCGCCTCATCAGATAGGCGAGCAAGGCGGGATCATGCGGGTTCAACGCGTTCGACAAGTCAATATGAATTTTTTCGTCCAGCGCCGTCATCAACGCATTGATTTCACGCTGACAGTCACGACAGGCATCAAACAACAGCGCATTGCAGCGTCTAGGGTCGTCGCATAATGTGGCACCGTAGCGCGCAATCAATGCAATCAATGTTTGACGTGGCAAGTCATTCATAGCGCCTGTCATTCTCGCAACACGCCAAGCTCCATGGGTATTGGGGTCTGTCCAATACAGTCTGAGACATAGCCTCCTGCCTATGACTGGTAGCGAATGCGAGGGTCAATGAAGACGTACACCACATCTACGACGAGGTTGAGGGTGATGTACGCAGCCGCCGAAATGAGCGTAATCGCTAAGATGATGGGATAGTCGCGCGCGGCGAGCGCCAGCAACATCAACTGCCCGAGGCCCGGAATCCCATAATTCCCTTCGACAATTACGGCCCCGCCGACAATACCAGCCAGCATCAAGCCAAACAGCGTGACGAGTGGTATCAAGGCATTACGAAACGCGTGACGACCAACGACCAGCCATTCACGCAAACCTTTGGCGCGCGCCGTGCGCACGTAATCTTGATTCAAGGCTTCAATCATGCCCGCGCGGGTTTGTAGAATGAAGATAGCGATGTAAATTGGGCTCAACGTCACCATCGGTAAAACAGCGCGCGTGCTAAAGATGCCATCCCAGCCGCCAGTGGGCAAACCAATCCTCACGCCCAAGACCGCCGCGCTCCACAAGGGCAATTCGCGCGCGAAAATCCACAACAACACCGGCGATATTACAAACACAGGAATGGAAATTGCCAGCACCGTCGAGAAGCTGACGATACTGTCAAGCCATTGATTGTGTTTGATTGCCGCCACGATGCCCACTGGCACGCCGATGATGACCCCTAACGCGAGCGCCAGCGCATTGATCTGCATCGTCACGGGCAATCGCGCCATAATCAAATCGGACACTTTTTGTCCAGGAAAGCGCACCAGCGATTCGTGAAAGTCGCCTTGCAATACGTCGCCAACGTATTTGAAGAGCTGTTCGTGAAACGGGCGATCAATACCCCACTGCTCACGAATCCGTGCGACAGTGTCAGGGTTGTTAATTTTACCCAAATACACCTGCGCGGGGTCGCCCGGTCCATACAAGCCCAACCCCAAGGTAACAACCGTCACGGCAAAAAGCAAGATGGGATACCAGAATAGACGCCGAACAATGTAGGCGGTCATCGTGATAATCGAAATGGTTTCAAGCGATGATCAATCGGAGAGGTATTGTGAAGCGATCACTTGAAACGCACCCCAAATTTCTTCACCCCGATTCAGCTAATACAGTTGATTCTCGACTAGCGCCGCGGCTGCTTCCAATTTCATGAACTGCCAGTTATCGCCTGTGATGACGCAGCCCCCCAATAGTGTCAATCGCATTGCCTTCACGCTGATTGAAAATCCGCGCGCCCCACATTTGCGCCGCGCACTGACCGACTTCATTCAAGATGGCCTGCTTCTGCGCTTCGCCAATCGCCATAATCGGCGCTTGAATTAGCGGCGAGCGCTCAACAAAATAGACGCCACAATGAACTCAGAGCGTGTCTTCTCGCTGGCGCGCGCGCAAAGCGCGGATGGCTAATGGCAGAGAGTCAATTGCTCGCTGCTATCTGCCATCCGCTATTAGCTACTTGGTAATCGTCACATACTTCAAGCGTGGAATGACAAACGGCGGATAAATCATCCCCTTCACCCACGGCTTGGTCAGATTATACTCATCGCCCACAAACAACGGAATCCACGCGGCTTCGTCCACGATGATTTGCTCGGCTTTGTTGTAAAGTTCGAAGCGTTTCTTCTCGTCGGTTTCAACGCGCGCTTGCTCCAACAGCTTGTTCACTTCGGTATTGTTGTAGCCCATGTGGTTGTCAAGGCTTTCGCCATGGAACAAGATGTCGAGGAAGTCTTGCGGGTCGGGATAGTCCGCGATCCAGCCGATGCTGTACATTTGGAAGTTGGGGGTGGGGCGACGATTCAGCTCTTGCAGAAACGCCGCAAACTCTTGTTGTTGAATCAGCACCTCGATGCCCAAATGTTGCTTCCACATTTCGATCATCGCGGTGACTACGGGGCCCGCCGTGCCGCCGCCGCCGCTAAGGTGCAAGGTGATCTCGGGCATCTTATTGGCGTACTTCGATTCTGCGAGGAGTTGCTTGGCTTTTTCAGGATTATACTCCAGTCCCTTCAGCTTATCGTTGAAACCAGGAAACTTCGGCGGCAAAATTCCATAAGCTGCCTGAGCCATCTTTCGCATCACCACTTCGGCGAGCGTCTTCTTATCAATCACCATATTGAACGCTTGCCGCACTTTCGGGTCGTCGAATGGCGGTTTCGTCACATTGAAGCCGATGTAGCTGATGCTGAATTGCGGCGAGATAGTCAGTTCTTTATTCAATGGGTTCGAGGGATCAAGCACCCGATCAATGTCAATGATGCTTACGGGCGTCGAATCCATCTCGTTGTTCTCGTAGCGTGTCATGTACGAGCCGCCGCTAATCGAAAGCGTGAACGTCTTGACCGTTGGTTTCGGCGTGCCATAGAAGATGTCGTTACGCTCTAAGATGATTTGTTGACCGAAATCATATTGCTTGAGTTTGTACGGGCCTGTGCCATTCGGCTTGAGGAACCATGTGCGTCCACCGCTCTCGACGTTGTTACGATCAACCACAAATGCGGTGGGATAGGTGAGCTTCGCAGTGAAATACGATTTCGGCGCATCAATCGTAATCGCCAGCGTGCGCTCGTCAATCACTTTCACGCCGCTGACTTCCGTTGCCTTGCGATTCAATTTGTCTTTCACGCCGACGATGTCGCCCAAATAGGTGTCCGCGACGGGCGAGGCCGTGCGTGGATCGGCGGCGCGTTCGAACGAATACTTGAAGTCTTGCGCGGTGACGTTTCGCCCATTATGAAACTTCGCATCAGCGCGCAATTTGAACGTGTACGTTTTCTTATCCTCGCTCAACGTCCACGATTCGGCAATGTCTGGCACGATTTTCAAATCTTTGTCAATGGTGACGAGGCCGCCATAAATCTCGACGATGACCAGCGCCGAGCTGGCGTCTTGCGCGATGTGCGGATCGAGCGTGGGCGGATCGTCGCCGGGGATAATCAGGGCATCAGTCGAGCGGGGACCTTGTGTGGGGGCTGCAACTGCGCGGGTCGCAGTGGGGCGCGCCGCTGCGGTGGTGGGCGCACGGGTGGGCGCCGCGCCTGAGGGTGTCCCACCTCCACTCGGTGGCTGCGGCGCAGTGGTGGCATCGGGTGACGACGCTAAATCGGCGAGCGCGCACCCCAACGAAAAGAGCAACGCCAAACCTAACAAAAACCACGGGGAAATCCGTTGAGATTTCTTACGAAACATATCTCAATCTCCTTCCTACATGGCATTCACGCGAGAAAGCCAAAATTTTTTCGCTCCGCAAATGCGCGGGCATAGTATCATAGAGGCGCAGAATACGCAAGTAAGTTTTGCGTCGCGTAGCGCACGAATCTTTGTTCGTCAACCGTCTTTATGCGACAAAGCCCCTGATGGACAGGACACGCACACAAGTCTCTCAGGGGCTTTGAGCTTCATTCTGATATACGAGCAAAACGCAACCTTTAGTTCAATCGAATATGAGGAATAGATGAAAAGAACCTCGCTCGCTCACACGATTAGTGGGCAAACGGGGCTCTGTCGGTTAAAGCATGGGCAATGAATGACCGAAACTCGTCGTCTGAAACATCCAGGCCGAAAACATCTGATAGCGCGCGAGCTGACCTGCGCGGAGGCTGTGCCAGGGGGTGGGCCAAATCATCTCGGAAGAAAGCGCGTAATCATTGAACCAGTCTCGCGCCCACCGCAGCCATGCGCGCCACCCGCATAAGTGCACGCGACGCACCTCTAGGACGTGAACTCGTTGCATCAGGCGTGTCTTCACGCTATCGGCAAGGATAGCATTTGCCACAACGGGGCGCAACGTCCAACGAAGCAACTGTCCTAATTCATCATTCTTCCATTCCATTTCCACATTCGAAGACCGAAAATCAATCCGCGCGGCGCGGCGAATCTGCTGTTTAGAGTAACTCATACGACACCTCACCCTTGAATTGCGCCTCAGACCTCAACGCATGTTCTAGCTCTTTGCGCGCATAGTGCAACCGCGATTTCGCTGTTCCCAACGGCACATGCAGAATTTCGGCAATCTCCACGAGACTGAAATCCTCTAAATAAAAAAGAACGACGACCGCGCGGTGTTCGCACGGGAGTCGCTCAATCGCTCGATGCACAGCATCGTCGCGCACATGCTTCTCCACTTCGGCTTCCACTTCGATGGGATGGTGGAAGAACGCCTGACAGCGTTCGAGCAAGTCTTCGAGCGAAGCAAACCGCATGTGGTCGCGCGACACCCAATTGTAACTAAGGTTGATGGCGACGCGATATAACCAGGGCAGCACGGACCGCTGAGAGTCAATTTTGCTAGCGTTCTGATACAAGCGGATGAACGACTCTTGCAAAATTTCTTCGGCAACAGCCTGATTGCGCGTGACGGCGACAATGGTGCGAAAGAGCGGCTTGCTGTACTTTTCGTATAGTCGCTCGAAAGCAGCCTGATTGCCGCAACGCACACCTGCCAGCCATTCTCCATCCTCATGCATGGGCATACCTCGGGGGGCTTTTTTACAATACCCCGCAGGATGGGCAAAGGTTCAAAGGTCATGAGAAAAATTTTCAGTGACCAGTCATCCGTGAGCGACAGCCCTGATTACTGATGACGGTCCACTTCCCACTGCGCCCTTGTCATGGTCGCCAGCACAAATCGGGCTTGCGCGCCGCCGTCGTTTCATCCAGCCGCGAAACGGGTGTGGTATGCGGCGCGGCGCGGACGAGGTCGGGATTGGTCTTCGCTTCTTCCGCAATTTGCAACATCACGCCGCAGAAGCGGTCGAGCGTTTCAAGGCTTTCGGTTTCAGTTGGCTCGATCATGAGCGCTTCCTCGACGACCAGTGGGAAGTAAATCGTCGGCGGATGAATGCCGAAATCAATCAACCGCTTGGCGATGTCGAGCGTGCGCACACCGTGCTCGCGCGCCTGTCGCTTGCCGGAGAAAATCACCTCATGATAGCACGTGCGATTGTATGGCAAGTCATACGCGCCCCTCAAGCGTTCTTTGATGTAATTCGCGTTTAGCACGGCGTTCTCGCTCACCGCGCGCAAGCCGGCTGCGCCATGCGCGCGCATGTACGCATAGCCGCGCACCAGATTGGCGAAGTTGCCATAGAACGCGCGCACGCGCCCGATGCTCTGCGGACGCTCATAGTCCAGGGTGTAGCGCTCCCCTTGTTTGATAACCACAGGCATCGGCAAGAATGGTTCGAGTTTTTCGACCACCGTTGTGCCGCATGCGCCGGGGCCGCCGCCGCCATGTGGCACCGAAAATGTTTTATGCAAATTGAAGTGCAAGATGTCGAAGCCAAGTTCGCCTGGCTTCGCAATACCAAGCAGCGCGTTCATATTCGCGCCGTCGCCATAGACAAGACCGCCGCCGTCGTGAATGATTTGCGTGACTTGCACGATATGCTCGTCGAACAAGCCAAGCGTCGAAGGGTTCGTCATCATAAAACCCGCGACGGTGTCGTCCATCAAGCGCTTCAACTCTTCCAAATCAACATTGCCGCGCGCATCCGCTTTCACGGTGACCACGCTGTAGCCACACATCGCCGCCGTCGCGGGGTTCGTGCCGTGCGCGGAATCGGGGACGATGATTTTCTGGCGCTGCCTGTCGCCGCGCGCGACGTGATATGCGCGAATCATCAGCACGCCCGTGAACTCACCGTGCGCGCCCGCTGCCGGCTGCAACGTCGCATTCGCCATGCCTGCGATTTCCGCAAGCTCGCGTTGCAGCTCATACAACATTTGCAACGCGCCTTGCACAGTGCTTTCGTCTTGATACGGGTGGATCTGCGCGAAGCCGACTTGCCCTGCGACGGCATCGTTGATCTTCGGATTGTATTTCATCGTGCATGAACCAAGCGGATAGAACACCGTGTCCACGCTGAAGTTCATACGCGACAAGTGCGTGAAGTGGCGCACCACATCCACCTCACTCACTTCGGGCAGCGGCAACTCGTCGCGCACGAAGCCTTCGGGCAACGGCGCGGCAGGCACATCGAGGTCGGGCAGGCTCACACCCAC